>JALTKX010000271.1 GCA_027006055.1 Calditrichia bacterium | reverse complement strand
CGTCTGAACCGGAACCTGATTTTGATTTACATACAATCCTTTTACAATACCGGGCAGCTTGAAGAAGGCTATAACATGGCCACTGAAATCTATAAGCGCGCCCTGTCTCCCGCGGATGTGCATTATTTCCGGGCTCTTTATTATCTTAATATGAAAAATCGCAAGGATGGTCAGACACAACTCCGCCTGGCTCTGAAAAAAGGGTGCGAAATCCCGGATGCCTACCGCATGGCCCGTAAAAACAGTGTTGCCGAAGGGGAACTGCCCCCCGGCATGGAACAACGTTTTGTGAATGTGGCTTATGATTTTGGCGCATTTCTCAATGCCAGCCTGAATAAGAAAAAGACGGGGAAGAGCGGTGCCTGAGTTACCCGAAGTGGAGACCGTGGCCCGGGAATTACGCGCGGCCCTGCCGGGGCGTACCATAAAGTCGGTTGAGCTTTATTGGCATAAAACCTTTGAGGTGGCAAGCTCCCGGAAAGCAGAGGGGCAAAGCGTGAAGGGCGTCGGCCGCAAGGGGAAATATCTGATTGTGGAATTGGATGCCGCCGCGTTGGTTATCCATTTGCGAATGACGGGACAGCTGCTGATACGGGAAAAAGCGCAAGAAGCGCCCCACGCGCATGACCGAATGAGCTTTTTACTGGACAATGGCTCGCGTCTGGTATTCCGGGACGCGCGCAAGTTCGGCCGCGTTTACCTTGTGGATGAGGCGGGGGCGATTGTCGATAAAATCGGTACGGATGCCATGGACAGGGCTTTAACCGCCGAAGATTTTGCCGCAATGCTTAAAAAGAGTGCGATGAATATCAAGGCCTTTTTACTTTCGCAGAAGTATATTGCGGGCCTGGGTAATATTTATGTGGATGAGGCGCTGTTCCTTTCGGGAATTCATCCGAAGACGACCGCGCGCAACATAGACCGTCCGCGGAACCTGTTCGATAACATACGGCGGGTACTGCAACGTTCCATCGATAATATGGGCAGCACCATTTCCGACTATCGTAACACAAAGGGCAACGAAGGGAAGAATCAACTCTATTTTAACGTTTACAGTCGCCGGGGACAGGCGTGCAAGCGGTGCGGACATACGATTGAAAAGATAACGGTTGCCGGCCGGGGCACGCATTTTTGTCCGAGTTGCCAGCAAGAGGAAAAACGATGAGTACAGCCATAATCACTTTATTAACGGATTTCGGAACCCGGGATGGGTATGTGGGAAGCTGTAAGGGAGTTATCCGGCAGATGGCGCCCGGTGTGGAGATTGTTGATATAAGCCATGATATTCCCCCCTTTGGCATCCGGGAAGCTTCGCTGACGCTCTATAACTATTATGACTATTTCCCCAGGGGCGCCGTGCATCTGGCGGTGGTCGACCCGGGGGTGGGCAGTGACCGGGGGGCCATCATTCTGCGAACGGCCAAACATACCTTTGTCGGGCCGGATAACGGCTTGTTCCGTTTGATCATGGAAAACGAGGCCCATACGCTCTATGCGATAGATACCGAAAAATTCCTGAAGGGCAAGCATCATTTTACCTTTCACGGGAGGGATCTGTTTGCTCCCGTGGCCGCCCGCCTGGCCATGGGCGAGGCTCCGGAAGCCCTTGGCCGGAAACTGCCGCAGCGCACCGATCACGGAACAAGACCCTTCAGGAAAACGGAGGATGGTCGTATTGAAGTGCCCGTGTTATCCGTTGATCACTTTGGCAATATCATATTCGCTTTTAACCGGCATGACCTGGAACGGCTGCATGGCTCGAAAATAAAAAAGATTCTGTTTAAGGGCAGGCACCTGCCCGGCGTGCTACGCTATTACAGTCAGGCGGAAGAGGGCGGCTTGCTGGCCTTGTGGAACAGTCGCGATTTTTTGGAACTGGCCTTAAACGGCGGCCATGCCGCAAACGCATTGCAGGTGAATCCACGCGAAGACATACTTATACTGGAACTGGAATAGCACGGGATGGAACGCATAAAAGCCTATCTAAAGGAAAATTACCGCTCCCTGCTGGGGTCTTTTTTGTTGGCGCTTATCCTCTGGGTATCGATCAGCAGCGAAAAGATGTATACCACGCAAATCCGCCTGCCGCTAAGGGTCGGGCTGGCGGGGGACAGCCTTACCCTGGTACGCAAAATCCCCGAATTCATTACCCTGAGGGTAAAAGGCACGGGGCGCATGCTCTTTAGCCTGAATTTCCGTGATAAAAATATCTACCTGAATATCCCCGATATAAAAAAAACGCGATTGATCGACCTCTCAGAGCAAAAGGAGAACTTACATTTTCCCGCCGAGAACGGCATGGAAATTCTCAATGTCATCTCTCCCCGCCGCATCCTGTTGGAAGTGGATAAAAAGATAGAGCGCCGGTTGCCGGTCCGGGTGGTTCATAGCATTCAGACGGTGCCGGGTTATCTGTTTGTCTCTCAATCGGTGAAACCGGATACGGTGCGGGTGAGCGGACCGCAAAAGCTGGTATTGCCCCTAAAGGCGATCCATACCGACAGTATCATAAAAAAAGAGGCCAAATATCCCTTTACCACAAAGGTACGCCTCCTGTCGCCCCGGCCGGGCATCATTTTTGTTACCCCACAAAA
>JALTKX010000270.1 GCA_027006055.1 Calditrichia bacterium | reverse complement strand
ATTTAAACACGCCTTAATCAATTAGCAATTTTTATTTTGACCTTTTTCCCAAAAGGCTTCTCTGTTTACGAGAGCTTCTAATCTACCAACCTTTTCTTGTCTCCGCAAATCTTTTTTGAAGGTTTTTTACTTTTTATTTTCCACACCCGTCACCGTTCTATTGCTGTCCATTTACGCCCCCGTTTAGCAAGTTTTTCATTTTTTATCCTATTATGCAATATGTGACCGGAAGGAACCAAAATGTGTATGCGAAATTTAAAATTATGATTTCTTGACTGAGTTGTTAAGCTATACTAAATTGAAATTGTTTAATTATCCTTGTGATAAAAAAGATTAAAGGTGGAACCATGGGAAACAATTTTACAAGTCGTGTTCAAAAAGTAATCCGCTACTCCAAAGAAGAAGCCATGCGTCTGGGACATGACTATATAGGCACAGAACACCTTACCCTGGGTATTATTAAGGAGGGCGAGGGCATCGCCGTAAAAATCCTCAAAAACCTGGGCTGCAATCTGGACAAACTGAAAAAAGCCATAGAAGACGCCACCGCACCCTCCGGCGGAACGATGACCATCGGTAACCTACCCCTTTCCAAACGGGCGGAAAAGGCTTTAAAAATGACCTACATCGAAGCCAAGAACTTTAATAATGATGTTATCGGTACGGAGCATCTGCTTCTTTCCATCCTGAAGGAAAAAGACAGTGTGGCCGCGCAGGTACTGCAAACCTTTAATGTGGAGTATGCCGCCTGCTATAATGAACTGGAGAATATTCTGGCCGGGAAGCCTTCCGTGCCCCCCGCGCCTAAACAGACCCCTAAAAAAACCAAAACACCGGCCCTGGATCACTTTGGCCGTGATTTAACCCAAATGGCGATAGACGGCAAGCTGGACCCCATCATCGGCCGGCAGAAGGAGATCGAACGCGTGGCCCAGGTTCTCAGCCGCCGCAAAAAGAACAATCCGGTGCTGATAGGCGAACCCGGCGTGGGTAAAACGGCCATCGCCGAGGGACTGGCCATACGCATCGTTGAAAAAAAGGTCTCGCGCGTGTTGCACAACAAACGCGTGGTGGCCCTGGATATGGGCTCCATCGTGGCCGGCACCAAATACCGTGGTCAGTTTGAGGAACGTATGAAAGCCTTAATGACCGAGTTGGAAAAAGCCACCGATGTGATTCTTTTTATAGACGAATTGCATACCATCGTCGGTGCGGGCGGCGCCTCCGGCTCGCTGGACGCCTCCAACATGTTTAAGCCGGCCCTGGCCCGCGGTGAACTGCAATGTATCGGCGCCACCACCCTTGATGAATACCGTATGTACATAGAAAAGGACGGCGCGCTGGAACGCCGTTTCCAAAAGGTGATGGTGGAACCCACCTCCAGGGATGAAACGCGTGAAATACTGATGACGGTAAAGGACCGCTATGAAAAACACCATAACGTCATCTACTCCGAGGAAGCCATAGACGCCATCGTTAAGATGGCCGACCGCTATATCAGCGACAAGCACTTTCCCGACAAGGCCATCGACGTCCTTGATGAAACGGGCAGCCGGGTTCATATGGAGAACATTATCGTCCCCAAGGAAATCCTTGAGCTCGAGGCTGAAATTGAGCGTATCCGCACGGAAAAGGAATCCCTGGCCAAATTGCAGGATTTTGAACGGGCGGCCAAGCTGCGCGACAAGGAACGCAGCCTGAGCGAACAGTTGGAGGCCGCGCGCCAGAGATGGGAACTGGAAGAAGAGAGTAAGGTGGCCAGCGTGACCGAGGACGATGTTGCCGCCGTGGTGGCCATGATGACCGGCATCCCCACCCAGCGTATCGCCCTAAGCGAAACGGAAAAGCTGGTGGACATGGACAAGGCCCTGAAAAAACGGGTTATCGGACAGGATGAAGCGGTGGAAACCATCTCCAAGGCCATACGCCGGGCCCGGGCCGGACTTAAAGATCCCAACCGCCCCATCGGCAGTTTTATCTTTTTAGGACCGACCGGCGTGGGTAAAACCTATCTGGCCAAACAACTGGCCGACTACCTGTTTGAAAGCCCCAATGCCCTGATCCGCATCGACATGAGCGAATATATGGAGAAATTCAACGTTTCCAGGCTGGTCGGTTCTCCTCCGGGATATGTGGGTTACGAGGAAGGCGGCATCCTGACGGAAAAAGTGCGCCGTCACCCCTATTCGGTCATCCTGCTGGATGAAATCGAAAAGGCCCATCCCGATGTATTCAATTTGCTGTTACAGGTGATTGACGAGGGCCATCTGACCGATTCCCTGAGCCATAAGGTGGACTTTAAAAACACGGTGCTGATCATGACCTCCAACATCGGCATGAAGTACCTGAAAAATACCAGCGGCTACGGCTTTACCAACGTGGAAACGGACGACCGCTTTGAAAATATGAAAAGCAAGATCAATGACGAGTTGAAGAATGCCTTCAACCCGGAATTTCTCAACCGTTTGGACGATGTGGTGATGTTTCATCCCCTTAAGGAGGAGAGTGCCACCTTTATCATAGACATTGCCCTTAAGGAAGTGGTCAACAAACTGGCCGAGCGCGAAATCGGTTTTCAACTGACCGACGGCGCCAAGAAATTTTTGGTGGAAAAGGGCTTTGA
>JALTKX010000269.1 GCA_027006055.1 Calditrichia bacterium | reverse complement strand
GCGCTACCGCCAATGACAAGCACTTTTCCGGCACGGTTTTTATACAGCGTATCCGCGCGCTTGCTTAATAGGATATCTTCTTCTTCCACCCGCCAAAGGGATGGGGTCATGTGGCGGCGCATCTCCCTGGGAAAACCGATATCGACCACCGAAACGGCACCGCACTGGTTTTTTGCCGGAGCGTATAAATGAGCGGGTTTGTAGCAGGCCATGGAAAAGGTGGCCGTGGCCTTTACCGCCCCGCCCGCTACCAGAGCACTGTCACCACTTAAGCCGGAAGGAATATCCACGGAAAAACAGGGGGCGGAGCGTTCATTCAGCCAGGAGATGACCTCCTTATACAAGCCACGCGCCGGGCCGGAAAGTCCCGTGCCCAACAGGGCATCCACATAAAAACTGCTATCCGCGGGCAGGGCGTCCACATTGTCAATTTCCCGAAAGGGGATATGGCTGCTTAGCACAATATTCATATTAACGGCGGCGTCACCCTTTACATCATCTTTGGCGCCCAACAGAAAAACACGCACATCATAACCGGCCGCATCCAGAACACGGGCGATGACAAAGCCGTCGCCTCCGTTATTACCCTTGCCGCAAAATATATCGGCCCTTGGGTACCGTTCCCTCGGAACCCGGCGCATGAGGGCCGCGGCCGTTTGCCTCCCGGCGTTTTCCATCAAAACCACGCCCGGCACGCCAAACTCATCTATGGCCCGGCGATCCAAGGCCTGCATTTCCCTTGTTAAAACTACCGCTTTCATGGCTTCACCTGCTGGAAATTTAAAGTATCTTGAACTATACTGTGCTTTTAATTGGCAAACTTTATTGCAATTTTACTAATTTAGAGCATTCAGGGCATAAAATGCCATCGATATCCCGAATAAGGAAGAAAATTTGAAAAGAGACGATATTGAACTGGTAAAGCGGGCCAAAGATGGCGACAGCAAGGCTTATGATAAATTGATTCTGCTCTACAAGGATGTGGTCTTCAGCATTGTTTACCGCATGGTGCGCAACAAACAGGAGGCGGAAGACCTGACCCAGGAAACTTTTATCAAAGCCTATAAGTCTTTGACCTCCTTTAATGAAGCCTATGCCTTTTCCACCTGGCTGTTCAAAATCGCCACCAACAGCTGCATCGATCATTTTCGCAAACGCAAACTGAAAACCTATTCCATGGATCAGACCATCCGATACAAGGATGATGAAATCCGCCATGAATACGCCGACCCCGGGCCGGGGGTGGAGCACGACCTGGTGGCCAATGAGCGGGCCATCATCATTCGCGCGGCCATAGAGCAATTGCCGGAAAAATACCGGATTGTTATCGAGATGCGCCACCAACAGGAACAGAGCTATGAGGAGATCGCCGAAAAGCTGGATTTACCCCTGGGCACGGTCAAGGCGCGCATCTTCCGCGCGCGGGAAATGCTGAATAAAAACTTAAAGGGAAAGCTGTTTTAATAAGAAGCCATGATCAGGGGCGGAGAGGTTATCCTTTTCTTTACCGAACGGATGGTTTCGATATTTCGTTCCCGGGAACGCACCACTTTGCTCAGTTGGAGATACATGTCGCGGTTTATCTCCTCAACTTGCAGGTATTGACTGGCCTGATGTTCTTCCAGGCGATCCAGCCGCGCGTCAAGCCTGTGGTGGATGTACAGAACCTCCAGGGCAAAAATAAAAAGTACAACCAGCATGATACGGATAAAATTTTTCATAATATTTCCCTTAGATGTTTCATTGTTCGGTAAAATCACCATCAACTTAATTTTTATAACAAAATGAATATTCTTTTCGCAACGACCAACACGGGCAAGATGAGGGAAGTCCGGGCTCTGCTCGCTCCTTCCGGCATAAAGCTTTATTATCTAAAGGATATGGATGTGGTGGTCGCCGCGCCGGAAGAGACAGGCACCACCTTTGAGGAAAACGCGCTGCTCAAGGCGCGTTATTACCATAGCTTATACCGCATGCCGGTCATCGCCGACGATGCCGGCCTTGTTGTTCCCGCGCTAAACGGTGAGCCGGGCGTCTATTCCGCCCGCTATGCCGGCGCGGGAGCCGATGACGCGCAAAACAACAAAAAGCTGCTTCAAACCATAAGGGCCCGGAAACTCGACCGGCCGGAAGCCTATTTTAAAGCGGTGGTGGCCCTGGTGACGGAAGAAGAAGAGCGCCTTTTTGAAGGCACATGCCACGGACGCATCTGCAATGAACCCAGGGGCGACAACGGTTTTGGCTATGATCCCCTGTTTGAAATAGTTGAAAAATCTTGTACTTTTGCCGAAATGGATATAAATTTAAAGAACTCTGTCAGCCACCGCGGCAAGGCCTTTGCGTCACTGGCCGGGTATCTGAAAAAAATAGTCTGATTTTATTTTTTTGATTGACATGTTTTTTTCTGAGCCTTATATTACGCGACTCATATCGAGAGGATATGGGGAACGGGGTGTGGCGCAGCCTGGTTAGCGCACCTGCCTTGGGAGCAGGGGGTCGGAGGTTCAAATCCTCTCACCCCGACGGTCGTCGCGCCCTTAGCTCAGCTGGATAGAGCAACTGCCTTCTAAGCAGTAGGTCGGAGGTTCGAATCCTCCAGGGCGTACACAAATTATCATGGTGGGTGTAGCTCAG
>JALTKX010000268.1 GCA_027006055.1 Calditrichia bacterium | reverse complement strand
CATGGCCGTCTTCCACAACCAGGTCCAGCATTTCCCGCCGGGAAAAAATTTCCACCATGCCGGCGTCCACCTGGCGCATCAAGGCGCTGTAGGCGCCGAGAAGCAGTTGCTGCCCTGTTTGACCGCGTGCGTAAAAAGTTCGGGAAACCTGGGCCCCGCCAAAGGAGCGGTTGGCCAGGTTGCCGCCATATTCACGGGCGAAAGGCACGCCCTGTGCCGTCGCCTGGTCGATAATGTTGTTGGATACCTGGGCCAGCCGGTATACGTTGGCCTCGCGGGAACGATAGTCGCCCCCCTTGATGGTGTCATAAAAAAGACGCCAGATGCTGTCGTTATCATTGGGATAATTTTTGGCGGCATTGATGCCTCCCTGGGCGGCAATACTGTGCGCCCGGCGCGGAGAGTCCTGGATGCAAAAGGATTTTACATGATAGCCCAGTTCGGCCAGTGAGGCCGCGGCGGAGGCACCCGCCAGACCGGTGCCGACAATCAGAACGGTATATTTTCTTTTATTTTTGGGGTTGACCAGCTTAATCGCTGCCTTATGGGCGTCCCACTTTTGTGCCAGGGGACCCGCCGGAATTTTGGAATCGAGTGTCATGCTGCGCCTCCTGTCAATAATACAAATAGGGGAATCCCTATAAATCCAATGGCTACGAAAACGGCGATACCTGTGCCTATTTTTGTCATCAACGGTGTGAAGCGCGGTCCGTTAAGGCCCAGGGATTGAAAGGCGCTCCAAACGCCGTGGCTCAGGTGCAGGCCGAGCAGGGACATCATCACAATGTAATAGGTAACATTGAGCGGATCGCTGAAGTATTCATGCACGGTTCTGTAGAGGTCGCGGATGACCACGCCACCGACTTCATATTCATAATAGGAGCCGTATTTAAAGTGTAAAAGATGCAAAACTATAAAAATAAACAGTAATATGCCCGTGTAGATCATGCTGGATGTGGCCAGGCCGCGTTTGCTAACGCCACCCTTGCCCGCGGTTTTTACATAGCTTACGGATCGCGCCCGGTTGTTTTCCCATGTGACGCGCACCGCGTAAAAAATATGGAACAGCAGTGATAAAACCAGCACAAGCTCCGCGAAATAAATTATGGGTCCCAGGCTGATAAGGGTATGGGCCCATTTGTTGAAAGGATCGGGATCGGGGTTAAGCAATAGGAGGTTCTCTAACAGGTGGATAACAACAAATGTTGCCCACATGAGTCCTGTTATACCAAGTATTAGCTTTTTACCGATGGTCGAACTAAAAATTTGAGAAAAACGCATTTCTAATCTCCATCTGGTTTAAACTAGGTAAGAAAGGGTAATTTACACATCCTGCACTTGTCCGGCAATAAATTTTAAATGCCATTTATATTCATAAAGGATTAATGACGGAAAAAAGCAGGTTAGCGCCATTGATCCATCTTTCGGCGTGAAGTACTGTCTTCTTTAATGGCTTCAAATGAAACCCGGCCAAGCACCTGCCCCTGGTCATTTTCTATATCAATCCGCCATTCTCCCTGGATTATATTCTTTTTATAGGTATAGCCCCGGTAGCCCCTGGCCCGCCCTCCCTGAATGGAGTAGGAAAGGCGGTCCGTCGTTTGCCATTCATCCTTTTGGGGGTTGTACCATTGCCAGTGATGAAATATGCGGGTTTTTAAATCCGTGGGGGCAAACACCGCGGAAAAACAATAGACGGAGTCGCTACCGCTAAAATAAAAGGGATCATCCGATGTAGTAAAAAAACGGTACCACTCCGGTTCCAGATAGGTAAGACGGTAACCCTGGTCTGTTTTTTTTACGGAATGGAAGGCGCCGGCATACTTTAAACTTAAGGGCACCGGCGGAATAATATTGCTAAAGTACACCACGTTAAAAAAGATGAAAATGGCAGCCAGGGGTTTGATCAACGGCTTGAGACGCGTGCTGTATTGGCCGTCGATTTTTTTACCCAGAAAAAAAACCATGCCCAGTGTAAGGCCGCTGCTCATCAGGCCGCTGCCGATAAACAGCCAGGCGGAAATTGTTTTAAAAATAACGGGCAGGAAAAAGATGAAAAAGGAAAACAGGGCCAGGTAATAAAAAATAATCTGCATATAAAAGGCTTTTATGCGGTCGCGGATAAACTCGTTGGAGACGAGTAGAAGAAACAGAAATACCAAAAAGAGCCAGTTTTTGGTTAAAGCCGCGCTTTTAAAATAGTAAACCACATAGCTGCTAAACAAGCCGCCAAAAAAGAACTGCAGGGCATTGGGCAACAGGTGACGATATTTCAGGATAACGGGAGTTGTTATTTTCTTTTCTTCCAGAAGATTGGTTAACATTATCAACAGACCGGCCAGTATGATATAGCCAAGGAGGATGAGATTATCACTCAGGCGATCAATACGGTCCAGGGTCATGCTGTCCCATAAAAAACCGGCGATAAATGATATGAGCGGGAAATAGCGTTCATTTTGTTTATAGACGGCCCGTAAACGTGTGGTTGTATCGTTGATCTTTTTTCTCACTCGTAAATGTCCTTTACCTGTGGGCTTAAATTACGAAATACGGATACTTTATTGAGTTCATGCTGTAATATAAGGTATTTTTCTGGTTTTATTCAAAGGCCGTGAATTCCCGTTGTTATCAGGCTGTGGATTATCCGTTGTTAGCGTTATATCCCGATGAAAAGGATGCCCCGGATATGCGGGTAAAATGGAGATTGAAAGCTTTTTTTCGTTTCTTGTTTTATTTCTTGATAAACTTTTCATAAATTAGCCGACTAATCAGACAACAATGACTTATATTAAACTGGAGAACTTCTATGAAGTATTTTATTTCTTTATTGGCAGTAGCGGCCTTTCTTTCCCTCACCGCCTGTGGCGGAGATAAAGCCCCCAAGGCTGAAGCACAAAAGGCGCAATCCAACAACCCGGGCGGTTTAACGGATTTTCAGATGGAGAATGGTATCGGTCCGGTAACGGAGAAAATCGTACTGGGAGATATCGACAATGCCAAGGTTAAACTTGGAGAAGAGATGTTTAAGGCTAAGTGCGCCCCCTGCCACAAATTGGATAAGCGCTTTGTCGGGCCGGCTCTGCGCTATGTGACCGAGCGTCGCACGCCGGAATATATCCTGAACATGATTCTCAATCCGGATCAGATGGTTAAGGAGCATCCTGAAGCCAAAAAAATGCTGGCAGAGTATCTTTCGCCCATGACCAATATGAACCTTACCGTGGATCAGGCCAAGGATTTGCTGGAATACCTGCGCTTTGCGGATAAGGAAGGTCGCGATAAAAATATTGAGGCGGACCCTCCTTTTAGAAATCAAAAATAATTGATGATTACGGGGCTCTCTCCAAAGAAGGGGAGAGCCTTTTTTTTTAACAGATTTGTTTTTGGGGGCGCAGGAAAAGCGGAACAAAGGTTGTTTGCGGGAAATGTAATCCGGAATACGGATAAGGGTGGGTCTTGTATATTTGCAAAAAATTAATATTTATATTGATATAGTTATTTTGTGTGCTTATATTAAGACATAAGAGTCTTTTATCACTTAACGTGACGGGGTTGAATGCTTCTTTCAAAGTCTTGTGTTTACGGTATTCGCGCGGTTTTATATCTGTCTGTGAATGATGAGAGGGAATATGTGCCGATAAAAGAGATTTCCGATAAAATGGGTATCTCCTTTCATTTTTTAACAAAAATTTTACAGGTACTGACTAATGCGGGAATGATAAAATCCATGAAAGGCGCCAAGGGAGGGGTCGGTTTAAACCAACCCGCCTCATCCATCTCCCTGTACGATGTGATACGCGAGCTTGATGGTGAAACGCTTTTTGAAGAATGTGTTTTAGGTTTACCGGGGTGTGCCGACGATAACCCCTGTTCCATGCATAAAATTTGGCGTGTTACCAAGGCCGAGCTGAAAAAAGAACTGGAAGAAGAAAATTTCGGTAGTCTGGCGCAACAGATCACCGAGGATGAAATACGCCTCTACGACGTTTAAAAAAAGCATACAATGAAAAAGAAAATCGTGATGGTCACGATTGTGAAAATACACACAACCGGAGGGAATATACTATGAAGGGTTTAATTATTGCCTTGCTTAGTTTATCGGTGCTGTTTGTCTCTTGTCAAAAGACGGGAAATCAGCAAAGTAGTACGGAAGACCTGACCCAAAATACACCAAAAGGTCAGGCCTCGGTGGTGGATGAAGAATCCTCCCCCAATATTTTACAACTTGCCATTCAGACCAAGGATCTGTCCACGCTGGTGGCGGCGGTTCAGGCCGCGGAAATCGAGCATGTTCTGGTAAATGCCGGTCCGTTAACCGTTTTTGCGCCGGTTAACGCGGCCTTTGATGCTCTGCCGCCCGGAACCGTGGATGAGTTGTTGAAGCCGGAAAACAAGAAAAAGCTGGCTTATATTCTTACCAACCATGCCGCGCCCGGAACCTATAAGGGGCGTCTGCTAAAGGACGGTCGTAAAATATACATGGCCACGGGTGAATATATCGAGGTAACCCGCAAGGGCGACGACGTATATTTTGGCGGCGCCAAAATTTTAGCCACGGTGGACGCCTCCAATGGTGTTGTTCATCTGATCGATAAAGTTTTGGTTCCTGAAGAAAAATAGATTATGTATTAATAAACAAAAAGGGCATTGTTATGAAGTCAATGTACAAAAACGCTGTTATGGCGTTGGTTTTATTCGCCGGTCTCACTCTTGTTTCCTGTAATCAGGGGGGATCGAATAACGGGGGCGCTTTAAAAAGCTCTGCCGCGGAAAAGGTTTTTGTTGCTCCGGGTGAGTATGATTCGCACTATGCGTTTATCTCCGGCGGTTTTAGCGGTCAGCTTTCCGTTTACGGTTTGCCATCCGGTCGTTTGTTTAAAGTAATCCCCGTATTTTCGGTTGACGCCGAAAAAGCCTATGGTTTTAATGAAGAAACCAGGGATATGCTAAAAACTTCCCATGGCTATATCCCCTGGGGCGACTCCCACCATCCTGATATTTCCCAGACGAATGGGGTTGTTGACGGTCGCTGGGTATTTATCAATGAAAACAACACGCCGCGTATTGCCCGGGTAAGTCTGGAAACTTACGAAACCGCGGAAATTATCGAAATCCCCAACAGCGCGGGTAACCACAGCTCCTCCTTTGTTACGGAAAATACCGAATATGTTGTGGCCGGTACCCGTTTTAGTGTACCCATTCCGCAGCGGGATATTTCCATCAAGGATTACAAGGGTAATTTTAAAGCCGCGCTTTCTTTTATAAAGGTTGATCCCGAATCCGGTAATATGGACCTGGACTTTCAGGTGCTGATGCCCGGTTTTGACTATGACCTTTCCCATCCCGGACGTGGTAAGTCTCACGGATGGTTTTTCTTCTCCACCTATAATACCGAAGAAGCCCATACCTTGCTTGAAGTAAACGCTTCGCAAAACGACAAGGATTTTATCGCCGCCGTTAACTGGAAAAAAGCCCAGGAATATATTAAGCAGGGTAAATTTAAAACCATGCCGGCCAACTATGTACATAATGTGTATAGTGATGAAACCCACACCACCACATCCACAACGAAAAAGAGTGTCCGCGTTTTGGATGCCTCCAAACTGCCGGGTCTGGTATATCTGATGCCGACGCCTAAGTCTCCTCACGGCTGTGACGTTGATCCTTCCGGTGAGTATATCGTAGGCAGCGGTAAGCTGTCCGCTTCCATGACGGTGCACTCCTTCAGCAAAATGCTTAAAGCCATTGAAAATAAGGAGTTTGATGGCGAAGCCTATGGTATTCCTATTCTGAAATTCGAATCCACTTTGGCCGGCACGGTTGAGCAGCCGGGTCTTGGTCCCTTGCATACGGAATTCGATGGTAAGGGCAATGCCTATACCACATTCTTTATTTCCTCAGAGGTTGTTAAGTGGAAACTGGGTACCTGGGAAGTGGTTGACCGTAAGCCGACCTACTATTCCGTTGGTCACCTGATGATTCCCGGTGGCAACTCCCGCAAGCCTTTTGGCAAGTACCTTGTGGCCATGAACAAAATCACCAAAGACCGTTATCTGCCGACCGGTCCCGAGGTTACCCAGTCCGCTCAGCTTTATGATATTTCCGGTGAGAAAATGGAACTGTTGCTGGACTTCCCGACCGTGGGCGAGCCGCATTATGCCGCCGGCGCTCCGGCAGAGGTTGTTAAAGGATTTTCCAAAAAATTCTTTAAGCTGGAAGAAAACAAGCACCCTTATGCCACAAAGAGCGAGGATGATGTCCGCGTGGTGCGTGAAGGTAAAAATGTGCATGTTTACATGACTGCCATTCGCAGCCACTTTGCGCCCGATAATATTGAAGGCATTAAGGTGGGCGACCGTGTTTATTTCCACGTAACCAACCTGGAGCAGGATTATGACGTGCCCCATGGTATCTCCATGATCGGCGCCAATACATCCGAGTTGTTGATTATGCCGGGTCAGACGGAAACCTTTGTTTGGGAACCCAAGCAAGTGGGTGTGTGGCCGTTCTATTGTACGGACTTCTGCTCCGCGTTGCATCAGGAAATGCAAGGATATGTACGTGTTTCGCCGCGTAATTCAAATATTAAGCTTTCCTGGTCATTGGACGACGAATAATCTCTCAGGGGGGGTAAAAATAACCTGAAACGATTAATTGTAAATAATAGCCCCTTGTCCGGGGCTATTATTTTTTATCAAAGAATTGGATAAGATGATGAAAAAGTCAAAAATACTGATGATAACGGGATCGCTGCTCTTGTTGACCCTGTTTGCATTGCCCCTGTGGAATATCACACTGGAAGCACCGCAATATCCGGATCCGCTTGGTCTGGATATACATATTGATAAACTGGCTGACGGCAACAATCCCAATGATGTAAGGAATATTGACCTTCTGAATCATTATATCGGAATGGACCGTCTGCCGGAAGACATGCTGGAGTTTAAAATATTTCCCATTGTCGTCCTGGTTATGGCTATTTTGGGCGTGTTGGTGGGACTGAGCGGGAAACCCCGGCTCTACCTTACCTGGGTAATAATTATGGCCATTCTGGGTGTGGCCGGTATCTATGACTTTTATTCGTGGCTCTATCACTATGGCCACAACCTGAACCCCCATGCGATATTAAAGTTTGTGGACAAAAATGGTAATCCCATGGCTTATGACCCGCCGGTGTTCGGTACCAAGCAATTGCTCAACTTTACCGTGCACTCCTATCCGGCATCCGGGGCGTATGCCATGATGGTTGGAATAGTTATGGCCATATGGGCGTTTGTGACAGGAAAAAAAGAAGGATAAAGTTATGAAGAAGTATATCTTGTTCTTAATCGTGTCCCTGGCGCTTCTTTCCTGTTCGGTGGAACCCCGGCCCATTGACTATGGATCGGATGCCTGCTCATTTTGCAAGATGACCATTGTGGATAAGCAGCATGCCACGGAAATTGTCACTTCCAAGGGTAAGGCGCTGAAGTATGACTCCATAGAATGCATGATGCGGGACCTGAAAAACCACAAGCAGGATGAGATTGCACTTTATTTGGTCACGGATTTTGTCCGGCCCGGTAGTTGGGTGGACGCCAAAAAAGCAACCTATTTGATTAGCGAAAATATCCCCAGCCCCATGGGCGCCAATCTTTCCGCGTTTAAAAAGCAGGATGAAGCGGAAAAAGTGCGCAAGGAAGAGACGGGGGAGCTACTGGACTGGAGTGAACTGCGGGAGCGTTTTTAAACGCGCCGCTTACCCCATGTGACCTTTAACTTTTAAAGAAGTGCATATCCTGACCGGTGTGCACTTCTTTTTTTATAGGATGTATCATGAAGATAGAAAAGTTTTTATTGATCGGACTGTTGCTGGCCGCATCCCTTTCCGCCGCATCCCGTACCGTGGGAGCGGAAGAGGCGTTAACATCCATTGGCGAGGCTATGAAAGTTTCCGCGCCCGGCGATACCATTTTTATTCAACCCGGCACCTACCGGGAAGAGACCATCTATATCGATAAGCCCCTGGTGATTATCGGAAGGGATTATCCGGTTATCGATGGCATGAACAAGGGTTACATTCTGGAGGTGCGCAGCGACAGCGTTACCGTAAAGGGGCTGATGTTGATTAATGTACAAAAAAGCTATACCAAGGCCTATTCCGCCATTCATGTATATGGCAGTAAAAACTTTGTTATAGAAGACAATAAGCTACGTAATTCGTTTTTCGGCATATTGATAGAACGCTCCAAAAATGGTCTTATCCGCGGAAACAAGGTTATCGGTAATGCCGTAACCGAACAGAGCTCCGGCAACGGCATCCATGCCTGGCATTCCGACAGGCTTACCATTAGCGACAACCATGTGGAGGGAATGCGCGACGGTATCTATCTGGAATTTGTAAATAAAAGCGAAATTGTTGGCAACCTAAGCCGCAACAATGTCCGCTACGGGCTGCATTTTATGTTTTCCAATGATGATCGGTATCTGCAAAACCGCTTTGAAAATAACGGCGCCGGGGTGGCGGTGATGTTTTCCAAGAGAATAGACATGCGTCAGAATGAATTCGCCCTTAACTGGGGGTCCGCTTCATACGGACTGCTGCTTAAAGAGATACTGGAAGGTGAAATCGTGGACAATACATTTCACCGCAATACCATAGGCATCAGCGCGGACGGGGCCAGCAAAATCACTTTCAGTCATAACAATTTTGACAACAACGGCTGGGCCATACGTTTCCATGGCGCCTGTTATGACAATGACATCAAAGAAAACAATTTTCGCCATAACGCGCTGGATATTTCGTATAAGGGGCCCATGAACGGCAATGTGTTTGACCGGAACTACTGGAGTGAGTACGCGGGATACGATCTGGATAACAATAATGTGGGCGATGTTCCCTACAGGCCCGTTAAATTATTCTCCTATGTGGTGAATAAAACACCGGAAACCATTATATTGCTGCGCAGCCTGTTTGTAGATATTATAAACTTTTCGGAAAAAGTGTCGCCGATCATGACGCCCGATAAGCTGAAAGACAACCGTCCACTTATGAAACCGGTAGAGATTGATGATAGAAGTTAGGAAACTGAACAAAAGCTATGGCCCCGTTGACGTTCTAAAAGGCATTGACATCACTTTTGGCCGGGGAGAAATAACGGCTATTTTAGGGCCAAACGGTTCCGGCAAAACTACGCTGATTAAAAGCATACTGGGCATGGTTATTCCCAATAGCGGCGAGATTTTATTTGACGAACAGAATGTCCTCGGGAGTTGGCGCTACCGGGATAAAATATCCTATGTGCCGCAGATAGCCAATTTTCCCGGCAATTTGAAGGTGGCCGAGTTGATACGGATGATCAGGGATATCCGGCCGGGCGCCGTGAATCATGAAAAGTTGATCGATCTGTTAAAGCTGCAACCTTTTCTGGATAAAAAGCTGGTTGCCCTTTCCGGCGGAACGCGCCAAAAAGTGAACCTTGTACTGGCTTTTATGTTTGACGCGCCCCTTATTGTGCTGGATGAACCCACGGCGGGGCTGGACCCCGTGGCCCTGATTTTACTAAAGCAAATGATTGCCGGGGAAAAGGCTAAGGGAAAGACCATCCTGATTACCACCCATATAATGAATCTGGTGGAAGAGATTGCCGACAAGGTGGTGTTTTTGCTGGACGGCCTCATTTATTTTCATGGCACGGTGGCCGAGTTGCGGGAAAAAACGGGAGAAGAAAATCTGGAAAAGGCTATTGCGGCCATATTAAGGGATAGTTATGCTTAAAATTTTAAAATACAGCTTTATGGATCTGATGCGCAGCCGCTGGAGCTATGTCTATTTTTTCTTTTATCTGGTGCTGGGCTTTGTCCTGTTCTTTTTAAACAGCGACGTCACCAAGGCGGTTATAACGCTGATGAATGTTATTATCGTCCTCACGCCGCTTATCGGTACTATTTTTGGCGTTATGTACTTTTACAGCTCCCGTGAATTTACGGAGCTTTTGCTGGCCCAGCCGCTAAAACGTAAAACGATTTTTGCCGGGCAATACCTCGGGGTGAGCCTCTCCCTGAGCATGAGCCTGGTAATAGGAGTGGGCATTCCCTTTGTTTTATATGGCATCTTCGGCTCCGCGGCCATATGGGATTTTTCCACCCTTATGCTGGTCGGCGCCTTTCTGACCTTTATTTTTGTCGCCTTGTCCTTTAACCTGGCCCTGGCCTTTAAGGATAGGATTAAGGGTTTTGGCTTTTCCATATTGATGTGGCTGTTTATGGCGGTGATTTA
>JALTKX010000267.1 GCA_027006055.1 Calditrichia bacterium | reverse complement strand
TTATCCAGGTCTTTAACCAGCAGCGCGCCGGTCAGCCCCAGAAAAATCAGTCCGCTGATCAAACTGCCATAGAGCAGGGAATCGCCCACGGGGACGCCGAAGAGCAGGGCCAAAAAAGGCAACAGTACGGCGCCGGCGGCAATGGCCTTGGTCATCACGTAGGCCGATACCTCCCAGCCCCACAGCACCCCCTTGGAAGGGGCGTCGTAGGCGCGGCGGATAGTGCGTTTTAAAATGCCGTCCGGTTTTTGGATGGTGTTATCTCCGCCGATGATCACTTTCTCCGGCATCTCTTTCAGACGGGCCAGTTCCTTGTACATGTCCACCGGACTGTTTTTGGCGATCAGCCCTTCGGCATATTTGGCGTAATGCCCTACGCCGCTGCTTTGTGAACTCCACATATAACTGTCCGATGTCTCCGTCTCGGAAGGGGTGAGCGAGGCTTCGTCGGCGTCGATGTAAAAAAGCTTGGGGCGGGTGCCTTTTTCCGGCTTGCGTACCTTAACCGCCTCGCGGGAGAGCAGTTGGGCGATCTCCGTGGCCGGATTATCCATGTCACCGGAAATGATGGCATGTTCCGGGCACACATTGACGCAGGCCGGTTCCAACCCGATATCGATGCGGTGGGCGCAGTAGTTGCACTTGGCCGCCGTATGGGTGACCGGGTCGATATAAAGGGAGTTGTAGGGGCAGGCCTGCATGCAGGATTTACAGCCGATACAGCGCCGGTTATCAAAGTCCACAATGCCGTCATCGCGGATGTGCAGGGCCTCCACGGGACAAATATCCACGCAGGGCGCGTCCTCGCAATGGTTGCAGCGCATCACGGAAAACAGCCGCCGGGTGTTGGGGTATTCGCCCTTCTCCACATATTTCACCCAGGTGCGGTTTACCCCGATGGCCACGTCGTGTTCGGACTTACAGGCCACGGTGCAGGCATGGCAACCGATACATTTACGGTTATCAATAATAAAGCCGTAATTCATAGCTCTTCCTTTTGTTAGGTTTATTTTTTAAGACTCTTTTTCCGCCGGATTTTCCGTTACGGGCGCGTTGCCGGATTTTGTTTCCTCCTTCGCCTTTTCCCGTTCCACGTTTTCCAGATAATGCTTTACGGCGGCCTTTTTGTTTAAAAAGAAGTTCGGGGCGCCCAGGAAATCATAAAAACCGGTGCGCTTCATGGTGTCGCGCACGGGGCCCTTCACATTGGTAAAATAAAAGGCAATGCCCCGGTCTCTCAGGTTTTGGGTCAGCTCATGCAATTCCAGATCGGCGGTGGCGTCGATATCATTAACGCTGCTGGCGTCAAAGATGACGGCCTTTACCGGTCTGCGGGCGTTTAAAATCTCCTCTTCCACAAAATCCCGCAAAAAGGAGACATTGGTAAAGGAGAGCGAGGCGTCGATGCGGAAGATGACCAGCCCCTCGATTTCCCGGGCTTCGGGGGCGCGCTTAAAATTGCGCAGGGTGTCCGTGCCGGGGATTTGACCCATCTGGGCCATGTGCGGATGACTCATGCGCCGCAGGATGATGACCACCGAGGCGGCCATGCCCATTAAAATACCGTACTGCACGCCAAAGATGATGGTCGATAGAAAGGAAAAGATCAACACGAAAAAATCGTTGCGCTGGCAGCGATAAAGACGCAGAGCCTCCCTGAAGTCGATAAGTTTGACTATGGCCACGATGATGATGGCCGCCAGAACCGCATTGGGCAGATAATAGAATAAAGGAGTCAGGAAAAGCAGCGTGGCCGCCAGAAACAGCGAGGTGAACAGGGCCGCAAACTGGCTTTGGGCTCCGCTCTGGGCGTTAACCGCCGTGCGCGAAAAGCTGCCGCCCATGGGATAGGCGCGGAACAGGCCGGCCAGCATATTGGCCGAACCGATGGCCACCAGTTCCTGATTGGGATCGATGCGATACCGGTAGCGGGAGGCGAATTTTTTACCCAGGGCCACCACTTCCATAAAACTGATCATGGCCATGGTAAAGGCCAGGGGAATGAGGGTCTCCACGGTTTCAAGTTCAATCGGGGGCACTTGAAAGGCGGGCAGACCGCGGGGAATATCACCCACCACGGACATGCCGTCCCGGTCGAAACGGAAATACCACACCAGTCCGGCCGTGAGGATTACCGCCAACAGTGCCGCGGGCAGGCGGGCATTGATCTTTTTAAGCGCAAGCAAAAAGAGGATGCTGCCTAGGCCCATCAGCAGGGTGGGCATATGGGTTTCCGGTATCATAATAAAGATATCACGCACGGCGTAAACCACCGACCCGCTGCGCGGCATGGACACACCGAGGATATATCTCAATTGACTCAGGGAGATGATGATGGCCGCCGCGGAGATAAAGCCGCTCAGTACCGGGTGGGATAAAAAGTTGACGATAAAGCCCATGCGGCCCAGCCCCAGGGCTACCTGGATCAGTCCGACCATTAGCGCGGTAAGTCCGGCCAGCAATATAAAGGCATTACTGCCCGGGGCGGCCAGCAGACTTACGCCGGTAACCAGCAAAATGGAATCGATGGCCACGGGGCCCACGGAAAGATGGCGCGAAGTGCCCAAAAAGGTATAGACGAACAGGGCCAGCATGGCGCCGTACAATCCGGCAATCGCCGGCATGCCGGCCAGCATGGC
>JALTKX010000266.1 GCA_027006055.1 Calditrichia bacterium | reverse complement strand
CAGCAAGCCTTCTTTTTTTTTTTTTTTTCGGGGATTGTCGCCACACAAGGCCACAATGGTTACAAAATCCTCATCCGGAGGAAAGAATTCATTCTGGCCCTGAATAATTTTTACCAAATCCCCATAGGAAGAGGCAGACTTGAGATACTGACGAAAGCCCATAATATGATCCATGGACCAACCAGACAGTGAGGAGATTTTTTTCAGCACGATTATCCCGTTTTTTAACGATACACTTCAATCGTTACGATTCGCACCGGCTTTAACGGCTGGTCCCTTTTATTTGTCTTCAGGGAAGCGATTTTATCCACCACCTCCATTCCCCGGGTTACCTGTCCAAAGGCGGTATACTGGCCGTTCAGCCCCGGATTGTCGGCGTGCATGATAAAGAACTGCGACCCCGCTCCGGCGTTGGGATTGGCCGTGCGGGCCGTGGATACGATACCCCGCTTATGGTCAATATCATTAAATTCATTAGGCACATTAACCAGCGGCCCGCCCGTGCCATACTTAGAGGGATCGTCGCCCCTGGTCAGCGGATCGCCTCCCTGAATCATAAAGCCCCTGATAACACGATGAAAAAGCGTGCCGTCATAAAAGCCGCTTTCGGCGCGGGTGATAAAATTAAAGCACTGTATCGGCGCTTTCGCCGGAAAAAACTTCATTTCTATATTGCCATAATTGGTTTTGATACGCGCCTTCACTCCATCCATTTTGGCAGCCAGAAACATCAGTTTGTCATCGGAGGCGCGCATGCGCTCCATCATAACCTTCAAGCGCGCGTTTTCCTCCTTCAACGTTTTATTCTCCTCGCTCACTTTTTGCGTATCGCACCCGGAACTTATCAGGGTAAACAGCAGGAAGCCCCAAAGCATTATCCATCTATTCATCATAGCATACTCCGTATTTCTTTTTAAATGCAAAACAGAAAAGCCTTCCATCCCTTTGGCGGAAGAGGCCATTTTACAACAAGGATTTTTTTGATTCAACCATTCAAAACCTTAAAACGCATTATGTTCCTTCCGCGCGGACTTACCCGATAACGACAAATATCACAAAAATATGACACTCTTTTGCCAAAAATTTATAGATATGAGAAATAAGCCCCATGGCGGCCCCGTATTTTAAAAGCATGAAA
The DNA here is from genome assembly GCA_027006055.1 of Calditrichia bacterium. GTDB lineage: Bacteria > Calditrichota > Calditrichia > Calditrichales > J004 > J004. The sequence continues at coordinate 1,515 of JALTKX010000266.1, read as the reverse complement.
AAAATATCCATGAAACACCTGCTGATGGCGCTGTACAGTATCAGCGCCGCGGTGCTTACGCTTTTATTGGCGCTGCGCTTTATACCTTCGGACACAGCGGAACGGCGTGTCAAGCTTTCCGTGGATGCACAGAATTTTGCCCTGATAGAGCTGTTTACATCGGTTAATTGTCCCGGTTGCCCCGCGGCGGAAAAGGTGGTACAACAGATTCGCGATCCCGAGAATCAGGATCACCCGACCTTGTATATATTGGCTTTTCATGTGGACTACCGCAATCACTCCGGCGCCAAAGACCCCTTCAGCTCGGAAGCCTTTACCCAATATCAGCAATATTACAGCCACGCCCTGCGCCTGCGCGGCCTGTTTACCCCGCAGATGGTTATTAACGGTCTTACTTCCTTTGAAGGCAACGATCTGGATATATGCCGGGAGCGGATTGAATCCGTTTTAAACACAAAGCCAAGGGAGACCATCGATATCCGGGCCGCGGCAACCTTTTTGGGAGACAGTGTTGAGATAGACTATGACCTTAGCCGTCCGCTGAACAACGCCCGATTGAATATTGCCCTGGTACAAAAAAGCGCGCGCATGGATATGCGGAGCGGCGAAAATGCCGGTCTCTTGTTTGATTGTTTTAACATTGTACGTTCCTTTGAACACATCAGCGGAAAAGATGTGCGCAATGGGCGCCACAGGATTCATCTGCCGCGCGGCCTCTCTCCGGAGGATATTGAAATCGTCCTTTACACTCAAAACAGCCTTACCTACAGCATCAGCGGCGCCACCCGTATCTGATATTTTTGCAAGTTTATCCGCAAACGCCTGTCCAATGATATATCATTCGTTTTTCCGTTCCCGCTTTCGGAACGGTTGCTTCCCCCACACAACTGTTGTTATTATAAAGGAGATTTAAATTGAGAACCCGCTTATTCCTGTTCCTGCTATCACTCGCTCCCCTGTTTCTTGCGGCGCAACCGGCACCAAAAAAACCGGATGTCGGTAAACAAATGGCCCTACTCATCGAACGTTTAAAGCCGGATGCCGTACAGACGGAAAAAATAGAGCGCATATTGACGGAGCACCGGGCGCGCATTGAAGCGCTAATGGAAAACAACGACCTGGACAAACGGCAGCGTTTTCGGGCATTGCAAAAAATCCGCCGGGAAAAGGAGGAACAGATACGCGCTGTTTTAAACGACCCGCAGAAAAAGATATATGACGAAATGATCAGGAAACGTCGGGAACAGCGCCCTCAACAACGGCGCGGCAAGGGCATGGGACGCGGAAGACGGCGTTAAGCGCCCTTTTCCCCATAAAAAAAACCCTCCCGTTTCAAAAACAGAAGGGTTATATAAATACTTAAACCTATTTCCGGGTCAGGGCGTCGTTTTCCTTAAAAACATCCAAAACAATGCCCGGCGTTATCAGCTCCGGCAATAGTTGCGGAGCGCTGTTCCTGCCGGGGGGATAATAGACATAAAGGGGAACGCTGTTCCGCCCGAAGGAGGCCAGGGC
>JALTKX010000265.1 GCA_027006055.1 Calditrichia bacterium | reverse complement strand
GGCACAGCAAACACCGGCCCTGTCTCCGGAAAAGAATGTGTGGGTGGGACTTACCATCGGCCCGGCTTTGTCGGGATATGAGTCGGGATTGACAGGCCGGGCCACCGTCCAATACGCCTCCTCGGCTAACATATACTCTTTGGAATACATGGGCTATTCCAATCTTATCTTTTTGCCCAGGGACAAACTTCGCGAATTCTCGGCTGTCGGCCTTATGTATGGGCGGATAAAACGCTATGATTTTTTTAAATTGACCTTTTCCGCCGGTCTGTCGCTGGTAAAGCTGAGTGAGGATACCAAAGAAAGTTATACCTTTGGCCTGCCTCTGTCGGCCCGGTTCATTCTGACGCCCATACGGCTGGTTGCCGTCGGCGTAAAACTCTATGCCCGCTATATCCCCGGTAACTCCGTGGCCGGGGTCGGTTTCGGTTTCTATTTTGGTAAGGTGCGCTGATTTTTGACTCTGCAATGACAGGGCCCGGATAATTCGGGAGCTGAAAGCCGGACAGGTCTGAATAATTGTGTAACCCATGATTGTCATCGTGGGGGAAAGGCATGCCCGGCAAACCGGCTCAGCGGTTTACGGGAAGCGCGCCGCCACCGGTAAGGGAATAGTCCTCATTTCCCCGATAAACACGCATTGTTCGCGGCATTCAACATGATCCCTGATTTTCGCCGACCCCGGAAAAAATGAAAAACCCCCGCCGTGCATAAGGGCATTAACGGCGAGGGTTGGAGGGAGTTTTTTAATGGCTTCAGGCTTCTTTGACTTTAGCCTTTTTTTTGTCATACCGCTCCTCGATCCATTGATAGATCATCGGCAATACAAACAAGGTTAAAAAGGTGGCCGAAACCAGCCCGCCGATAACGACCGAGGCCAGGGGCCGCTGTACTTCCGAACCGGGGCCGGTATTAAAGGCCATCGGTAAAAAGCCCAGGCTGGCCACCAGGGCGGTCATTAACACCGGACGCAGACGGTCGGCCGCGCCGTTCATCACCGTATCTTTTATGGAATGTCCCTCGCGGCGCAGGGCGTTCAGATGATCCACCAGAACGATACCGTTGAGCACGGCCACGCCAAAGAGGGCCACAAAACCGATACTGGCCGAAACCGACAGGTAAAGATCCCGCAGCCACAGCATCATGATGCCGCCGGTCATGGCGAAGGGCAGGTTCAAAAAGACCAGCAACACATAGCGCATTTCCCCGAACATCAGGTACATCAGTCCCAGAATGATGAACAGGGCCACGGGCACCACCAGCAACAGGTGGCTCATGGCGCGCTGCTGGTTCTCAAAGGAACCGCCGTATTCGATAAAATAACCGCCCGGTACATGCACTTTGGCGTCTATCACCTTTTGCAGTTGACTCACATAGCTGCCGATATCGATATCCCTGAGATTCGCGCCGACGATGGCCCGCCGCCAGCCGTTTTCCCGGGCGATTTCCCTGGGACCTTCCTGGCTGATGATGCGCGTCACCCGCTTGAGGGGGATGTAACCGCCGTTGGGCAGATAGACCGGGGTTTCCATGATGGCCGAAAACGAGTCGCGTAATTCCCGGGGATAGCGCACCACAATGGCAAAGCGGCGCTGGCCTTCAAAAACCTGGCCCACCTCGCTGCCGCCGATACCCACCTCGATTACCCGTTGGACATCATCCACATTCAGGCCAAAGGAGGCCACCGACTCGCGGTCGATTTCGATATTCAGGTAGGGTTGACCGACCGACTGTTCCACAAAGTAGTTATCCGTTCCCGGCAGGCCGGCGATCAGTCCGGCAATGTCTTCGGCAACCCGGTTCAGGGTATCCAGCTCCTCGCCAAAAATCTTTACGGCCAGATCGGATTTAACCCCGCTGGTCAGCTCATCCACGCGCATGGCGATGGGCTGGGTGAAGTTGTAGGAGAGCCCCGGTTCATTCTTAAGATACGGTTCGATCAACTCCCGGATTTTTTCCTTGCTCATTCCCGGACGCCAGCTTTCCCGGGGCTTCAGCAGCACCCACACATCGGTCTGGTGCACGCCCATCCAGTCGTTGGCCAGGTCGGAACGGCCCGTTTTAGGCACCACCGTGCGTATTTCGGGAATCTCCCTTTTCAGGATACCCGCCAGCCAGTTGGCGTTTTCCACGGACTCTTCCAGGGTTACGCTGGGCATGCGCACCTGTTCGATGAGGATCGACCCTTCATCCAGCTCGGGGAGGAATTCCGTGCCCGAACGCAACATCATCACCAGGGAAACAAAAAAGATAAAGCCGGCCGCGCTTAATACCAGCGCCTTATGGGCCAGATGCCAGCCCAGCACTTTCCTGTAACGCGGCAGCAGCCACTCCATCAGGCGGTTGCGCACCAGTTTTACGCCTTTGCCACGGAAGACCAGGGCCGATATGGCCGGCACATAGATCATGGCCAGAATCAGCGAGCCCAGTACCGCCGTGGCCACGGTGATGGCCATGGGCCGGAAAAGGATGCCTTCCATGCCGGAAAAGGTTATGATGGGCACATAGACCATCAGGATGATCAGTACGCCGAAAAAGATGGGCCGGGCCACCTCGCGCGCGGCGGCGCCGATGGTTTCGCTAAAACCCGCCTTGCCCTTATTCTGCAAGCGATGGACGATATTTTCCATCATCACCACCGAACCGTCCACCACCATGCCGAAGTCGATGGCCCCCAAACTCATCAGGTTGGCCGCCAGGCCGAATTCGCGCATGCCGATAAAGGCAAACAGCATGGAAAAGGGAATCACCGAGGCGACAATTAAGGCCCCGCGGATTTCACCCAGCAGGAGCAGCAAGACCACGATGACCAGAAAACCGCCTTCCAGCAGGTTGGTGGTCAGGGTGCCCGTGGTGCGTTCGATAAGATCGGATTGATCATAAAAGGGAACGATTGCCACCCCTTCGGGCAGTCCTTTGTTAACCCGTTCAATCTGTTCGCGCACATTCGCTATCACCTCCCGGCCGTTATAGCCGCGCAGCATCATCACGATACCGGTGACGATCTCGCCCTTGCCATCCTGGGTGACGGCGCCCTGCCGCAACTGCCTTCCCAGCCGGATATCGGCCACCTCCTTTAAATAAACGGGCCGGTCGGGCAGGCGGGTGACGATGATGTTTCCGAAATCCTCCAGGCTGTTAATCTGTCCGAAACCACGGATGATGTACTGCTCGCGGTTGTGCTCCAGATAGTTGCCGCCGGAGACGCTGTTGTTGCCGGCAATGGCCTCCATCACCTGTTGCAGGCCAATGCCCAGCGAACGTAGCTTACCGGGGGCGACGATCACGTCATACTGTTTGACAAAGCCGCCAAAGGAGTTGATCTCCGTAACGCCGCGCACCTTTTTGAGCTGCGGGGCGATCAGCCAGTCCTGAATGGTGCGTAATTCGGTGAGGGAATAACCTTCTCCCTTAACCACATACTGAAAAATTTCCCCCAGGGCGGTGGAAATGGGCCCCAGTTGCGGGGATGATACCCCTTCGGGCAGTTCGCCGGCAATGGATTGCACCCGCTGGCTGACCAATTGCCGGGCAAAATAGATATCGGTCTCCTCGTCAAACTCCACCGTTACGGCGGAGAGCCCGAACTGGGAAATAGAGCGCACCTCCTTAACGTCGGGCAGGCCGCTCATGGCATTTTCGATGGGAAAGCTGACCAACTGCTCCACATCATAGGGTGAGTAGCGCCCGGCCTTGGTGATCACCAGTACCTGCACCGGCGTTACATCGGGCAGGGAGTTGATGGGGATTTCCCTGAGCGACTGAATGCCGCCGAAGGCCATCAGCACCACCAGGAGCAGGGCGACAAACTTTTGCTGTAAACTGAAATTGATTAAGCGATCAAACATGGTGTTATCCTGTTATTCTTCACCGTAGGCGCTAAAACGGTCCAGCGCCTTCAGGGTGAATACCTGGTTGACGGCTACCCGGTCTCCCGGCGTTAGCCCCTGTGTTATGATAACCTGCATACCGTTTTCCCGGCCGGTTTTAACCGGGGTTTTCCGGTAAACGCCTTGGGCAATACGGACAAACACCGCCTTTTCATGGCCGTCGTCGATAACGGCGCGGGCGGGAATGCTGATCACCGCCCGGGCGGGCCGGGCCATCAAGGTAAGCCGCACATTGCGTCCCGGACTCAGCCATTCGGGGGGATTGTTGACAAATGTATTGACCACTATGGAACGGTTTTGCTCATCCAGAGCCGGAACATAGCTGTGTACGGTGGTGGCGATGCCCTTTCCGGAATCGTTACGGCGGCTGATAACAGCGGAAACGCCCCGGCGGATAAAAACCCCGTCCTCCGGCGCGGCAAAACCGCGTACCAGCACTTTGCCGTTATTGATAATTTTACCCAGTCGCTGATAGCGCTGCACGGCCTGTCCCAAATCCGCCATATGTTCACTGATGACGCCGTCAATCGCCGAGCGCAACGGCAGATGGGCGTGCAGGCTGGATTGTTGCCGCCACTTTTCCAGATCGGTCTCCGTAACCCCCAGGGCATAGAGCTGGGCGCGGTAGGCGTTGCGCGCCGTGGTGGCCTGGATATATTGCGTATTGGCTTCCTGCAGCTCTTTTTTGGATTTAATCTTTTTGGCATAGAGCTGTTTAACCCGCTCAAGCTGTTCGGCGCTGAAACGCAGGTTGGCCTCGCTGGTGAAAAAATCGCCGAGGATACGGGCAAATTCCAGGCTTTCCATTTCCATGATCAGTTGCCCTTTTTTCACCCGGTCGCCTTCATAGGCGTAAATTTTGGTGATAATGCCTTCGATGGGCGCGCTGATGAGGAAAAGATAATCCGGCGCCGCCACGGCCACGGCCGGTATGCTCAGGGGAAAGGCCATTCGCGCCGTATCCGCCGTAAAGGTCTTAATACCCAGGGTCTTTACCTGTTCGGGACTCAGTTCGATGCGTCCGTCGCGGGTCTCTCCCGCGTCACGGATGATGGAGGGCGGCGCCGGCAGCTCCGATACCGTCGCCCGGTTCTCTTCCGGTGATGAACACGCGGAAATAAGAACCGTGAACATCATCAGGATAAATACTGGTTTCATTTTTTCTCCCATATATTTTATACTCTTTTGTGCGGAGATAGCCGGGCTTTAGGGTAATACCCATTCCTCGCCCGTGTACATTTCCAGTTGGATCAGGCTTAAAAAATAGTCACGCAGGGCATTGTAATAACCGATGCGCGTATCGAGATAGCTTTGCTGGGCGTCGATCAGCACCAGCAGGCTTACCTCGCCCACCCTGTAGCCGGCGATGGCCGCCTCCAGCAATCTCCTGGCCTGCCGGGAACTTTGGGCTTCATAGCGCTTAATGATGGCCCGGCTTTTTTTATAATGGTGCCAACTGCGTTCAATGGCCTCTTTTTGCTTTAACAGCCACTGCTGTCGGCGGGCGTCGGTTTTACTAATGGCGGCCCGGGCCGACTGGATGGCTGGTTTTTGGTTGAACCAAAACAACAGGGGAACGGAAAATCCCACATCCACGCCATAGTGATTATAACCGCCGTCGAAATCCTGCCGGTAATAGCTGACGGAAAGGGCGGGTAACAGATCGGCCCAGCCTTTACGGTAGGCGTTTTGGGCCGCTTCGATTTCCCGGCTGCCTGCTTTATAGCCCGGCAAAAGGGTGAGCCTGTTCAACAGGCTCTCCTGATCATAAGGCACGTTTTTATGGTTTAGCGTATCGGGAAAGGTGATGGCATAGCTTTGTTTCTCCGGCGGCAAACCGATGACGGTGAACAACTGATAGCGGCGTGTGTCCAGCACAAATTCCGCCTCATCAAGATTGTTTTTAGCCTGGTTCATTTTTATGGAGGTGTTGAGCAGCTCGATCTCCGAGGCGTCACCCGCCTCAAAACGATCCTGTGTCACCCGGTTCAGTTGCACGGTGTTGTCGTAAATCTGCCGGCGCAGGGCCAGAATGCGGCGGCTGTGGATCAGACGGGCGTAGGCGCTTTTTACATCCCGGCGTATCTTTAACTCCAACTGTCGCAGGGAATCGATCATGGCCGCCTGGCGCAGATCCGTTTCTTTGTAACCGTAATAAAGGCTTAACGGAGAGGGGACTATCTGGGTGATGCGCTGCCGTTGCTCGCTGAAACCGGAACCGCCGGTGGCGATCCCTTCTTTTTCCAGGCCGATCAGGGGATTGGGGATGCCGGTGTTTTGCCACTTTAACGCGCCGACCCGTTCAATCTCCGCTTTTTGAATTTTCAGACGGGGATTATTCTCCATGGCGATGGCAATGGCTTCCCGGAGTCCCAGCCGTTCCCCGGCCCGGAGGGGCAGAAGTCCGATCATTACAAAGAGAAATACTTTTTTCATTTTTCCTCTCGCGGTTTTAGTTGTTTGCGGTAAGATACGCACAGGCATGGGCTTCTCATATTAGAATTTTCTAATAATGGCGCCGGCCCCTTGAGCGGGGCGGCCTTTAAAGCTAAGTTAGCGGGCATGGGAAAGCCGGATTAGGAATGACGAAAGAAGGCGCTTATGCGTGTATTATTGATCGAGGATGAAAAAAATGTGGCCGGTTTTATTAGCCAGGGGCTGCGGGAGAACGGTTACGCGGTGGATGTGATCCGTGACGGCGCCGAGGCTGCTGTGCGAATAGGGCAAGCGGGCTACGATCTTTATATCATCGATTGGATGCTGCCCGGCATGGATGGCCTGACCCTGATCCGTTCCCTGCGTGAACAGAGCCCCGGAGCGCGTATCCTGATGCTTACCGCCCGCGATACGGTGGATGACAAGGTGCGCGGTCTGGAGGGCGGCGCCGATGACTACCTGACCAAGCCCTTTGCCTTTAAGGAGCTGCTGGCCCGCGTGCGTTCCCTGTTACGAAGGGAGAGCGAAAACGCTCCCGCGCCGCTCCGGGTGGACGGGCTGGAATTAGACCCCATGCAGCGCAAGGTTCGCGCCGGTTCCTCGGAAATCCCCCTTTCCAACAAGGAATTCGATCTTTTGTTTTACCTGATGAAAAATGTCAACAAGATCATCCCCCGGGAGCAGATCGCCCACGAGGTCTGGTCGGTCGATTTTGACCGGGGCACCAACTATATTGATGTCTATATCAACTATTTGCGTAAAAAACTGAAAGAAGCCAAAGCCTGCCCCCTCATCCTGACGGTACGCGGCCGGGGCTATATCCTGAAGCCGGAACATGATTAAATCCTTTAAAACCAAGCTGCTTCTGTGGACCGGGCTGCTGTTTGCCCTGATCCTCATTGTTATCGGATCGCTGGTCTATTTTACCCTGGACGAGTATCTTTACTCCCGTGTCGATAACCGCCTGAGCGCGGAATGTCGTGAATTGTCGAAGGTGGTGCGTTTTCGTGACGGTGCTATCGCTTTGTCCGATAGCAGTGAATGGACGGAAGTGGAACATGCCGAGGTGGGTCAGCATGCCATCTATCTGCGGATCAGCACCACGGAGGGGCATTTTCTCGGCGCTTCCAAGAATGAAGAACACCTTACTTTTGATATACCCTATATGCCCCTGGCGGCCGGCGAACTGCGCCTGACGACCCGGGAAATGGATTCACTCCTTTTTCGCCGGGCCGATTTACATGTGCCGGCCTCGGCGCGCAGTGAAGCGGTGATCATTACCAGCTTGATGCACATCGGGGAGATGGATGAGTTTCTGACCTTTATCCGCCGGGCCTTTTTTCTGCTGACCCCTTTGTTTATCCTGTTGGGACTGGTGGGCATCCATTTCCTGAGCCAGCGGGTTTTCCGTCCCATTGCCCGTATCACGGAAACGGCGCAACTGATGCTTTCCAGCGGTGAACTGGGGCATAATATCGCTTCGGATAATACCGATGAGGAGATCCGTCAGCTTATCGACACCCTGAACAGTTTGTTCGCCAAGCTGAAACGGACAACGGAACAGATACGCGCCTTTTCGGCCAACGCCTCCCACGAATTGCGCACGCCGCTGACCGTTATCCGCGGCCATGTGGAAGTGGCCCTGGGGCGCGAACGCACCGTGGAGGAATATAAACAGGCCCTGGAGCTTATTTTAAATGAAAGCCGCTCCATGACCCGTATTATAGAAAATCTGCTGCAACTGGCGCGCATGGATCACCGCAAACAGGACTTGCAGATGGAGCTGCTGCGGCTGGATAATCTGTTGAACGAACTGGGGCCGGAGTTGCAAAAAAAGGCCGCGGAGGCGGGAATAACGCTCTCCGTTGCCGTGGAAATCCGCGCCGAAATTGCCGGTAACCGCGACGCATTGCGCCTGCTGATCCTTAATCTGGTTGAAAACGCCATCAAATACAATAAAAAAGGCGGCCGGGTTCATGTATCGCTTACCTCTTACGATTCCGGTTATAAACTTTCCGTGGAGGATACGGGTATCGGCATTAACAAGGAAGATTTGCAGTCCATCTTTGAGCGTTTTTACCGGGTGGAAGGCTCCCGCTCGCGCGAGGCCGGAGGCAGCGGACTGGGACTGTCCATTGTGCAATGGATTGCCGCCGAACATAAGGCGGAGATACAGGTAGAGAGCGCGCCCGGGGAAGGCACGCGCATCGCTGTTATTTTTCCGATGGTGGAATATGAATAGAAAAAAACCGCTGATGGCCGGGGTTAACGCTACCCGGGCCCTGATGATCTTGTTTGTTTCCATGGCGCTGATCATGATCACCAGCGCCGTGGTGGAGCTGAACCAAAGCCGCGGGGAGGTGCTGAACCTGGTGGAAAAGCAGTCCCGCGTTTTATTGCAGTCATTGCTGGCCGCCTCGCAGGACGCCCTGCTGGCCAATGAGTATCTTTATGATTCCTACCGCAAGCATCTGATCCGGGAGGCGCGGCTGATTGGCGGTTTGTTGCAAAGCCGTAAGGCATACGGCCCGCGGTTGGACAGTCTGGTAACGCGTTCCGGTATTTCGCAACTGATGGTTTTTGACGCGGCGGGTAAAATCCGTTTCCGTCTGCACCGACTGGCCGGCGATACCCTTTTGGCCGGGTTGGCCGCCAATGTACGGGCCGGCTGGAGCGATATCTGGGTGAGCGGCGTACGCGATCCGGGAAACGGACGCATCCGGGCCTATGCCGCGGCCGTGGCCCATGGCGAAAACGGGGCGCTGGTCATAGAGATGCCCGCGGACGAGCTGCTTAAATTCCGCAGGGAGGTGGGCTTCGGCAGCCTGATCCGAGGCGTGGCCCAAAGCCCGAAGATATTATACGTGGCCCTGCAGGACAGTCTTAATCTGATCGCCGCCGCGGGGCGGGTGCGGCTTATGCCCGACGGTTTCGACAACAGCCTTACGGACACGCTTGCCTTTCACAGCCGAATCGTTGAGGGCGACAGCATCACCTTTTTTGAAGCCACGCACCCTTTTTACTATCATGACCGTCTGGTGGGGGTCTTCCGCATGGGCATGCCGCTAACGGAGGTGCAGGCCATCACCGCGCGTCTCTATCGCCGCCTGATGGTAATTTCCCTGATTTTGCTGGTTTTCGGCGCCATCGTTTTTAGTCTTATCTTTACCCGCAAGCGCTTTGAGCGTCTGCAGGAACGTTACGATGTGGTGGAAAGTTATTCCGATCTGATTCTGGAGAATACGGGTGACGCCATTATCGTGGCCGCCAACGGCGCGATCCACACCATCAATAAGGCCGCCGGAGAGCTGTTCGGCATAAAGCCGCGTCAATATAAGGGCGGGGCGCTTGGAGTTTTGCTGGATAAGATCGGCTGTGCGCGGCTGGCGCACTCCACGCCGGGGATATTTCAGATCGACTGCACCCTGCAAGGCAAGGGCCGCGTCTATCTGCTGGCTTCCAAAAGCATGGTGGAACGCGCGGAAACGGCCCTGGATATTTTTGTATTGCGCGACCTGACCCGCGAACGGGCCCTGCAGGAGCAGATTCAGCGCAAGGAACGGCTTTCGGCCATGGGCGAGCTGGCCTCGGGCGTAGCCCATGAAATCCGCAATCCGCTCAATACCATCGGTACCATCGTGCAGCAGTTGGATAAGGATTTTGAACCCCGCGAGGACAGCGAAGAGTATCACAGCCTGGCACGCCTGGTTTACCGCGAGGTGCGGCGTATCAATGATACCGTACAGGATTTTTTGAAATTCGCCCGCCCGGAACCGATCCGTGCCGAGGATTTTGAATTTAAACCCTGGCTGGAAGATGTGATCCGCCAGCACCGGCCGATGCTGGCCGAAAAAGGCATCGCCCTGGAAACGGAAGTAGACGACCCGGGCCGGGTGCAATGGGATCGCAAGCAAATGGGCCAGGTGATGATGAATCTGATCCTCAATGCCAGCCAGGCCACGGACAAGGGGGGTAAGGTAGAAATTCTTTCCCGG
>JALTKX010000264.1 GCA_027006055.1 Calditrichia bacterium | reverse complement strand
AACTCCAAAATCAGATAAGGCGAATGCAATATTCCCAGGTATTACGGAGAATATTGTAGAAATAATCCAATACAAACCAAAAAGTTTAATTATTACTCTGAAAAAATCTCTTTTAGTCATTTTATGCACAATTTATGTTAATGGTGCCCAACGGTTCAGTATATGGTTTTGTGGCGGTATTTGAAACACAAATCTTTCAAGTTACATCAATTTTTACTTATTGTTAAGTCGCTCATATTTAGCACGTCACTCGCCATAAACCAGATACATTGTTGTGCTTTCGTGCTTTTTCTTTTTACTTAAGTTTAATTGATATTTCAAGATGTCCACCCAATCCATTATTGATTATTCTCTGTAGTGTTGAAAATCGAATGTCTTTTAGATTTCGTTCTAATTTTGAAATGTAAGATTTATTTGTTCCCGCCAATTTGGCTAATTGTTCTTGAGTGAGTCCTTTTTCTTCACGTGCCTGTTGGATCAGAACGCCAAGTTTAAAGGCGTCATATTCTGCTTCAAACCGTTCTCTTTTATCTGTTCCTTTTTTGCCAATTTTTTCGTCAATAAATTGGTCAAGACTTTTTAAATTTTTATTCTTTGCTTTCATAGTATTCTTTTTTTATTTGTTCCGCCCGTTCTATTTCTTGTTTCGGAGTTTTTTGGCTTTTTTTCTGAAAACCATGTCCGATTATTACGAGATTGTCAATGAAAAAAACAGAAAATCCTGTAAATGTTATTACCAACCTGAATTCTAATTTCATAAAGTCCTGGAGTATTTTTCAAATGTTTCATGTACACTTCAGGTATTCTGTCTATTTCTTCTATTATTCTTAATGTCCATAGTATTTTCTTCTGGACTTTTTTAGTCTGACTGTCATAAAATTTTTTAAAGTAGTCCTTAAAAAAATACAGTTCTCGTTTTTTGTCATGGAACAAAGATATAAAAAGTAGCCCAATAAGACAACTTAATCTGATATTTTTATTTTTCAACAGGTTTTCTTTAGCATGATGCCCAACGGTTTAAATATGGTGCGTTTGGCATTTCAACGCTCCAAATTTTCGGATTTACACTATGCTTATTTATTGCTTTCATCTTTGGGTTTAGCACTATCTGCCAAATGCACTATATTTTTTGTTAGCAATAGTACTTTTTATCGAATCATTTAATTTCTCAATATATTTTTTTCTTTCAAGTAATTTGCCGATATCAGTTTCAAATGTTTTTGTTTTGTTCAAATTCGGGAATGATAATTTATTTTTAGCTATTGAATTTGAAATTAAAATATTGAAGTAATTAAAGCATAATATTATTTTCTGCAAAATATCAGTTTTGCCTGTTTCAAAGCCGATTTTTTCCGCGGTTCTTGTATTTATTATGTAACTCGTACCTCGGATTTTTATATTCTTATCGATGCTATTTGCTTCAATTAAGTTCAATAACCCTTCTAAATACTGTTGGATTATGAAATCAGTTCTTTGCTTTCCATTCATTCCTTTTTCAATTACGAAATAGTAATCAAATAAAGTTCCTCCATGAATTTTGATTAGCCCATTTTTAGGTTTTTCAGCAATAAATAAAGATGAATAATATATAATTCTCCCTCTTTTTTTTAAATTAGGTACATCAAAGAATGGGGCAATTATAGATACGGTTATTACTAATGTCAGAATTCCAAGCAAATATATTCCCAAATAGATTGATAAAAGAATTGATAATAATATCAATAAAAAAGAAAAAGACGCAATAAGGATTAAGATTCTATTTTGATCCCTTTTACTTTTATTATAAAATCGGTGGTTCAATTTCTCTCTATGTGTTTGTATTATTGCTAACATCCCGCTAAACGTATTTCGCCGTGCCCGAGGCAGGCGGGTTTAGCGCGGATATATCCTTTGTAGTTTCGTTTATCCCGGGAATGACCATGTTACGGGATATTCCCGGCCTTTATTACAATATAATGCAGGGCCAAAAAGCTTCAAAGTTTATTTGCCTACGTTCGGAAGGGGGAGCGGAGGGAGGCGAAAAAAAGCGCGGGACTATTTAACAGCCGCGCGCCATACAATTTAAAAGGCTTTGAGTTTAAATCAACTCGCGGAAGCGCTTAAGGGCCTCGTCCATTTTAGCCACATCCCTGGCGCCGGCCGTGGCCAGGTGCGGCCTTCCGCCGCCACCGCCGCCGGCGGCTTTGGCCACCTCACGCACCAGGTCGCCCGCCTTGTACTTGTCCAGCAGTTGATCACCCACAAAAACCATAAACGCCAGCTTGTCGCCGTTGGCGGCGGCGACCAGTCCCACGCTTTCCGGTGCCTTTTGCCGCAGACGGTCACCCAGATCCTTCAGGGCGTTCATCTCCACATCCTTAAGGGTATGCACGATAAGGGAGACGCCGTTCTTGCGCACGGCGCTCTTTATAATATCCTCCAGTCCGGAGAGCATTTGTTGGGCCCGGCTTTCCTTCAGCGCCCGTTCCAGGCGGCGCTTCTCTTCCAAAAGGCCCTCGATTTTTGCCGGTACCTCCGCCAGGCCTGTGTTAAGCAACTGGGCGCTGCTCTGCAGGGCGGCACGCGTTTGCCGTACCAGTTCCAGGGCGGCCGGACCGGTAACCCCTTCTATGCGCCGCACTCCGGAGGCGATGCTGCTCTCCTGGGTGATCAGGAACAGACCGATCTCGCCCGTGGCCCGTACATGGGTGCCGCCGCACAGTTCGTAGCTGAAATCGCCCACCCGCACCGTGCGTACCACGTCGCCGTATTTTTCGCCAAACAGGGCCATGGCCCCTTCCTTTTTGGCCTCGTCAAACTTTTTAAGGCTGATTTGCAGCGGCGTGTTTTTCTGTATCTCGCGGTTGACAATCTCCTCAACGCGGCGTAGTTGCTGGTCGTCGATCTTTTCAAAATGGGTAAAGTCAAAACGCAGGCGATCCGGTTCCACCAACGATCCGGCCTGATGCACATGGTCGCCCAAAACCTGTTGCAGGGCGGCCTGCAAAAGATGGGTGGCCGTATGGTTTTTTATGGTGCGCCGCCGGGCGTCATCCCGCACCCGCGCGTGTACGGCGGCGGAGGCCGGCTTAAAACCGTCAACGGGGGCGCAGTGGTGGATAATCGCCTCGCCCTGCTTTTGGGTATCGGTGACCCGCAGTTCAAAATCCTTCCCGCGTATCAGGCCCGTATCGCCCACCTGTCCGCCGGACTCGGCATAAAAGGGCGTCTCCTTCAGGCGCACCAGAATGGCCTCTCCGGTAACAAGGTAGCGGCTTATTTCCGTATCCGCTTCGGTGGTCTCATAGCCGATGAATTTTGAGTCCGCGCCCTCGCTCAGGGTTACCCACTCATCGCTTTGCACCTGCTCGGCATTGAATTTTGCCGAGGCGCGGGCCCGTTCCCGTTGTTCGGCCATGGCCTTTTCAAAGCCGGGCATATCGATCTCCAGCCCCTTCTCCCCGGCGATGACGCGGGTAAGATCCACCGGAAAACCGTAGGTATCGTACAGTTTAAACACCTCGCTGCCGGGCACGGTTGTTTCGCCCCGTTCCCTCAGGTCGGCCTCGACCCTGGCAAAAATATCCAGGCCGCGATCCAGCGTGCGGTTAAACTGCTCCTCTTCCGTTTTAATGATTTTAACGATATGATCCTGGCGCTCCCGCACCTCGGGATAGGCGTCACCCATCTGTTCGGCCAGCACGGGTATCAGCTTATATAAAAAGGGTTTGGAAAAATTGAGCTTGCGGCCGTATCGGGCGGCCCGGCGCAGGATGCGGCGCATCACATAACCGCGCCCCTCGTTGGAGGGCATGCCGCCGTCGGCAATGGAAAAGCCGAGCATGCGCACATGATCGGCAATCACCCGGTAGGCGATCTGTTCGGGACTTTTTTCATAGGGCACGCCGGTCATATCGCCGATGGCCTTGAGCAAGGGGGCAAATACATCGGTATCGTAGTTGGAAGATTTGTTTTGCAACACGGCCACAATGCGCTCAAACCCGGCGCCGGTATCCACATGGCGGGCGGGCAGGGGAGACAACGTGCCCTGCGTATCGCGGTTATATTGAATAAAGACCAGGTTCCAGATTTCGATCACCTCCGGCACGCCGGCGTTAACCAGCTTCCCGCCGCTCAGATCGGGCGTCAGGTCGATATGGATTTCCGAGCAGGGGCCGCAGGGGCCGCTGGCGCCCATCTCCCAAAAGTTATCCGCCTTGCCAAAACGCAGCACATGGCCGGGGTCGATGTCCGTAACCTCCTTCCAGAGAGTTTCTGCTTCAACGTCGGCTTCCAGTCCGTCGGCTTCATCTCCGCCAAACACGGTGGCATAAAGGCGTTCCTTGGGCAGCTTCCACACCTCCGTCAGCAGTTCCCAGGCCCAGGCGATGGCTTCCTTTTTATAGTAATCGCCAAAGGACCAGTTGCCCAGCATCTCGAAAAAAGTGTGGTGATAGGTGTCGTGGCCCACCTCCTCCAGGTCGTTGTGCTTTCCGCTGACGCGAATACATTTTTGCGAGTTGACCGCGCGGGTGTAGCTGCGCTCGCCCTTGCCCAGAAAGATGTCCTTAAACTGGTTCATCCCGGCGTTGGTAAAAAGCAGGGTGGGGTCGTCCAGCGGCACCACGGAGGCGCTTTTGACAAAAGTGTGTTGCTTTTCGCGGAAGAAATCTATGAATTGCCGGCGGATTTCATTGGATTGCATTTAAATCCTCACTTGTATTTAAGATATGTTTTTGTATTTTTATCGTTATTGACTGTATTGTCGATGTCCCCGGCCTTATCTTGATAAAATAAAAGCCCGGATACGTGCAAAAATAAACGGGCAATTTACTGAACCTTAAAGTGAACTACAAATAGAAGACCCTATGAACAGAGATAAAAAAACAATTCTTTATATCGACGACGACTATCAATCCGGCTTGCTGGTAAAGGTCTTTTTTGAAAAGGAACATTTTGACGTTGAACTGGTGCTGAACACGGAAGACGCCCGTAAGGTGTTGCGCGAAAAACATATCGATATGGTTATCACCGACATCGGCCTGCCCGGTGAGAACGGCATTCAGTTTTATGAATGGCTGACGCAATCGGAATACAGGCACATCCCCATCTTTCTGGTATCGGCCCATGCCATGGGTTTTAGCCATGTGCTTACCGAACATCGCGATATCTTTTTTGAAAAGCCGCTCTTTTTCCCCTCCTTTATTCAGGCCGTTAAGGAAAAGCTGAACAAGACCCCGGAAGACCCTGAATAGCCTACATGAGTACCTTGATCGGCTGGCGGATGCCCACGGAACGGTCATAGGCCTTCAGGCGCTGGATCAGCGGCTCCGTAAGCTGGATATCCTTGTTGACCAGCATTTTACCCTTGGCGCTGATAATGGGGAACTCGGTAATAACGCCGGAAACCAGCTTATCCAGGGGCAGAGACTTTCTTATCCGTTCTTTTTCCAGAACTTGTAAATCACTCAGCAGAGAAACAATCTGCCGGTTATAGGAGTTCTGATCCCGTTCCAGCATACTGATGGCGGCGGCCTTGCTCATACCGCGGTAGATGTAGCCGTCGAAAGCCAGAACCACTTTTAATATCTGCGCCCCCAGGGAGATAAACTTTTTACGCGGCGTAAGCGCGGCCGGCGCTTCGTGTTCACTGAATTTTTTATTCTGATCGCGAATAATGGCGGCAATGATGTCCATGCGCGGGATTTTTTCGATCAGGGAGCCGCCGATCCCCGGATGTTCCTCCAGCATGATCTGCTCTTTTTCCGTAAGAATCTCGCCATTGTATATCTTATCCAGAATGTGCGGGGGGAGGGTGACAAAGCCGATCTGCGACAGCATGGCCGCCATGTCCAACTGCCAGATATCCTTTAGCTTCAGCCTTTCGGCAATTTGATGCACATACTGCTTAATGCGGTTGGCCCGGCCGAAGGCCTGTGGATTCACCATGCCCAGAATAGCCGTCAAAACCCCTATGGAGTTTTGCAGGGTATCTTCCAAAAGTTCGCGCTCGGCATGGATCAACTGATATTGACGGATGCCCTCCTCTATGGCGGCAATCAGCGACTCCGGCGGGCAGGGCTTGGTTAAAAAACGGAAAATAAAGCCGTTATTCACCGCGCTGATGGCATTTTCAATATTGGCAAAACCGGTCAGTATCATACGCACGGAGTCCTTGTCGATGGCCCGCGCCTTTTCCAAAAAACGCGCGCCGTCCATTACGGGCATCTGCATATCGCTGACGATAACGGCAAAGGGCCCCTTGCTTTTCATCAGTTCCAGGGCCTCGGGCCCGCTGCCCGCCGTTTCCACCTGAAAATACTTGCGCAGGTTCCTCTTGTAGGAGATCAGGATATTCTGCTCATCGTCCACGAATAAAACGGGGTACTTCTTAGTCATCATTCCATCCTTTGTTGAGACAATCTTTAAAAGTGGCATTAAGGGAAGGGTCGCTTTTATTAAAAAGGCTCATGCTGTTTTTATCCAGGCTCTCCTGGGGAAACCCATAATTGTCGTTTAGGGATTGCTGCGCGCCCACATCGGCCAGGTGCAATATAAACAGCGGCTTAAAGTTTATGGCGCTGTCGTGGTGGTGTAATATCAACTCCACCACCGCGGGCGGGAAGGACCACAGATGGGCCAGGTAGGCGCCAATCGCGGCATGGGTGGTTTGCAGTACGTCCTGTTCCACGCTATGGGCGGGAACATTCCCGGCAAGGCTTTGGCGTTGTATTGTGGCAAACTCTTCGGGCAGACTGTTGGCGATAATCAGCATGCCGATATCATGTACCGAGGCCGCGAGAGTAATTTCGTCAACGACCTCCTGCTCCCGGAAACAGCCGCGGGCAAGGCACAGGGCATGGCGAACCGTTTCATTGCTATGCCGCCACAGGCGGCGGATAAAGTCGGGGTGGAGGCCTTGTAAGCCTGTGCTGAACAGACTGTGGTTAAGCACCAGCGACTTGATCAACACCACGCCCAAATAGGAAACCGCTTCCTGCATGGTGCTTACCTTGCGGGGGATGCCGAAAAAGGCCGAATTGACCAGCTTCAGGATGGAGGCGGTCATGGCCATGTCCTTCTCAATCACAGAGGCGACCTCTTTCAGTTCAAAGTCCTCCCGTCGCAGAATGTTTTCAATTTCCATATAAAGTTCGGGCAGGCTGGGCAGGTGGTCTATTTGCGATACGACCCCGCGGATTTGAACGTTGCCGGTTTTTTCACGGAAAGAGACCGATTGCTCTATGGCCTCCCGGAGGGTTTGCGCATCCGTGGGCTTGGAGAGAAAGCGGTGGGTAGCCAGCACGGAATTCATAATCTCTTCTTCGTCGGACTGTCCCGAGAGTATGATCCGAATGATATGCGGGTAGCGGAGCCGGATGATATTAAGCAGCCGCGCCCCGTCCATGCCCGGCATGCGCATATCGGTTATGATGACATCCACATGGGTCTCTTCCAGCAGTTTCAGCGCCTCGGCGCCCGAACCGGCCAGGTGAATTTGCCAGCTTTTGCGCCTGGCATGAAAAATACGTTTATAGCCTCTCAGAATATTGGGCTCGTCGTCCACAAATAATACACTCAGCATTGAACGGTTCCTTATCCTTTTGGTAAGCGGATGGTAAACATCGTTCCCTCGCCGGGGGTGGATTGAACCTCGATAAAACCCTGATGCTTGTTTACAATAATATCGTGGGAAATGGCCAGCCCCTGTCCCGTCCCCTTGCCTATCTCCTTGGTGGTGAAAAACGGATCGAACACGCGGTTGATGATCTCCCCGGGAATTCCTTTACCCGTATCCCGCACATCGATACGCACATGGCGGCCATCATCTTTGGTGGAGATGGTGATCTTTCCTTTTTCCGTCGTGTTTTCGTCCTGCCTTTCGGCGATGGCGTGTGCCGCGTTGACGATCATATTAAGAATAACCTGATTGAACTCATCCACCAGCAGGTTGACCGCCGGTAAATGTTCTTCCAGTTCCAGACTCAGCTCGGCCACATATTTCCACTCATTCTTCGAGACCATGGCCGTTGTGCGTATGGCCTCGTTAACACTATAGAGCTGCTTCTCCTTTGTTCCGGGGTGTGAAAACTGTTTCATGGCCTTAACAATGGAGCTGACCCGCTCCAGCCCTTCCAGGGTCTGTTTAAAAGCCTGAGGTACTTCCTCCAGCAGATAGCTCAGGTCAATATCCTCAACGATTTCCGTCAGCCGCTCCCGGATATCCTCCATACGGCTTTCCCTGTTTCCGATAATGTCGAAAAGAAGATCAAAAACGGGCTTCATATCCTTAAAGGTCTCATTGAGAAAATAAACATTGTCGGTAACAAACTGCGTGGGGGAGTTGATTTCGTGGGCAATACCGGCTGCCAACTGGCCGATGGATTCCAGTTTCTGGTTTTGTACCAACTGGCTTTCCATAATTTTCCGGTCGGTGATATCCTGACCCAGTATAATGAAACCGGGATATTGTGAGTTGTCTATGGGATAGGGAGAAAAACTGAGGTTTAGGAATCCCGTTTTTCCGTTGTTTCCCGTGTAATTTAAATCCGCTAAATGTTGAATGCTCTTTTCAACCCGGCAACTGCCGATGGCCTCGAACACCTTTTCCCAGTTCCATTGTATACCCGTGTTGGTAAAGGGTTTGCCGATAACATCCCCGGAGGGAATGCCGAAGGTGCTTTCGGCCACGGTGTTCCAGCGGATAACCTTTTCATCGGAATCGGTAACAATCAGTACCGAGGCCAGGCTTTTGATCAGCTGCTCATTCTGATAATTAAGTTGTTTTAATTTTTGTTCGTTCTTTTTACGCTCTTCGATGTTCCTTATAATGAGCACGGCAAAGTTTTCCGTTTCAATTTGCATATTGGAAAAAGACACTTCCACCGGTATCCAGTGACCATGCTTGTGTTGAATTTCCGTTTCTATCTGTCGTTGTATCTTCTCGGAGCTTTTTATCCACATACGGAAATTATCCAATTGGGATTCCCGTACCTTCAGAATATCCTTTAATGATTTCCCGATAACCTCTCTGTCCAGATAGCCGAAGTACCTGCTGGCGCCGTTATTCCATAAATGAACCGAGCAATGTTCATCGATAACGATGATGGCATCATGGGTGGAGGCGGCAAGGGTACGGAACTGGGTGACGGTTTTTTGAAGAACGTTTTGCATCTCCCGGCGACGGGTGATATCATGTTTTATTGCCACAAAATGTGTTATTGCGCCATCCTCGTTAAAAATAGGACCGATCGAGGCTTCTTCCCAAAAGGTGCTGCCGTCCTTCCGCCGGTTTTTAAACTCCCCGTGCCATATCCGTCCTTGCAGAATGACTTGCCACATTTCCTTATAAACTTCCGGTTTTGTGTCGCCCGATTGTAATATTCTTGGATTTTTACCCAGGGCCTCTTCGGCGCTGTAACCGGTCAGTTCGGTGAAACGGGGATTGCTGTATACTATGGTGGCGTTGCGGTCGGTGATGACAACCACGTCCGGGTTTTGGTGGATGGCCTGGGCAAAAATATTCAGTTGATCATCCGCCGAGGATATGCCCTTAATGGTTTCGTGTAAAATAATATCCGACATAGGCCTGTCCTTTATGTGGCTGTTCTTCCTTATAGTCGGATGAATCTATTGAAAAATAAAAGAAAGCGGGTAACTGGAAGTATTAACATATTTTCCCGCGGGGCGCCTTAGAGCAGGGCGTCCAACACGGCGCGGATGGTTTCGTGGTAAAAACCCTTTTGCGCCAGAAAGGCGCTTAACTTTTTATAACGATCGTTTTTGGCGGAAAGGCTAAGTGTGGCCAGCTTCTTTTCGGCCAGCCTTTTACATACGGAAAACTGAAGCTCATCATCGTAGCGCGTCAGGGCCTCATCGATCAACTCCGTTGCCGCGCCCTTTTGCACAAGTTTTTGCCGGAGGCGCAGGGGGCCTGTTTTTCCCGCGCGCAGGGCCTCATTGATAAACATTCGCGTATATTCGCCGTCGTTGAGATAGTTTTTCCGCTGAAGATGGATCAAGACTTTTTCGATCACTTCCCGACGGAACTGTTTATGGCGAAGCTTTTCGGCCAGCTCCCCGCGCAGGTGGGGGCGGTTTTGCAGATAGCGCAAAGCCTGTTGAAGGGCGTCGTCAAACTCCTGGTAGGCGACGATTTCCCGGTAGCGTTCCCCGCTGACGGCCGTTCCCCGGTACAACCCAAAGTGAACCAGCGTGTTTTCACTCAGCTCGCACAAAAGCTCCTCCCCGTTATACAGGGCATAGATCTTACGACGGGGGGAGACAAGCTCTATGCGGCTGATGGTGATGATGTTTTCGGACATGATGTTGTTTTCCCTCGCGGCCACGCGGAGCCCCGGCCTTACCCTTCCTGAACTAACGGCTTATCCGGCCGCGCGTAACAGGCTTTACCGGTCATCGGCAGGGGTTTCCTGGCTCTCGTTCTCGTCGGCCGCCTCGCCCAGGCCCATGTGGGGCTTAAGCTCTTGCAGAATGGCCTCCTTGATGTCCTCATTTTCCTTAAGAAAACGTTTTACGTTTTCACGTCCCTGTCCCAAACGCGTTTCCTTGTAGGAAAACCAGGTGCCGGCCTTGTCCACCACGCGGTGAATAACCGCCTGGTCGAGAATATCCCCGGCCTGGGAGATACCCTCGGAGTACATTATGTCAAATTCGCATACACGAAAGGGCGGCGCCATTTTGTTTTTAACCACCTTTACCTTGGTACGGTTACCCATCACCTCGTTGTTTTCCTTGATGGTGGCGATGCGGCGGATATCCATGCGGATGGAGGTATAAAATTTAAGCGCCCGTCCGCCGGTGGTGGTTTCCGGATTACCAAACATTACGCCTATTTTTTCCCGCACCTGATTGATAAAAACCACGGCCGTGTTGGATTTACTGACCGTGCCCGTCAGCTTGCGCAAGGCCTGGGACATCAACCGGGCCTGCAGGCCCATGTGCGAGTCGCCCATTTCCCCCTCAATCTCCGCCTTGGGCACCAGGGCGGCCACGGAGTCCACTATAACGATATCCAGGGCGCCGCTGCGTACCAGCGTCTCCACGATCTCCAGGGCCTGCTCGCCGTTATCGGGCTGGCTGACCAGAAGGTTGGCCGTATCCACGCCCAGCTTTTTGGCGTAGGTGGGGTCCAGGGCATGCTCGGCGTCCACAAAGGCGGCCAGTCCGCCCATTTTTTGGGCTTCGGCCACACAGTGCAGGGCCAGGGTGGTCTTGCCCGAGGACTCGGGTCCGTAAATTTCGGTAATGCGTCCGCGCGGAATGCCGCCGATGCCCAAAGCCGCGTCCAGCGATATGGAACCGGTGGAAATTACATTGGCTTCCACCTTGATGCGGTCGCCCAGTTTCATGATCGAGCCCTTGCCGAATTGCCGCTCAATTTGCGTAACCGCCAGGTCGGCCGCTTTGTTTTTATCGATTTTTGGATCCATGATTGTACTCCGGATAGTGTGGTTGATCGTTTACAGGGAAACCTAACGAACTATTTTGTTTCAGGCAAGAAAAAAGTGTGTACGGGCGTATACTTTGCGCCGGAAGCGCTCAGGCGGCTTTCCACCAACACAAAGCCGTCCACCTCCTGCCGCCAGGGACGCGCTGTTTCCCCGGCCAGGGGAGTCAGGGCGGCATGCCCGCTAAAGCGGCGCCCCATGCGTGCCAGGGTAATATGCGGCCGGAACGGGGTGGAAGAGGCCCCGGGCACACACTCCGAGGCACAGGCGTCTATTTCCCGGGCCAGGGCGCTTAGGGCCGCGTTCTCTTCCAGGCCAAGGTACAAAACCCGGGCCCGCCGTCGGTTGGGGAAAAAGGCGTAAGCTTTCGGTAAAAGCCGCGGCCTTCGTAGACGGGGGCAAAGGGCATCCAGCCGCTGTATCAGCCGTTCTTTTTCTCCGGGGCTGACGTCGCCCAAAAATTTAAGGGTCAGGTGCCGTTGGGCGGGGACGGTCCATTTTAAACCCGGCAGGGGGTATTTTTTCTGCAAAAGAGTGGTCTCTTTATCCAAAATACTTTTCACCGCGTCATCGGGGAAAACGGCTAAAAAAAGGCGCGCGGAGTTTTTCTTTTCCGTGTTCATCGCGCATCATCGGGAAATTGTTGCAGCAGACGGCGCAGCATTTCCATGGCGGCCATGGCGCCGCGTAATTTATTTAACCGGCGGTTATTGGCCCCAAAGCGGAATTCCCGCACCATTTCATGTTCCCCGAGGCGGGCGGCAATATAGCTCAGTCCCACCGGTTTTTCCGGCGTGGCGCCTCCCGGGCCCGCTATGCCCGTGGTGGCCATGGCGCAATCGCTGTTAAAAAGCCGCCGCGCGCCGCGGACCATCTCCCGTACCGTCTCTTCGCTTACCGCGCCGTGTTTTTTCAGGGTCTCTTCCCGTACCCCCAACAAGGAGGTTTTAACCTTGTTGTCATAGGCGGTAACGCCGCCTAAAAACACATCGGAACTGCCCGGGATATCCGTTAGCTGATCGCCGATAAGTCCGCCGGTAAAACTTTCCGCCACGCCCAGGCTCAGTCCCCGGCCGCGTAACAGCTCCAAAAGGACGTCATGCAGTTCCCGCTCTTCGTCGGTAAAGATATATTTTTCCAGCTTGGCGCGAATGGTGGCCACAAAGGCCAGCCAGTCCCGCAGGGATTCTTCATCGCTTTCGGTAAAGGCAAAACGTAAGTCCACGCCGGTTTGCCGGGGTAAAAAGGAGAGCGCATATTGCGGATGACTGTCAACCGTTTCCCGCACCTGTTCATACAGGCGTGACTCGGCGATGCCCGTGGTGCGCAGCAAACGGGTATGGATCGCGGGCAGTTCCAGATGCTCCTTCAGCCAGGGGATAAAGCTCTCCGTCATCAGGGCTTTCATTTCCGAGGGCACGCCGGGGAAAAAAGCGAACACACGCTTATCCCGGCGCATGATCAGGCCGGAAGCGGTACCGATGGGGTTGGGCAGGATTTCCGCCCCCCTTGGCGCCAATACCTGATCCAGGTTGAGCCCGGCCGCCGTTCGACGGCGGTATTCAAAGAATTGTTTCAGGTTGGCCGTGGCCTGTTCGTTTTCCTCCAGCGGGGCGTTAAAAAAATCGGCAATACATTTTTTGGTGATGTCATCGGGCGTGGGCCCCAGTCCGCCGGTGGTGACGATAATCCGCGCCCGGCCTTCGGCGCGACGCCAGGCCTGTTTTATGGCGTCGGGTTCATCGGCGATGGTGGTTACCCACTTAACGGCAATGCCGCTTTCCCGAAGACGGCCGGAGATAAAGGTGGCGTTGGTGTTAACCGTGTATCCGGCCAGAACCTCGTTGCCTATGGTGATGATTTCCGCGAAGAGTTTGTCCATTATAAAACTCCAAAATAGTGTAAAAGCGCTAAAACAAGGGCGCTGTAAAATCCGGCCAGCAGATCATCCAGCACCACGCCATAGCCTCCCGGCAGCGTTTGCAGGCGGTCGATGCCAAAGGGTTTAATGATGTCAAAAACGCGGAACAGGATAAAACCGGTCAGAACAACGGGCCAGGAAACATTGTCCACCAGAATAAAGGCGCACCACTGCCCGGCCAGTTCGTCGAGGGTGATTTCACCGGCATCCTTGCCGCGCCGCGCTTCCACCGGGGGGGTGAGCAGTATGCCCAGAAAGGAGACCGCGATGACGGCGACCAACAGGGTCGCCTTGGCCGGCGCCAGCCACAAAAACAAGGCCGCCCCCGCCAGGGAGGTTACCGTGCCGGGGAAGAGCGGGAAAAAGCCCAGTCCGCCCACGGAGGTGAGGATGCGCGCGGCCCAAAAAGCACCGTTTCCGTTTTTCAGGGGTTCAGCCATTTGCGTGTTACCCGTTTAAAGATTTCATTCAGGTGCGTCCGGTTATAGACCAGATAGTGTATGCCGCTCAGCGTGGTCAGCAGGGTGACAAACAGGGCGGCCAGGGTGCCCGGGGTGTACCAGTCGGCGCTTGTATGGCTCAGGTGGATATCCGGAGCGCCGGGCCAGGCCAGATAAAGGATCATAAACATAACATAGCCCATCTGGGCGAAGGTTTTCCATTTGGCCAGGGTGCTGGTAATAATGGGCTTGCCGTGGTGCAGGGCATAGATGCGCAAAGCGGTTACCACAATGTCGCGCGCGATGATGGTGTAAACAATCCAGTAAAAGACATAACCTTCCAGGGCAAAAAGATAAAGGGCGCTGGAGATAAGTATCTTGTCGGCAATGGGATCCAAAAACTGTCCCAGCCGGGTGGTCATGTTCATGCGCCGGGCCAGATAGCCGTCATACCAGTCCGTGAGCGCGGCCAGGAAGAACAACAGGGCGGCATAGAACTTCCCGGATTCCGGCACATAGAGAAACAGATAAATAAATACCGGGGTAAGAAGTATGCGAATGATCGTTAGAATATTAGGAAAATTAAAATACATAGAGCCGTTATTGATCGCCACTGGGACGGTGTATCCGGGTTTCATGGTTTACAAATCGCTGAAAGACTAATTTGCATAATTATCCCGTTATTTTCCACTTAAGATTGCATCCTTCGTAATTCCCGTTTTTACGAAAATAGCGGGCCGCGGAATATTTTTACCGCCGTTTTCCGGAAAAAGAATGCTACGCCGGTAATCCACCCGGAAAAAAGAAGCTTTGACTATAGGGAAAAAGGGCTTCCCGGAGGGACGGTTTTGCGGAGAAGAACCCGTCCCGGAACGGTGGCCCCCCTTTTGTATGGGGCGGGGGCACCCGGAGAAAATTACAGAGGGTAAAGGAACAGGCGTTTTATATATTGAAAGACACCTTCGTGTTGTGGTTGATATAAAATTAAGACAAAATAGTCCGAACTTTTCAAGCCATGTCAATTTCTTTTGTAATAATAAATTTCATGAGTTAAATTCCGAAATTATGTGAAATTAATCTTTTACATATGCCCGTCGAAAGTGGTTGTTTGAATTTTTAACATATACTAAGCACAGGATAAATCAAATGTCTGATTTTAGATTAAAAAGAGGATTTGATATTAAGCTTGTGGGTGAAGCGGAGAAGCGCGTTGTGGATTTACCCGCTCCCAGGCTGGTGGCGATTAAGCCTTCTGATTTTAAGGGGCTTAAGGCAAAGCTGGAAGTGCATGAAGGGGATGCCGTTCAATGCGGTACGCCGCTGTTTTATGCCAAGTCCAATCCCGATATCAAATTTGTCTCCCCTGTCAGCGGAACGGTTAAGGCCGTCAAAAGAGGCGAGCGCCGTGCCCTGATGGAAATTATCATCGAGAATGATGGTAAGGACAGCGGCGAGGCCCTGGCGGTGCCCGGGCGCGAAGGCATCAAAACCGCCGGTCGCGAAAAACTGCAGGCCTTGATGATGCGGGGAGGCGTCTGGCCTTTTATCATCCGCCGTCCTTTCGGTAAAATGGCTCTGGGGGATGACGCCCCCCGGGATATTTTTATCTCCGGCATGGATACCGGTCCCCTGGCCGCGGATATGGCCCTGGTGATGCAGGGGTTGGAAGATGATTTTCAGGCCGGTATCGACGCCCTGGCGCAAATGACCGGGGGCAAGGTTTATCTGAGCCTTGACGCCAATGCCCGCGACGCCGTGGCCGCCTTCAGTCAGGCCGCCGGTGTGGAAAAAAACTATTTCAGCGGTCCGCATCCGGCCGGGAATGTGGGCGTTCAGATACACCACATTAAACCGATAAAAAGCGGGGAAGTGGTCTGGACGGTTAAGCCCTATGGCGTGGCCATGATCGGTCGTTTTCTTAAAACCGGTCTGTTCCCCCGGGAACGTGTTGTGGCCGTGGCCGGAAGTTCCGTAAAGGAACCGGTTCATTATAAAACCGTCACCGGCGCATCCCTGGAAGACCTGTTCGCCCAAAATGGCGTGACCGATGAAGAGCCGCGCTATATCTCGGGCAACGTGCTTACCGGCAGCCGGGTTCTGAAAAGCGGGTTTGTCGGTTTTTACGACAATCTGGTTTCGGTTATTCCGGAAGGTCCGAAAGAACGCAAGCTTTTGGGCTGGTATCTGCCCGGATTTAAGGAACTCAGTCATTCCCGTACCTTTATGTCCCGCTGGTTCCCCTCAAAAGCCTACAAGGTCAATACCCTGTTACATGGCGCCGACCGCGCCTTCGTAATGTCCGGGGATTATGAGTCGGTATTGCCGATGGATATTTATCCCGTTTTTCTGGTGAAGAGCGTTCTGGCCAATGACTTTGAAGAGATGGAAGGCCTGGGCATTCTGGAACTGGACGAAGAGGATGTGGCCTTGTGCAGTTATATCTGTCCCTCCAAGTTTGACTTTGGCGGCGCCATCCGCCAGGGGCTGGATCTTATCGAGAAAGAGGGCTGATCACACCATGAGTTATTATTTTGTAAGGTTCCATAATTAAAAAGGAATGGTACATTGAATTTTATAGAAAAAATAATGGAAAAACAGCGTCCGCTTTTTGAAAAAGGCGGAAAGTTGGAGCGCTTCTATCCGATGTTCGAAGCGGGCGAAACCATTTTGCTGTGGACGAACGAACGGACGAAAAAGGGACCGCACATTCGCGACGGTCTGGATACGAAGCGGTTTATGATGACCGTGGTAGTGGCTTTGCTGCCCGTATTGATATTTAGCATGTATAATGTAGGCCTGCAGCATTTTAAAGCCATCGGCCAAAGCGCGGGCTTTATGGACGCCTTTTCTTTCGGCGCCTGGAAGGTGCTGCCTCTGGTGCTGGTCAGTTATGCCGTGGGCGGTTTTTGGGAAGTCTTGTTTGCCGTGCTCCGCAAGCATGAGGTTAACGAGGGCTTTCTGGTGACCGGTTTGCTTTTTCCGTTGACCCTGCCGGCAACCATGCCCCTGTGGCAGGCGGCCCTGGGTATTACCTTTGGCGTGGTCATCGGCAAGGAAGTTTTTGGCGGCACCGGGATGAATATCCTAAACCCTGCTCTCACCGGGCGCGCGTTTCTCTTTTTCGCCTATCCCGGACGTATTTCCGGCGACCAGGTGTGGACGGCTTTCCACAGCGCCACCGATAAACTGGTGGACGGTTTTTCCGGAGCCACGCCCCTGTTGGTGGCTTCCAACGCCACCGGCGAAAGCGCCACCCATGCCTTATCCAGCCATGGCTTTACCTTTATGGACATGTTCTACGGCTTTATACCGGGCAGTTTGGGGGAAACCTCCACGCTGATGATCCTGATAGGCGCGCTTATTCTGATAGTAACCGGGGTGGGCAGTTGGCGTATTATGCTCTCCACCTTATTGGGCGGGCTGTTTATGGGCTGGTTGTTTAATGTGCTGGCCGGGCCGGAGAACTCCCCGATTATGTCGCTGCCGGCCTATTACCACCTGGTGCTGGGCGGTTTTGCCCTTGGCGCGGTGTTCATGGCCACCGACCCTGTTTCCGCCGCGCAAACCACAACGGGAAAATGGATTTACGGTTTTCTCATCGGCGTGCTGGCCGTTTTGATCCGCACCGTAAACCCGGCCTATCCCGAAGGTATGATGCTGGCCATTTTGTTTATGAATGTCTTTTCGCCCTTAATCGACTATTACGTCGTGCGGGCCAATATCAAAAGGAGGTTAAGCCGTGCATAGTAACGCTCAAACCTTTCGTTTTGCGCTCATTATCACCTTAGTGTGCAGCATTTTGCTGGCGGCGGCGGCCACCCTGTTAAAACCGCGCCAGCAGGAAAATATCCAGTTGGATATTAAAAAGAATATTCTGAAAAGCGTGGGACTGATAGACGCGGAAAAGGATTATGCGCGTCAGGAAATTCTTAATCTTTACGCGGAGAATATTAAGGCCCTGGTAATAAACAAGGCCGGTGATATCGTTGAGGGACGCACGCCGGAAAGCATTGACCCCAAGGTGGACAAGGAGCTGTATCCCATCTATGAAAATAAAAAGGACGGGGAAATCCTGGCCTATATTATCCCCATTTCCGGTAAGGGGCTGTGGTCAACCATTTACGGTTACCTGGCCGTGGAACCGGATGGGAAAACGGTTAAGGGGATCACCTTTTACCAGCATGGCGAAACGCCGGGCCTGGGGGGCGAGATTTCCACCGGTTGGTTCCAAAGCAACTTTAAGGGGAAATCTTTTGTAAATGATAAAGGTGAGCTGGTCAGCATTACCATTGTAAAAGGTAAGGTAAAAGATAAAATTGCCGCCGGTGAACGCTATCACTATGTGGATGGCATTAGCGGGGCAACGCTGACGGGACGCGGTGTTACTAAGTTTTTAAAGAAGGACCTGGAAATCTACGACGCTTTCTTTAAAAAACTTCGTCAATCCAACAAAGGAGTAATCGATGGCTGATCAAAGTGTTGCAAAAACTGAAAAAAAGAAAGAAGCTCTTTTTTCCAAGAAAAATATGAAGGTTCTCACCAATCCGTTAAGTGAGAACAATCCGATCACCTTTCAGGTTTTGGGTATCTGTTCGGCCCTGGCCGTAACGGTGCAAATGCGTACGGCACTGGTCATGGCCCTGGCGGTGACGGCCGTGGTCGCCTCCTCCAATGTGCTCATTTCCATGCTGCGCAAGCAAATCCCCTCAAAAATCCGCATCATCGTCGAACTGGCGGTTATCGCCACGCTGGTGATTTTGGTGGATCAGATATTAAAGGCCTATCTGTTTGATATCAGCAAGCAGTTAAGCGTGTTTGTGGGGCTGATCATTACCAACTGTATCATCATGGGGCGCGCGGAGGCCTTTGCCCTGCAAAACAAGCCCTGGCCTTCCTTTCTGGACGGCATTGGCAACGGCCTGGGATACGGCTGGATACTGATGTCCGTGGCCACCGTTCGTGAAATTCTGGGCAGCGGCAGCTTTTTGGGCTTCCGGGTTATCCCGGAGTCTTTATACGCGGCGGGATATGAAAACATGGGCTTAATGCTGCTGGCCCCGGGCGCCTTCATCATTCTGGGCCTGTTGGTCTGGATACAGCGCACGATAACCAAAACCGTGCATGAATAGGGAGTATCAATCATGTTAGAGCATTATCTGAGTCTGTTTGTAAAATCTGTTTTTGTTGAAAATATCCTGTTGGCGTTCTTCCTGGGCATGTGCTCCTTTCTGGCAGTGTCCAAAAAGGTGGAAACCTCCGTGGGATTGGGCATGGCGGTTATTTTTGTAATGACCATCACCACGCCGGCGAACTGGTTTGTGCATGAATATCTGTTAAAAGAGGGGGCCCTGGATTGGGTTTCCGCCAGCTTTGCCAGTGTGGATTTAAGCTTTTTGGGTTTTGTAACCTATATCGCCATCATTGCCGCCATGGTACAACTGGTAGAGATGGTACTGGATCGTTATTCGCCCAAGCTGTATACGGCCTTGGGTATATTTTTACCGTTGATCGCCGTGAACTGCGCCATTTTGGGGGCTTCCCTGTTTATGGTGGAGCGCCACTATAATTTTGGCGAATCCGTTGTTTTTGGCCTGGGTTCCGGTATCGGTTGGGCCCTGGCTATTGTCGCCATGGCGGCCATCCGTCATAAGCTGCGTTATTCCAATATTCCCGTCGGTTTACGGGGCCTGGGGATAACCATGTTGATGACCGGTTTGATGTCCATGGCTTTCATGATCTTTTCAGGTATTCAATTATAATCGGAGTATAACATGCCTGCTATCGGAATTTTAGCATTAAGCGTCGGTGTTTTCGGCGTCACCATCATGCTTTTGGTGGGGGCCCTGACCTATGCCGAGGCCAAACTTGTACAAAAGGGAAAAGTAAAGCTGCTGATAAACGGGGATGAGGAAAAGTCGCCCGAGGTGGAGGCCGGTTCCAATCTGTTGGCCACCCTTTCCAATAACGGTATTTTTCTGCCATCCGCCTGTGGCGGGCAGGGAACCTGCGCCATGTGTAAATGCAAGGTGCTGGAAGGCGGCGGCGATGTGTTGCCGACCGAGGAATCCCAACTTTCGCGCGGCGAAGTGAAGGAGCATACGCGTCTGGCCTGCCAGGTTAAGGTGAAGCAGGATATGAAAATTGAAATCCCCGACGAGATTTTCAATATTCAGAAATTCGAATGCACGGTGCGTTCCAACCATAACGTGGCCACCTTCATCAAGGAACTGGTTCTGGAATTGCCCAAGGGCCAGCATCTTAACTTTAAGGCCGGCGGATATATACAGATTTATATCCCTCCCTACAGCCTCTCCTTTAAGGAGTTCGATATTGAAGAAGAATATCATCCGGATTGGGATCGCTTTAAAATATGGGATTTAAAGGCCAGTAACGACGAAGAGATTTTCCGCGCCTATTCCATGGCCAACCATCCGGCCGAAGGGGATATCGTTATGCTTAATGTGCGTATCGCCACCCCTCCTCCGGGCACGGACTTTCCTCCGGGAATTTCCTCCTCCTATATCTTTAACCTGAAGCCCGGCGATAAGGTGACCGTTAGCGGCCCTTACGGTGAATTCTTTATCAAGGACACCGACCGTGAAATGGTGTATATCGGCGGCGGCGCCGGCATGGCGCCCATGCGCAGCCATATCTTCCATCTTTTTCACACCCTTAAAACAACCCGTAAGGTTACCTTTTTTTACGGCGCGCGGTCTAAGCGTGAAATGTTTTATGATGAGGATTTTAAAAAGATCGAGGAGCAGTTTCCCAATTTTAAATATGTGGTGGCCCTTTCCGATCCGCAACCGGAGGATAACTGGACCGGCCCGACCGGCTTTATCCATCAGGCGGTGGAAGAGACCTACCTTTCCAAACATGAGGCACCCGAAGAGATTGAGTATTATCTGTGCGGCCCGCCCATGATGCTTAGCGCGGTTCAGAACATGCTCTATAATCTGGGCGTGGAAAAAGAGATGATCGCCTTTGACGAATTCTAAATACCTTAAAAAGCGGATGTGTTTGCATCCGCTTTTTTTTTGATCTGAATATCCCGCTTTCTAAATTCCCTTATGCCTTTAAATTCGTTTACATTCATTCCGGACAGGCGGCAACCGGGCTGTTTTTGCTTTTATATCCGCGACAGAAACGGAAAATTCATATATTCCGGCCTTTCGTGTGCGGATAGGTACAAAAGCGCCGGATGAATCTTTTTACATTTTCTGAAACATGTTAAATAATATAACGTCTATCACACTTTCAACGCATACTATCAGGGAGAAACATTAAAATGATCCAACGTGGCCTAATCCTATTTATGGTTATAAGCGCGCTGTTGCTTAGCGCTTGCGGCAATCAACAACAAGGCGATAATAACAGAAAAGGCAAAAACGACTCTTCCCGGGTTCAAAAAAAACGGGAAGCCCAAAAGACCCGCGGGGAATCCGAGCTGATTCCCGTGGAAGTCATGCCGGTGGGCCGGGGCGATATTTCCAACTATATTTTACTGAGCTCCAACCTGGAAACGGAAATTCAGGCGGATGTGTACAGCCGCTCCCAGGGCGTGGTGGATTCCATCAAAACCGAGGAAGGCCGCTATGTGCAAAAAGGGCAGGTGATGCTGAAACTGGAGGCCGACGAATACATCATTGCCGAGAAGAAGGCCCGCGTGGAATTTGAGCAGCAGCTGAGTAACTTTAAGCGTAACGAGGCCATGCACGCCAAGGCCCTGCTCAGTAACGAGGAATTTGAACAGGCCAAATATTCGCTGGAAACGGCCCGCCTGAACTGGGAAGACGCCCGTTTGAAGCTGGACTATATGAGTATCCGTTCGCCGATCAGCGGTTGGGTTGGGGAAAGGCTGGTAAAAATCGGTCAGCGCATTCAACCGACGGATAAGCTCTTTTCCGTGGTCAACAATTCGCAGGTGATTGCCGTGGTCAACGTGCCGGAAAAAAATGTGGACGACCTGAAAGTGGGCCAACAGGCCATCATCACCTCGGACAATATACCGGATGTGAAGTTTGATGGTTTTGTAAAACGCATCAGTCCCGTGGTG
Source organism: Calditrichia bacterium (assembly GCA_027006055.1). GTDB lineage: Bacteria > Calditrichota > Calditrichia > Calditrichales > J004 > J004. The sequence goes on along the minus strand of JALTKX010000264.1, from coordinate 13,223 downwards.
GACCCCTCCAGCGGCACGGTTAAGGTGACCGTTGGCGTGAAAAATAAAAGCCGCAAGCTTAAGCCGGGCATGTTTGTAAACGTTAACCTGATAATAGACACCCATAAAAACGCGGTGCTGGTGCCCAAGCTGGCCATTGTTTATGAAAACGAGTATATGAATGTTTTTGTGGTCCGGGACAGCCTGGCGCATAAAGTCCGCCTGACGCCCGGTTTTGAAGATAATGAAAAGATAGAATCCCTGAGGGATATTGCCGAGGGAGACGAAGTGATTGTTGTGGGCCAGTCCGGTTTAAAGGATAAAACAAAGGTGCGGGTGGTTGCCCGCCGGGAAAATCCCTTTGTACAAAAAACGCAGTAATCATCCGGATATAAGTTTAGTTACCGCCAACGGAGCACAGTTTAATGAGTCAGCAATCTTCTGATATGACAAAGTCCTTTTATAAGTTTACCACAACACGTCCCGTGGCCATTTTAATGGTCGTTATCGGCGTGGTTGTTTTCGGGATCATTTCCTACCAGCAACTGCCCCTTAACCTGATGCCGGACATGACCTATCCCAGCCTGACCGTGCGCACGGAGTATCCCGGCGCCGCGCCGGAGGAGGTGGAGACCTCTATTTCCCGTCCCGTGGAGCAGGCCCTGGGTATTGTGGATAACCTCGTATCCATCAGCAGTATCTCCAAGGCCGAGCAATCGGATGTGATTCTCGATTTTACCTGGGATACGGACATGGACAAGGCCACGGCGGATATCCGCGAAAAGCTGGATCAGGTGTTTTTGCCCGATGACGCCAAGCGGCCGCTGATTCTGCGCTTTGACCCCTCGCTGGATCCCATTATGCGTCTGGCGCTTTACGGCAAGGCCGATCTGACCTATATCCGCTACATCGGCGAGGAACAGTTGAAACGCGCCCTGGAAACCATAGACGGCGTGGCGGCGGTTAAGGTTAAGGGCGGTCTGGAAGAAGAGATTCGCGTGGAACTGAATGAGCGGGCCATGACCCAGATCGGCATGAATATTGAAACGGTGAAAAACCGGCTCTCCGAGGAGAATGTCAATCTGGCCGGCGGCAACCTTAAGGAAGGGCAAACCGAATACCTCGTGCGCACATTGAATGAATTCCGCTCCATAAAAGAGATAGAAGAATTGGTGGTGGGCCGTTTCAATAATGTGGATATCAAGATCAAGGATGTGGGCCATGTATACCGCACCCACAAGGAGCGCCAGATCATCACCCGCGTAAACGGCACGGAAAGCGTGGATATAGAAATTTACAAGGAAGCCGACGCCAATATTGTGGAAGTGGCCCACCGTGTAAAGGAACGTTTATACGGGACAAAGGAGCAGCGCGAATATGTGGCCGAAATGAATAACCCCAAAAAGGTTAAAAAGGAGAAAAAAGCCGAACCCGATAAAAAAGTGAAAAAGCAGCGCCGGGGCCGGGGAAGGCGGGGCGCGCGCGGCGGACCCATGGACAGCGAGGCCTTTAAAAAAGCGCAAATGACCAACTTTTTGGCCTATGAACTTCCCGACGGTATAAAAATCGAGACCCTTTCCGACCAATCGGTCTTTATCGAAAGTTCGGTCAATGAGGTTAAAAACACCGCCATAATGGGCGGCTTTCTGGCGATTATCGTACTTTTCATCTTTCTGCGCCTGCTTTCACCCACGGTGATTATCGCCCTGTCCATTCCCATCTCTATCATTGCCACATTCGCGCCGATGAAGATTTTCGACGTATCGCTCAATATCATGTCCCTGGGCGGCCTGGCCCTCGGGGTGGGAATGCTGGTGGATAACAGTATTGTGGTGCTGGAAAGTATAAGCCGCCGCCGCGAAAAGGGCGACTCCCTGGTGGAGGCCACCATCCGCGGCGTTAGCGAAGTGGGCGGCGCGGTTACGGCTTCTACCCTGACCACCGTGGCTGTATTTTTCCCCATCGTTTTTGTACAGGGCGTGGCCGGGCAGGTGTTTGGCGATATGGCCCTGACCATCGTCTTCTCTTTGCTGGCCTCCCTGGCCGTGGCTCTTTTTCTCATACCCATGCTCTCATCACGGCAGATATCCGCCTTTACCCGGGGAACAAATTTAAGTACCCTGCCCCCGGCCTTTATTCTTAACATGCCCTTAAAGGAACGGGTTGACCGCTTTTTCTCGCGGGAAAGCACAACGGAGACGGGAGGTTTGGGCGGATGGCTGTCTCTGCTGGGCCAATCCGTTTCTAGTTGGTTTGTAAGAACCATGGAGGTCTTTCTTTATACACTTCTGGCAGTGGGCAAAATTCTGTTTGTCTTTTTCCTGACTCTGCTCACCCCATTTCTCTTTTGGCTTAAACCGGCCAACAAGACCTATATGGCCTGGCTTAGCGAATTATCCCTGGGTAGAAAAGCTGATGGCGCCGGGGGGGATAATCCCCTTTGGCGGGGCTATGAGCAGGTCAAATCCGTGCCGCAATTTTTTACGGATATGGCATCCTATCTCAAAAGTCCGCGGGAAATAACGTCCTGGAAAAAAACGGTTAAGATTGTCCTTATACCGGTGGCCCTGGTCTTTTATCTGCTAAAGATGATCACCTATGTGCTGTTTGAATTGTCCTTTCGGCTGGTTCACGCCGTTGTTCTGATGGTCGGACTTTTGATTTATATGCTCATCATGCTGTTCCGCCTTATTTTTACCCAGCCCACGCGTCTGCTGGTCACCCTGTTCGACCTGGGCTATGGCCTGATTGAAAAAGGCTATCCCCGCTTGTTGGCGGCCGCCATGCGCAACCGTTGGTCCATGCTGGCGGGAGTGCTGCTCTTGTTTGTGCTTACCGTTTTTGGTCTGGGGCCGCGTTTGGGCAGCGAGCTGATCCCCGAGGTGGCCCAGGGCGAATTTTTTGTGGAGCTGCGTCTGCCCGTGGGAACGCCCGTGGAAGAGACCGATGAGCGTATTGTGCCCATCGCCACTCAAATTTCGGCCATGCCGGGGGTGGATAAGGTGGCCTCCGTGGCCGGTACCGATAAAAGCGCCACCTCGGACAGCGAAGAGGGCGAGAATACGGCCAGGCTGACGGTGACCATTACCCCCGGTCTGGATTACGAGGCGACCGAACAGGAACTGATCCACAAGATACGAGAGCTGATGCAAAACTATCCGGGGATCACGGCCAATATTGCCCGTCCCACCCTGTTCAGTTTTAAAACGCCCATCGAGGTGCATCTAAAAGGATACAATCTGGCTAAGCTGCAGCAATACAGCCGTGAAATAGAGCAGACTATTTCCGCTATTCCTGGGGTGGTGGACGCCAAGAGCAATATCCAGCGCGGCAATCCCGAGGTGCAGATTTATTACGACCGAAAGCGCCTGGCTCTGTACGGGCTGAATGTGCTGCAGGTGGCCAACATCGTGCGCAACAAAATCCGCGGCGACGTGGCCACTGAATTCCGTCAGGAAGACCGCAAAATAGACGTGTTGGTGCGTTTGCGCGAGGCTGACAAGGAGAGCATAGACGATTTGCGGCGCATCGTGGTTAATCCCGGTTCCGCCGTGCCGGTGCGGTTGAGCTCCGTGGCCGAGATACGCGTCAATGAGGGCCCTTCGGAAATACGGCGCGTGGACCAAACCCGCACGGCGGTCATTACGGCCAATGTGGAAGACGGCTACAGTCTTTCCGACATCAATAACAAAATATATGAGGCCCTGGCTGCCATGGATCTGCCCCAGGAATTTGCCTTTGAACTGGCCGGACAGAACAAAGAGATGGAAACGTCGTTGAATTCCCTGTATCTGGCCCTGGCCCTGGCTATTTTTCTGGTTTATATCGTGATGGCCTCGCAGTTCGAATCGTTGATCCATCCCTTTATCATTATATTTACCATACCGCTGGCCCTGATCGGCGTGGTGGTCTTTTTATATATCCTGTCCATTCCGCTGAGCATTGTGGTCTTTCTGGGTATGATCATGCTGGCGGGGATCGTGGTGAACAACGCCATCGTGCTGGTGGATTATATCAACCAACTGCGTGAACGCGGTCTGGAGAAGTCGCGGGCCATACTGGAGGCGGGCCAAACACGTTTGCGGCCGATTTTGATGACCACCATGACCACGGTGCTGGGTCTGTTGCCCATGGCCCTTGGTCTGGGCGACGGGGCGGAGATACGCACGCCGATGGCCATAACGGTGATTGTCGGTTTGCTGTCATCCACCCTGCTTACGCTGGTGGTGATTCCGGTGGTCTACGATCTGGTCAGCGCCATAAAAAAAGAAGATGAAGCTAAAGAGAGTCCGTCCGCCGGGGCGGCCGTCCATGTATAACAGGGCAGGGGAATAACCATGATCCGTAAAAAACTTGAAGGTAAAATAAGTCTGCTTCCGAGGCTGGCCCTGACCCGGCCCGTAACCGTCAGTATGTCGCTGGTGGCCCTGCTGGTGGTCGGTTTTATCGCATATCGGGCCATGCCCGTGGAGCTGATGCCGGCCGGTTTTACACCGCCCTTTCTGGGGGTGTGGACCCCTTACCCCAATGCCAACCCGGAAGAGGTGGAACAACTGATCGCCCGGCCCATCGAAGAGATGGTACGCACCATCAAGGGGCTTAAAAAGGTGAATACCTATAGCCAGGCCAACGGTTGCTGGACCTTTTTGCGTTTTAACCAAAACGCCGACATGGATTTGGCCTATGCCCAGTTGCGGGATCGCATAGACCGGGTAAAGCCGGAGCTGCCCGATGATGTGGAAAGGCTCTATATCCGTAAATGGAATAATGACGATGAGCCGATCATGTGGATTGTCATGATCCCCGACAAGGAGATCAAGGATCCTTATTATTTTACGGAAAACCATATTAAAAAACCGCTGGAACGCATAGACGGCGTGGCTAATGTGGAGATTTTCGGCGCCGATGAAAAATCGATTCAGATTCTGATTGACCAGGATCAGATAAAGAGATTTAAAATCAACCTGTATGATGTGATAACCGTTCTGCGTCAGGATAACTTTGCCATTTCCAGCGGCAACCTGCGCGATGGCGGCAATAAAATATTTGTGCGTTCCGTGGGCAAGTTCCGCTCCATAGACGATATCCGGCGTATTCCCATCAAAGGGGCCAATATTCTGTTAAAGGATATTGCCTCCGTGGTATATGACGTTCCGGAAAAAACATGGGTGCAGCGTCTGAACGGCAAACCGGCCATTCAACTGGGCATCCAAAAGGAGTCCATGGCCAATACGGTGGAGCTGAGCCTGGCCGTGCGCAAGGTTTTTGAGGAAGATTTTAAAAAAGACCCCCAACTGGCCAATTTTGACGTGGAAATTCTTTTTGACCAGGGCGAACACATTCTGGAATCCATAGATAATTTAAAAAGCGCCGGCATCTGGGGGGGCTTTTTTGCCTTCATCGTGCTTTACTTTTTCCTGCGTCGTTTCCGCATGACCCTGTTGCTGAACCTTTCCATTCCCCTCTCTATTCTCTTTAGCCTGACGGTGATGTATTTTATGGGCTGGACGCTCAATCTGATCACCATGATGGGTCTGATGATATCCATTGGCATGGTGGTCGACAACAGCATTGTTGTGCTGGAAAATATCTATCGAAAGCGCAACGAAGGCCTGGGCAACGTGGACGCGGCCGCCCGGGGCACCAGCGAGGTTTCACTGGCGGTCACCATGGCCACTTTTACCACCATTGTCGTTTTTCTGCCGATGATTCTGATGAATGACGACATGGGCTTCCGCTTTTATATGCTGCGCATCGGCGTGCCGGTGATGATATCCCTGCTGGCCTCCTTGTTTGTGGCCATGGTGCTTATTCCCCTTGTGGCGACACGTGTGGTTTCGCGCAGGGAGGTTAAGGAACCGGCGGTTATCACCATGCTTACGGATAAATATGCCGTGTTTTTACGCTGGACGCTTAATCACAAACTGGAAACCTTTATTGTGCTGGTGGCGGTATTGTTCTCCCTGCAATATGCCTCCGGTAATGTGGCCCAGACGGACAATATGAACGGCAATATCAACGATTTTCGACTGTTTTTGGATCTGCCCGATAACTACACCCTGGAGGATGCGGCCCGGGTGGTGCATATGGTGGAAGATTCCATCCATGTCCGCTCCGATCGTTATAATATCAAGGCCATTGATGTGCGTTACCGGAAAACCGGGGCGCGTTTTAATGTCTTTTTGAAAAAGGAACCGCCCGTGGCCTGGTATGACGCCGTTTGGAACGCGGGTAAATCCCTGCTGGGGGTGCGGGATACCACGGTAATGGACCGCGACGCCGTGGTGGAAGATGTAAAAAAACATCTGCCCGAGCTGCCCGGCGTTACGGTGCGCACCAGTTGGCGCCGGAGCGGCAACAGCGACGAGGCTTCGGTAACCCTGAACCTGTTTGGCGATGATACGCGAAAACTGGCCGAATTGAGCAAGGAAGTGGAACGAAGACTGAAATCGATACCGGAAATCATCAGCGTGGAAACCGACCGGGAGAAGGGGCAGGATGAAATTCATCTGATCATAAAACGCGAGGAGATTAAGGCCTTTGGTATCAGCGCGCAAACGATCACCGGCACCATCATGTATATGCTGCGCGGCATTCAGTTGCCCAAGTTTCAGGCGGATGATCGCGAGATCAATATGAAAATCCAGTTGCGGGAAAGCGATCGCGAGAACCTGCAGCAGTTGAAAAACATCACCTTTTTTGCCCAGAACGGTAAGGAGATACCGCTGGCTTCGCTGGTGACCATAAAGATTACCAAGGGCTTTGGCGCCATCAGCCGGGAAAACGGCAAAACCTTTCTGGCGGTTAAAGCCAACACCACGGCGGATAACCTGGGCATGATCCATAAGAAAATCGACAAGGCCATGGCCGGTTTTGCGATGCCTTACGGTTATAACTGGACCAAGGGCAACCGCTTTGCCAATATACGGGATCGCAATGAAAGCCAGATGTTTGGCGTTTACCTGGCGATTATTTTTGTGTTTTTGTTGATGGGTATTTTGTTTGAGTCGTTTGTTTTACCTCTGTCGGTGATCGTTTCCATTCCCTTTTCCTTTGTGGGAGCCTATTGGATGCTTTACATCACCGGTACGCCCTTTGATACCATGAGTTCGATCGGGTTGATCATTCTGATCGGCATTGTGGTTAATAACGCCATTGTACTGATCGATACGATCAACCGTCTGCGCATGGAAGGTTTTAGCCGCATGGAGGCCATAATGGAAGCGGGACGTAAGCGGCTGCGACCGATTTTGATGACCGCCTTTACCACCATCGGCGGATTGATTCCCATGGCTTTGGGCAATGCCAAGATGATCGGCATCTCCTATAAACCGATGGGGCTGACCATTATCGGTGGTTTGATGTTTTCCACCCTTGTTTCCCTGATTGCCGTGCCCTATGCCTATATGATTTTTGATGATTTGCGGGTATATCTGCGCCGGGTGGTCAGCGGAGCCATAGTCCGGGAGTTGAAAAAAGAAGGGGAAACCGCCACGGTGAATTAATGACGGCGCCAGGTTTCTAAATCCGGCAAGGTAATATGTACAATTACAAAATAAAAAACAGGGGCTGGGTATAGGGCCTCTGCCGCTGACTTCCGTTAAGCCTTGCCGCGGAGGCCCGGGGGGGCTATTCGGGCAAGGTGGTCAATAACAGGCGGATAAGGTTCTCGCCCATAATTTTCCTTACATCCTCCTTGCTCATGCCCCGGTTGAGCAGGGCGGCCGTCAGCCAGGGCAGGCGATCCGCGCTGAGTTCCTCTTGGGTCGCTCCGTCCCAGTCCGAGCCGAGGGCCACATGGTCAATGCCGGCAATCTCCACGGCATGCAGCATGGCGTCCACCACGCTTTCCACATCGCTGTCGCAGACGGCGCCTTCCCAAAAACCGATACCGATCAATCCGCCGGTGGCGGCAATACGCCTTAGCTGGTCGTCGCTCAGGTTGCGTGGTGAATCGCACGTGGCGCTAACGCCGGTGTGGGATACCACCAGCGGCCGGGTAGCCAGGCTAAGGGCGTCCTCAATGGCCCGGGGCGAGGCATGGGCCAGATCGATCAGTATATGCCGCTTTTCCATCTCGCGAAAGGCCTGTTTACCCAGTTCGGTCAATCCGTATTTTTTTATCCCGTGGGCCGATCCGGCAAAGGCGTTGTCAAAAAAATGGGCCAGGCCGATCATGCGATAGCCCGCGCTGTCCAGCACTTCCAGATTTTCCAGCCTGCCGTCCAGGGCATGCATGCCCTCTATGGCCAGCAGACCGGCAATTTTACCCGGTAAGGAGTCATTCAGGAAGCCGGTTAAACTTTTGCGGTCGGAGATCACCGTTAGTTGTCCGGGGAATGCCGCGGCGGTTTCCTTCAGGCGATCGGCCTGATACAGGGCCCGTTCCGTTAGACTGTACCAGGCTTTAAGCGGCGCCATTTCGGCAATCATCAGCAAGGTGATCTGGTCGGTTTCATCACTGTTGCTTTGGTAATTGATACCGGAGGGCGTTTTGGTAACCGCGGAAAAAACCTGCAAGCGCACATTGCCCGCGCGCAGGCGGGGCAGGTCGGTATGTCCGTAATCGTGTTTTTCGGTCAAATCGCGTCCCCAAAGCAGAATATCGTCGTGCATATCGGCGGCGCGCAGGCTGTGGTGAAAAGCCCGTACACTGTCCGGAAGCTCGGGCGCTTTCATATCCAGTAAAATATTAAACTGCCTGTCTACAAAAGCAGGCACATAGGCAAAAAAGATGATGACGCCCAGGAGAAGCAGCCCCCAGAAAATCTGTAAAATGCGTTTAACCGGTGTTGTCATATCCGTTTTCCTTTCTCAGGCGTTTTCCACAAGTATAATTTCATCTTCCAGGTTGGGCACCAGGCATAAAAAGCGGAAAGGCGTGTCGCCCAGGGTTTTGTAGCTGTGGGGAACCCCGGCGGGGATAAAAACCACGTCGTCCTTTTTTACTCGATAGGTGGCGCCGTCGATAACCACCTCGGCTTCTCCCTCCAGCACCAGTTGTTCGTGCTCCACCTTGTTGGTGTGCAGGGGCATAAAACCGCCGGGATGGATGGTGAAGCGGCGCATGGCAAAGTGGGGCGCTTCATCCGGGGAGATCAGCATCTGCATTTCGGTTTTCTCGCCCGCGCTTACGGGTACGGGGGCAATGTCTTTAAGTTGGCGTCGGATCATATTTTTCTCCTTCTGTTGGGCAACGGGTGGGTTACGGGCCGGAAAGCTGTTTCCGGGTCGCATGCCTTAATATAGAGGTTTATTTATCCGAATCAACCGCGCGTCCTTCAAAAACGGCTTCTATCGCCTTGCGGTCATACACCTTGCCCTCGCCGATGCCGGGGCAGTCCTCCATAACCTGTCGCCAGCGGCGCGTCGATTTTACATTCTGCGGCCAAAAAGGGTAGGTGCGGCATTGCAGGGGTCGCACGGGATAGATGCTGCATTTTCCCTCTTGCAGGAAGATGCAGGCCTGCCCGTCCCTGTCTTTGAGGCTGCGCATGCCTTTGGCCTCATAGGTGTAATGTTCGCGGATTTCCGTGACGTCCCGTTTCAGGAATTTGGCGATTTTTTTAATGTTCGCCTCGCTGACGAAAACATAGCCGCCGTTGATCTCGCAGCATTTGGAGCAATCCTTGCGGCAATTGAATAATACGGGAAGTTCAATGTTAATACGCGCCATAATATCCGTTAACTGTTGGTGTGGCTTTGCCCCGGGATGGGAAAATTCCGCTTTGTGTGCGGGGCTATTATAGAGGATCGAACACAATGTGTCAAAATAAATTTTAAAAAAAAGCCGCCGCAAGGAATATGCGGCGGCTATAAGTCGGCACGGAAGGATTTAGGCGATGGTAACATCCTTATCCAGGTAAATGTCCTGAATGGCATTAAGCAGCTCAACGCCCTGATCCATCGGTTTTTGGAAAGCCTTGCGGCCGCTGATCAGTCCCATGCCCCCGGCCCGTTTATTGATGATCGCGGTTTTCACGGCCTGGGCCAGGTCATTCTCGCCGGAGGCGCCGCCGGAGTTGATCAGACCGGCGCGGCCCATGTAGGAATTGGCCACCTGATAACGGGTAAGATCAATCGGATGGTCGGAAGAGAGTTGCGAGTAGACCTTGTCATGGGTCTTGGCAAAGTTGATGGCCTTAAAGCCGCCGTTGTTTTCCGGTTGTTTTTGCTTGACGATATCGGCCTTGATGGTTACGCCCAGATGGTTGGCCTGGCCGGTCAGGTCGGCGGCCACGTGATAGTCCACGCCATCTTTTTTAAAGGCGGGATTACGCAGGTAGCACCACAGGATGGTGGCCATGCCCAGGTCATGGGCCAGTTCAAAGGCCTCGCTCACTTCAATAATTTGCCTGTTGGATTCGGGCGAGCCGAAGTAGATGGTGGCGCCCACGGCCACGGCGCCCATGTCCCAGGCCTGTTGCACGCTGCTGAACATGATCTGATCGTATTTATTGGGATAGGTGAGCAGCTCGTTATGATTGATTTTGACGATGAAGGGAATTTTGTGCGCATATTTACGGCTGACGGCGCCCAGCACGCCCAGGGTGGAAGCCACGCCGTTACAGCCGCCCTCGATGGCCAGCTTTACGATATTCTCCGGGTCGAAGTAAGCCGGGTTGGGGGCAAAGGATGCCCCGGCGGTATGTTCGATGCCCTGATCCACCGGCAGGATGGAAAGGTAGCCGCTGTTCCCCAGACGACCGTGTTCAAACAGCATTTGCAGGCTGCGCAGCACCTGCGGGCTGCGATCGGAATCGGCAAAAACGCGATCCACGAAATCCGGGCCGGGCAGATGGAGCTGCTCCCGGGGGATGGTATTGCATGTGTGGTTAAGTAAGTTCCCGGCTTCCGCGCCGAGAAGTTCCTCGATTTTTTTTAGTGAACTCATTTATGCCTCCTTAATCAGCATCGGTTGAATGAATGGTTGAATTTAAACAATAGCGCCATAAAACGAAAAAGATGTTTTATTCCCCGGGAAAGTTTTTGTTTTATATGCGCATCAGGTTCCGGGTGGAATGGCCTGAGTCTTTATACCCGTATGATTGTTACTTTTTGCATGGCATTATTCTTCGTCAATGGAAGCAAAATCTACATTAACAGGCCGGTTTTTTTGCTCTTAATGGGTAAACTTTGGTCTGTAACGCCGAATACCTAAATCTTGATTAACAAAGAAATGTAATGAGTGAAATTCAATTTGATCTGGCCTATCTGACCTCACGGGAGTCGGCCTTTATAAAATTTATCGATATATGCTCCCAAATTGAGCACTTTAGCGTTTCGGGCCGGATTGTATCTCCGAAGAGCAAAGTCAGCCGGCCTGCCGATAGCAAATCCATCCCCGTGTATTTGTTGGACCTGGGCGATTTGGATGATGCGGGTATCGGCGAGCGTTTCCGGGAAATTAAGCTTTTGGAACTGCCCTATATATTGCTTTATGACGACGGCAACGCCTCGCGCATGACGGAACTCCGGCCGCCTTATTGGCTGCATAAAAAAAGCCTGAATGCCTTTGAACTGACCCTTTTACTGCCCAAAATCGAGGCGGATTATCGTTTGCGCATACAGGCGGGCTATCTGAAGCGCAAGTTCCATGAAAGCGAAAAGCGTTTTATCGGCGTGTTCCGTTCCAAAACCGAGGCGACCATCGTGCTCAACCGCGACGGTTTGATACGCTATATCAACCCCGCCTGTCAGGAGTTGTTTGGCATTCCGCAGAAATTCGTCGGTCAGCGCTTTCCCCTGGATGTGCAGGCGGGGGAGATTCTGGAATTTGACCTGCGGGCGTTAACCGGTAAAAACCGCACCGTGGAGATCGTAACCAATGAACTGATCTGGGAAGACGAGCTGTGCATTACGCTGACCCTGCGCGATACCCGCGAGCTGCGCCGTCTGGAGGATGAGCTGCTGACCTTCCGCCATGTTATCCATCTGAGTCCCCTGCCCATACTGATAACCGACCAGTACGGCACGATCATTTATATCAATGAGCAGTTTTCCAAATGTACCGGCCACAAGGAAGAGGATGTTTTGGGCAAAACCCCGCGCATCCTGAAGTCCAATGCCCATAAGCCCCAGTTTTATAAGGAGATGTGGGATACGATAACCTCGGGAGAAACCTGGCGGGGACAGATTTGCAATAAAATGAAGGATGGTCGTCTGTATTGGGAGAAACAGGTCATTTCCCCTGTGAGGGACAAAAAGGGCGATATAAAATTTTTTGTTTCCATCCGTATAGAAGACATCCAGAAACGCAAGGAAGAAAAGGCGCGGCAAAAAGCGGAAACGCTGAAGAGCGTGCAGGAACTGGCCGGGGGCATTGCCCACGAATTTTCTCAACCGCTGCAGGTGCTGACCATCAGCATGTCTATTTTGGAACAGCAGGTAGCCGATTCAGAGTACTTTGTAAAAGCGCAGCGCAGCATTCAGCGCATCGTGGAACTGGTGGATAACCTTAAAAGCATCACCGCCCTGCGTCAGCAGGATTACCTCTCCACCAAAATCATCAATATCCGCGCCTCTTCGGAAGAAGCGCTGGAAAAAAGCAAACAGCAACGCATCCTTATTATTGATGACGAACCCGAATTGCTCGACTCGCTGATAGAGGTACTGCATCTTTCCGGATACGAGTGCGACGGCGCCTCCAGCGGTCCCCAGGCGCTGGATTTTATCGGCAATCAAAGCTACTCGCTGATCATCTCCGATGTGGATATGCCGGAGATGCCGGGTACCGAGCTTTTTAAAAAGATTAAGGAAAGCGGCTATAAGGGCAGCTTTGTTTTTATGACCGGCTATGAGGTGGAAGAGGAACTGGAAGATACGGTACGCATGGCCGACGCTTTCCTTTCCAAGCCCTTTCCGCTGCCGGACTTGAAAAATCTGGTGATAAAACTGGTGGGGAAACCGCTCTCCGAAAAAGACTAAAGCCGCCCTTTAATGCGAAGCCTAAGGCGCATAACGGTGATTTTGATCCATTGGTATTAGAAAAAAACCGTGTTTACCACCGGAAAAGGTCTCTGTAAGCCTGCCGATTTTAAAATTATCTGCGAATATTTCAATACCCGGCCGTGTTTCATTCATAAGGTGTTTTTCACGGAATTAAATTTGTCTGCCTGCCATTTGGCGGGATTGTGTAAAATATATTGGCGAATCCGGTTCAATTCATTTTCATTGCGAATAATATGATCGTGAAAACGGGGTTGCCACACAGGCATACCGGGTGTATGACGATATTCATTTAT
>JALTKX010000263.1 GCA_027006055.1 Calditrichia bacterium | reverse complement strand
CTGCATACCAACTCCCTGGATGAGGCCATAGCCCTGCCCACCGACTTTTCGGCGCGCATCGCCCGCAACACGCAGCTCTATCTGCAAAACGAAACCGATCTTTGCCGGGTGATAGACCCCTGGGGCGGGTCGCTGTATGTGGAATATCTGACCGACGCCCTGTTGCGCAAGGCGCGGGCCCACCTGGCCGAAGTGGAGGAACTGGGCGGCATGGCCCGGGCCATAGAGTCCGGCCTGCCCAAGCTGAAAATAGAGGAAGCGGCGGCCCGGCGGCAGGCTTTGATCGATTCCGGGGCCGAAACCATTGTCGGCGTCAACAAATATCGTTTGCAACGGGAAGCGCCCATCGATATTTTGGAGGTGGATAACAGCGCCGTGCGCCGCGCGCAGATCGCCCGGCTGAAAAAGTTGCGGAAGGAACGCAACGCTAAACGGGTGGAAAAGGCCCTGGCCCGCCTGACGGAAACGGCGCGTGGCGACGGGGGCAATTTACTGGAAGCGGCGGTGGAATGCGCCCGGGCCCGGGCTACCCTGGGGGAGATTTCCGACGCCATGGAAAAAGTTTTTGGGAGACATAAAGCAGTGACCAAATCGGTGAGCGGCGTCTACAGCGCCAGTTATAACGACAAGGATAAGATCGCGGAAGTGGTGCGTCGTGCCGAGGCCTTTGAGGCGGCACAGGGCCGGCGGCCGCGTATTCTGGTGGCCAAAATGGGCCAGGACGGCCATGACCGCGGGGCCAAGGTGATTGCCACCGCCTTTGCCGATCTGGGTTTTGATGTGGATGTGGGCCCGTTGTTCCAGACGCCGGCGGAAACCGCCCGGCAGGCGGTGGAAAACGATGTGCACATTGTGGGCATGAGCTCCCTGGCGGCCGGGCACAAAACCCTGTTGCCGCAACTGGTGGAAGCCCTGAAGGAGCTGGGCCGCGAAGATATTCTGGTGGTGATCGGCGGGGTAATTCCCACGCAGGACTATGATTTTCTTTACGAGCATGGCGCCGCGGCCATTTTCGGGCCGGGCACGGTCATTCCCGACGCGGCCCTGATGCTTCTGGACAGGTTGAGCGCTTCGGCTTAAAGCGCGGAATGGCGGGTTATTTTTTCCAGAACATGGGGGTGAAAATAATAAGGACGGTATAGATTTCCAGACGTCCCACCAGCATCAGAAAGGAAAGAAACCATTTACCGATGTCGGGGATAAAGGCATAGTTGTCGGTGGGGCCCAAATCGCCCAGCGCCGGACCGATATTGCCCAGGGTGGCCGCCACGCCTCCCAGGGATGTTTCAAAATCCAGGCCCAGCATGTTCATAAACAAAACGCCAAAGACAAAGATGGAAATGTAAAAGAGAAAAAATCCGGCCACATTGGCGATAATATCCCTCGAAACCACCTGCCCCCCCACGCGCACCGGCAACACCGCCTGCGGATGGATCAGTTTTTTTATCTCGTTAAGGCTGAATTTTACCAGAATAAGCGAGCGTATGATTTTAAGTCCGCCCCCCGTGGAACCGGCACAGCCTCCCAAAAACATCAAAATAAACAGAATCGTGCGCGAGCTGGAGCTCCATTGCTCATAATCCGCCGTGCCGTATCCGGTGGTGGTAATGATGGAGGCCACCTGAAAGAAAGCATGCCGGAAACCCTGTTCGCCTCCCTCCCCGTTGTTGGTCCACAGAGAGAAAGAGATGAAAGCGGTGGCCAGGCCGATAATACTCAGGTAAAAAAGCGTCTCCCTGTCCTTAAAAAAGATCAGCGGCTTGCCGCGTAAGGCGCGGTAATGCAGGCTGAAATTCATGCCGGCAATGATCATAAAGATGGTAATCACATATTCGATATAGGCGCTGTTATAATGGCCGATACTGGCATTCTTTGTGGCAAAGCCGCCCGTGGCCATGGTGCCGAAGGTATGACAGGTGGCGTCAAACCAGTTCATGCCTCCCAGCATCAACAAAGCGATTTCCACAACGGTCAGTAAAAGGTAAACACCCCACAACAGTTCCGCCGTGTGTTTTATCCTCGGCGTCAGCTTATCCGGCGTGGGGCCGGGTACTTCCGCCTTAAAAAGCTGCATGCCGCCAACGCCCAGCAGCGGTAAAATGGCCAGGGAGAGCAGGATAATGCCCATGCCGCCCAGCCAATGGGTCAGCGAGCGCCAAAAAAGCAGTCCGTGCGGCAGACCTTCTATATCCATTAAGATCGTGGCTCCCGTTGTGCTGAAGCCGGAGATGGTTTCAAAAAAGGCGTCGGTGTAGGAAGGAATGAATCCCGAGAGGAAAAAAGGAAGGGCGCCCACGGCGGAAAACATCATCCAGCCGAGTGAGACGATAATAAAGCCGTCCTTGGCGCGCAGCTCTCGCTTATCCCGCCGGGTCAGGAAAAAAATAATCAGACCGGCGACCAGACCCCCCGCGATGGTATATAAAAACGCGGGCAGGTCGCTGGCTTCATGAAACCAGGAGATCACTGCCGGCGGAATGAGCGAGGCCGCCAAAAAGATCAGCAGGGCGGACAAGACAAAGAGAATGGATTTGAATTGTATCATGGTTTATCTCAATCGAACATTTTTTCCAGTTCATGAATGGCCGAGGGGAATGCAAAGGTCACCACCTTGTCCCCGGCCTCTATTACCGTGTCACCGATGGGGATAAACACATCATCCTGGCGCAACACCGCCCCCAGGATGACATTTTTGGGGAAGCGGGTTTTGGAGAGGGGCTTTTTAAGTATTTTCGATCCTTCACGGGCAATGAATTCGATCGCCTCCACCGGGGTGCCGGGCAGGGAAGCCACGCCGGCAATTTGTCCGCGACGGATAAAGCGCAGAATGCTGTTTACCGTCAGCATCTGTTTGGAGATAAAGGCGTCTATGCCGATGGTGGGAATGATGGGCCCGTATTCGGTTTTATTGATCAGTGAAATAATTTTGGGAACGCGCAGATGTTTGGCCATCAGGCTGGCCACCAGGTTGGTTTCATCATCGCCGGTCACGGCGATAAAGGCGTCCATGTCGATGATGCCTTCCAGGGCCAGCAGATTATAGTCCAACCCGTCGCCCTTGATGACCAGGGCTTTTTTCAGTTGCTCCGCCAGTTGTTCCGACTGTTCACTGCCGGATTCGATGACCTTTACGTTGCTTTTGCGTTCCAGTTGTCTGGCAATAAGATAGCCGGTTTGCCCGCCGCCTAAAATCATTACATTGTCGATGGAGCGGTTTTTCTTGCCGAAGAGCTGAATCAGACCCTCGATATTATCCTTGTCCACGGCGATAAAGGCCCGGTCATTGGGCATAAACATGTCATTGCCGCCGGGAATCTTGGTCAGTTCATTCCGTTGAATGGCAACGGTACGGAAACGCAATTCTGGATTTTGCATCGTCAGTTGCGAAAGGGGAATGCGTAAAATTTCCGAGTCCCGGTCCACCTGAACGCCCAGCACGATAATACGTCCGCCGGCAAACTCAATTAAATGGCTGGCCGCGCTTTGCTTAAGCAAATGTATGGCCGCGGTAGCCGCTTCGGACTCCGGATGGATCAGCAGATCGATGCCGATTTTTTTGGCGTTAAGCGGTGATTGCTCATGGATAAATTCGCGGTTTTGAACGCGGGCAATTGTTTTGGGCACATTGTACCCCTTGGCCATCAGGCAGCTTAGCAGGTTAACCTCGTCCTGGTTGGAAACGGCCACCAGCATATCCGCCTTTTGAATACCCGCCTTTTCCAGCATACGGTAACTGGAACCGCTGCCCTGTAACACCTGAGCGTCCAGCGTTTCCGAAGCTTTCTGAAAGTGTTCATGATCCTGTTCTATGATAACCAGATCGTGCTTCTCATAGGAAAGCAGTTTAGCCAGGTTATATCCCACGTTCCCGGCGCCGACAATAATTATATACACATCATCTCCCAAGTGGTAAGATGTAAAAAGTAAGGATTAAATATAATGGGTGCAAAGGGAGAGTGAAAAAAAGCATATCCTCGCGCGAGGGGGTGCGGAGGATATGCCGTTAGTGCGGATGGTGAATAATCACCGGGTTCAAATAGTATATATCAAGATGCGTGCCAGCCTTTTTTAGGCTTGATTTTGGCATTATGGCGAGGGGAACGTGGCCATTTTGCAACATATTGCGGTTGGGATGTTGCGAAATGGAAACATTGTGGTCTGTTTGTATCTCTCCGCACCAGGGCGGCGCGCTATCTTTTGAACAAAAAGAAATTATTTTAAAGCCTGAAAGATGGGGATGAACGGCAATAATTTTTTAAAAAGAAAAGCAACGCCGGACATGACCACACCGACGCCCAGACCGGAGAGAGGGCCAATAATGAGTACGATGAGCCGGGGATTGATATTGGGGGGCAGTTTGGAAAAACTGGCGGCGGCCCGCAGATTGTTGGCCAGATACAGATCGAAACTGACCGACTGGGTAATGGCGTTGATGATGCCCCAAAACAGGCCGATCAACAGAAGATGCATAAACGGGTGGGCCGGTTGATTCTTCAGAACCACCAGGATATTAAACAAGGCCAGCAGTATCCAAAGATAGACCTCGATGCCCTGAGTATAACCCCGCAGGGAAAGCAGGCCCATGACCAGGGCCGGCAACGCCAAAATTAATATTATGGACCAGTTCATAGTGTTATGTTTCATTAAAAACGTAAATTAGAGTGAAAAAGTCGGGATTTCAATAGTTTAAAATGGTTAACTTAATGTTTACAGCATTTAAAAGCTGTAACATCGTCATATTTTCTTCATCCAAAAGGAAAAATGGAGGTAATTATGATTGATAAAACCATTACCATCGAAGAACTGGTAGAAGAAGTACCCGGCGCGGTTACCTATTTAATGGAACAGCATATCCGTTGTATCCGTTGTGGCGAGCCCATTTGGGGGACACTGGAAGAGGCGGCCAGGGAAAAAGGGTATGACGATGCTAAAATTCAACAATTTGTGGATGACCTTAATAAATTAAAAGCCGGGGAAGCAGTTAAGTAACGTGGTTCCGATTCTTTGGGAAAGTGTGGAAATAACTCTGGAAGTTACACTGATCATCTTTTTTTTGATGGTGGCCGTGGACTTTCTGGATGTCTATTTCCGGGGGCATGTAAAGAACTATATCGAATCGAGCCGGTTCAGGCAGTATCTGGTGGCTTCCTTCCTTGGCGCCACGCCGGGGTGTACGGGCGCTTATCTTAATGTGACCATGTATATGCACGGATTTATGAGCATGGGCGCATTGACGGCCGGAATGATTGCCACCACGGGCGATGAGGCTTTTGTCATGATGGCGGAGACGCCTGTAAAAGCACTGCTTTTGTTTTCTGGGTTGTTTGCGGCCGGTTTATTGCTGGGCGCTTTGTTCGATAAGCTTCAGACACGCCTGGGATACCGGGGGTGCCGGAATTGCGAACTCCATGCCATTCATTTACAGGATCATAAAAACGACTGGGAACACTATTTTAAAGTACATATCTGGCGGCACATTCTTTTAAACCATGTCTTGCGCATTGCCGCCTGGACCTTTGCCTCCGTATTTTTAATCAAATTAGGGCTGTTCTATTTCTCCCTGGGGACCTTGGTGCATGATCATCCCGCCATGGTTTTTCTCTTTGCCATTCTCATCGGCCTGCTGCCCATAAGCGGTCCGCATCTTTTGTTTGTCAGCATGTTTAGCGGGGGACTCATACCGATTTCGGTTTTGTTGGCCAACTCCATTGTGCAGGACGGGCATGCCATGCTGCCCCTGATGTCCTACAGCCTTAAGGATGCCGTGATCGTTAAAGGCTATAAGGTGATGGCCGCCCTTATAATCGCCGGCACATTATATGGAGCGGGCTTTTAGCTAATCTAAAAAACGATGTTGTTCCTTTGGATCGGGCAAGCGGCAGCTTTCCTTTTTACCAAACCAGCGATAGCGACGCCGGGCGATAAAATCATAGAGCGCGTCCCTGAATTTCCGTGGCAGGGGTTTAAATAAATATAAATAACGCCAGGGCCCGCCGCATATATGCGCTATTTTAAGTATGGCCTCTGATTTAATAAAAATCCTTCCCTTATGCCACAAAATGATGGTATCCACGGCATCTGTCAGCTTGGCCGGTAATAACCGTGCCGCTGTTTTTCCTTGTAAAGGGGCGAATAACAGGCTTTCTTTTTTGTCCAGCATCAACAAAAAATCAACGGATGAGTTACAAAGAACACAATGGCCGTCAAAGAACACAATGGATTTCTGCTCCGGGAGCAACTGTTCAGGACGGTCTGTTTCTGCCATGCTTTTAAAATTCACTTTTAAGATTTGTAAAAAAACGGACGATAAGCATTGATATGAAGTATCTCATCTTATTATTAAGTCTTTTGTTGCTGGTTCAATGTACCAAACCAACCGAAGATCCCACAACCGGGAGTATCGAAGGCACGGTGTTTAATTTTAATACCGGCGGTTTTATCGGAGGAGCGCATATTGTTACCACCCCTCCCACCAGCGCCGTTCTTTCCGATACACTGGCCGGGATGTATAAAATTGAGCATGTCGATCCCGGCGTTTATCGTATAACCGCCGTGAAATATGGCTTTGATACGTCCAGTGTCAGTGTTTCGGTTATAGCCGGAAATATAACCAAGGCCGATATCACATTGAAGCCGGACACAAGCTTTACGGATACGCTGCAAGCGGCCTTTCAGGAATAAAAAGGTGTTTCACCCGCCTCATGGTTGGTGGCGTCTATTACCTCTCCTATTTCCGGGATGGCTTCCTTTAAACCGTTAATCACTCCGTTTTTTAAGGTAATAAAGGAAAGACTGCATCCCTGGCAGTTGCCGCCCATCTCCACATATACATCATAACCGCGTATATCGACAATGGAGATAACCCCTCCATGTTGGGCAATGGCCGGATTTATCCGGGTATTGACCACGTGCAACACCTTCTGGGCAAATGTGCCTTCAAATGTATCGTTGTGCCTTTTTTGGGATGAAAAAGAAAAGCCCTCTTCACCACCGCTCTCTTTATAATCGAGGATGACGTTTTCCAGCAGGGGAAATTCTTTTTTGGAGATATAGATGGAAAAGTTAGCCATTTCCATACAATGATCATCCCTGGATATGTCATCCTCAAAGATGGGTTGAATACCGTATTCGATATGAAAGGGCGAGTCAGAGTCGGCGGTAAGCCGTATGGAGGTGATTCCCTTGGTCATTTCGGATAGTATGCTCTCGATTTTTTTTACTGCTGTTTCTGTAAGCGTTAACATGCGGCCTCGTTGTTAGGCATTATGGTTGAAAGGATGCGGCCGAACCGCGCTTTAGTAAAGGGCTAATTTATATGTGATGGGCATGAACGGCAAAAAGAATTACGCTTCGGAGGCTTTATTTAAAAAAATACGAATTTTCTCATAGAGTTCATTGGCGTCCACGGGCTTGCTCAGGTAATCGTCCATGCCTGCTTCCAGGCATTTTTCCTTGTCGCCGGCCAGAGCATTTGCCGTAAGGGCAATAATCGGTGTGTGGCTGCCCATCACTTTTTCATGCTGTCTTATGCGCCGGGAGGTGTCAAATCCATTAAGCAGGGGCATCTGCACATCCATAAAAATCAGGTCGAACTTTGCCCGTTCAATCGCTTCCAGAGCTTTTATGCCATCTCTGGCCAGGGTTGTTTTAAAGCCCTTCTTTTCCAAAAGACGCTCCAGAATTTGGCTGTTTATATCGTTATCCTCCACGATGAGAATATTCGGAACTTTCGTTGAGGTATCCGCGGAAAAAGGTGGCGGCTGTTTTGGGGAAGAGGTATTTTCCCCGCAGAGTATGGGTTTTAGCCGTGTTGCCTTTGCCGGGATAAAAAGAAACTTGCCCAAAGCATGTTTTTGTTTTATCTGCTTTATATTGCTTCTGTAAACAACTTCCAGCAAAAGAATAACGGTTACTTTTTTAGCCGCTTCCATGTTTGCCAATTCCGAAAGCAGTTTGTCATTTTCCGGATCCTCAAGGTGAAAAAGAACAAGGGGCGGACGATTGGATTCGATCATCGTCAGCATTTCATTATAAGTTAAAGCTTGTGACGGTTTCAGGTCGTATTGTCTGAGAATGGTGCATAATGAGTTATATAAAAGCTTCTCTTTTGTTTTTATCACCACCGGCATGTTTTTATAGGAATCGGGCAGGGGAGGGAAAAACATGTCATGTTCACTTTTTACAAAGCGAAGGGGGATGGTAAAGCTGAAATTGGAGCCTTTGCCTTTTTCACTTTCCAGGTCCAGATGTCCGCCCATCAGCCCAACCAATTGCTTGCAAATTGCCAGCCCCAGGCCGGTTCCGCCGTATTGTCTGGTGGTTGAACCGTCGGCCTGGGTAAAGTTTTCAAATATTGTTTTCTGTTTTTCTTGCGGTATGCCGATGCCTGTGTCCAGAACGCTGAACAGGATATGATGCGTCTGATCTTCGCTGTTTTCGGAATAGAGTTCGGCGGAGATATGCAGATAGCCTTTGTGAGTAAACTTTAGGGCGTTGCTGATCAGGTTTAATAAAATCTGCCTGATGCGGATGGGATCGCCCTTATAGCTGGAAAATAGCTCCGGGGCTATGTCCACATAAAGCTTGAGACCTTTTTTCTGAACCTGCGGAGCAAAAAGGTCTATGATATCATAAATCACATCGGGTAGTTTGAAGTCAATTTTCTCCAGAACAAGGTGGCCGGACTCTATTTTAGAGAAATCCAGAATATCGTTGATCAGGGTCAGCAACGCTTCCGCGCTTTGCGAGATGATATCCACATATTCCGCCTGTTCCGGCAATAGCTCGGTTGTTTTCAGGAGATCATTCATACCGATAATGCCATTCATCGGCGTGCGTATTTCATGGCTCATATTGGCCAGGAAGTTGCTTTTGGATTCCGCTGCTTCCTCGGCGACCTTTCGGGCTCTTTCAAGTTCCTTAACCGTATGGCTCAGGCGGTTGGTTTGTTTTTGCAATTCATGGGTTTTCGCTTTTACCTTTTTTTGCAGGGTCATATTCCATATCAGAACCATCAGCATAAAAAAAACAGCCACCAGCGAAATGTTTCGGAACGTCGTGTTGGAAATACCGGAAGAGACGATATCATCCGCTGAGCGGGGGAATATCTGATAACCTCCGTTGTAGGGAGGGGTCTGATCAAACTGATTAATAATACCCGTCACCTTAACCGTGCTTCCGGGAGGGTAGGCCTTAAGGTCAAATGATTTCGTACTGCCCCTGGGAATAAAAACATATATGATATTATTGTTCTCCAAATTGAGCATCAGATATTTTCCGGCCTGGATGATATCGCTTTTTAATACGGTGCCTTCCACCTGTACCAGTCGTCCTTCATACATTTCCCCCTTTTCATTGGAGAAATTGAGGAAGAGCGGTTGAATTTTATAGACATGGGACTCTATTATGGAGTAGGAACGGGCCCTGATATAGGTCATTCCGTTTTCCTGGCGAATAAACCCTTTTACCTCTAAAAGATCGCCCGTGGATACGGGATAAAATATTTCGGGAGCGGTAACTTTTATACCGGCGGTTCTGTCCTGAATAAAAATTACAAGGGAATCTTTTGAAAAAACGTTTGATGACGATGTTGCATAGCCACGAAGGGTGACAAAGTCATTAAGTTTGTCAGGAATAAAGTCGTGATTGGCATCGGCCTTATAATGGGCGATTGACGGTATCTGTCCGGCGCTAAAGGAAAGCCAGCAAAATAAAAAGGGTAATGCTTTAATAAGATTCATACACCAGGCATATTACGGTTTTTCTGTTATACTCATTCGTCAAACTATACAAGGAAATGATAAAAAAAATGTATTATTTAAAAGAAAAATATATTTGAGCGCGAAAAAAAAGTTGGTATATTTGTATTGTTAATAAATTCACAAATAAGAGGAAATAAAGGTCTTAATTTAGTAATATAGCGTGGAATACAAATAATAGAGGTTGAGCTATGAATGCCCTGGAAGAAAAGTTAAACCGGTTCGTAAAGTACAGGATATCCGAAGAGGCCGTTAAACTGCTGATAGATCATTTAAAGCAGAAGGCGCCGGTTTATGCGCCGCACAAAAGCGGAGAAGCTTCTTTTTCCTATGAGCTTGTTGAAAGAAGCAAGGATGTCGTTTTACAATACCCCCGAACCATGCAACCGATTAAAAAATTCTTCCTTCCTCCCAAAGAGGTTCTTCTTAATTTCAATATAAAGGACAATACCTACTCAAAACCCGAGGTGCCCGAGGAAACCCGTATTTTTTTCGGTTTACATTCCTACGAAATGGCCTCGCTTAAGCGCCTTGATTATAGCTTTACTCAGGGACGCCGCGAATCCAATTATATCAGCCGGCGTAAATATGCCATCTTTGTGGGCATAAGCTATGAACCGGATGA
>JALTKX010000262.1 GCA_027006055.1 Calditrichia bacterium | reverse complement strand
TCAGCCAGTTGAACAGCAACAGGTAGGAACCCAATACAAAAAAGGCGCCCCCGGGCAGGATCATCAATGTTAACGGTTGAAAGTTGGGGCCAAAAAGGTCGACGCCGGCAAAACTGCCGTTGCCCAGAATTTCGCGCACCGTGCCCAGCAACAACAGGGCCAGGGTAAAGCCCAGCCCCATGCCCAGTCCGTCCAGTACCGATTTGCCGATGCTGTTCTTGGAGGCAAAAGCTTCCGCCCGGCCCAGGATGATGCAGTTAACCACGATCAGGGAAATAAATGCCCCCAGGGCCTTGTGTACCTCCAGACTGGCCGCCTTGATGGCGTAGTCGGCCACGGTTACAAAGGTGGCGATGATTAAAATATAGGTGGCGATACGCACCTGGGCGGGAATCAGCTTGCGCAGGGAGGAAATAAGCAGATTGGACAAGGTGAGCACCGCCAGGGTGGCCACGCCCATCACCACGGCGTTGATGACCGAATTGGTCACGGCCAGGGTGGGACACATGCCCAGCAGCATGACAAAAACCGGGTTATCTCTCCACAGTCCTTTCAGAAAAATTTCCATTTTTTCGGATTGAATTCGTTCGTCACTCATTTCCGGCTTCCTCAAGTACTTTTATATTTTTTTTGATCAGGGGGATATTGATGGCCGTGCTCCGGGCGATCATCCGCGTTACGGCGCGGGAAGAGATGGTTGCCCCGGTAATGGCGCTGATCTGATGGTCATTCTCCCTCGGCCCTTTTATCAGCGTGATGGGGGCCTTTAAACGTTCGCCGCTTTCGTCCAGGCTGACATCCAGATGGGTGAAGTTGCTCAGGAATTTGGCGTCGCTCATGATCTTGTCGCCCAGACCGGGAGTTTCCGTGCTTTGCAGCACCTTCATGCCGATAACGGCCTGTTTTTGCGGATCATAGCCGTAGATAAGGCGGATGACGTCCTGAAAGCCCTGTCCGCTGGCTTCCACCACCACGCCGGTCAGCCTGTGCTCTTTATTGTAACAGGCAAATATCTTATAGGGCTCCTCGCTGTCCTCCGGGATCGGTTTTAGGACGCCGTTTTGGTCCGGGGTGAAAACCTTTTTATAGGCCGTGTTGGGCACCACTTCAAATATGGACTGGTCCAGGTAGGCCTTTTCATTGGCCTTGATGATGGGCAGGGTAAACTGAAAGGTAAAAACGATCAGGATACCGGCAATAAAGCCCACGCTGCCCATGGCCATCAACAGGCGGGAACTGTTGGCCTGAAGTTTTTTTTCCGGAACGTGTGTTGTTTCACTCAAGGTTCGGCCTCTGTTATCTTCCTGTTTATGTTACTTAATTGGCCCGTTAAACGGGTTGTTTTTCCTATACGCATTATCTACTTTTTTTCTTTTCATCCACGGCGCCGTAAATGCGCGGCTGGGTTACCCGGTTTAGCAGCGGACTGACGCTGTTCATCAATAAAATGGCGTACATCACTCCCTCCGGCAGGCCGCCAAAGGTACGGATCAGCACCACCAGAAAACCGATGCCGACGCCGAATATCCAGCAGCCCCTGTGGGTAATGGGCGAGGAGACCGGATCGGTGGCCATAAACAGCGCTCCCAGCATCAGTCCGCCTGAAAACAGGTGAAAGTAAAAAGGAGCGAACTTTTCGGGATTCAACAGGTGCAGGCCGCCGGCAAACACGGCCACCGCGGCAAAGATGGCCACGGGAATACGCCAGTTGATGTAATTACGGATGACCATGTAAAGGCCGCCCAGAAGCAGCAGCAGGGCGCTGGTTTCCCCCAGGGAACCGGCGGAATGCCCCAAAAACAACTGCTTCAGCGGAGTCAGATGTCCCTCAAACTTCATCATGGAAAGCGGCGTGGCGGTGGTGAGCACATCGACCTTTTCCTGAATAAAGGGAATGGTAAAGGCCGGTCCGCGCCAGTCGCCAAAATTGCTCAGGCTGCCCGCGGCCACCCAGGTGGTCAGGCTGACGGGAAACGAGGCCTGCAGAAAGGCCCGGCCCACCAGCGCGGGATTGAAAATATTGGAGCCCAGGCCGCCAAAGATCAGCTTGCCCAGGGCGATGGCCACAAAGGAACCGAGGGCCGCCATCCACAGGGGGATGCCCGGGGGCAGGGTCATGGCCAGCAACAGGCCGGTTAAAAAGGCGCTGCCGTCATGCAGGGTTTGTTTTTTGTGGTTCAACCGGTTGTAGACGCCTTCGGTTAACAGGGCAAAAAGGATGGAGGTCAGCATCACGGAAAGGGCGCTGATACCGAAATACCACAACGCGGCCAGGGCGGCCGGGATCAGGCTGTAAATCACCTGGCGCATCACGGCCGGTGTATCCTCCTGTTGTTTCAGGAAGGGTGAAGAGGAGAGCAGCAGTTCAATCTTTTTTTCCATAAGTCACTAACTCGCTTTGTTCCGGGCCTGTTGTTCCCGCAGCAGCCCCTTGGCTACCCGGAAACGTTGAACCAGGGGAATGTTGGAAGGGCAAACATAAGAACAGGAGCCGCATTCCACGCAATCCATCACGTGGAAGTCCACCATCTGTTCATAGTCGCGCGATTTGGCCAGGGACCCCAGGCGGCTGGGGTTCAGCGACACGGGACAAACATCCACGCAGCGCAGGCAACGGATGCAGGGATATTCCTCGCGGGCTACCACTTCGTTTTCTGTCAGGCAAAGGATTCCCGAGGTGCCTTTCATAATCGGCACGTCCAGGTGGGACTGGGGCG
>JALTKX010000261.1 GCA_027006055.1 Calditrichia bacterium | reverse complement strand
GTAAAGCTTTCCCAGTAACGGGCGGAATCGGGCAGGGATACCAAATTCCCGCTAAGGGCCAACAGGGCGTACTTTAAACTCCAGCCGCTGACCACGCTGTAATAAAACATGATGGCGCTGGTACAAAAGGCCACAAACCAGCCCACCCAGGTAAAACGGGCGCCCAGGGCTTTTTTAAATACGGCCAAAACTCCCCGCCTAAAGGTTTTACCCAGGGAAAACTCCACCATCAGCAATGGCATGGACCATAAAAACAGAAAGAGGAGCCAGGGGATCAGAAAGGCGCCGCCATACTCACCCGCTATGCGCGGAAATCGCCATATATTGCCCGCCCCGATAGCCATGCCCAGGGTGGCCGCCACCAACCCAAAGCGGGAGCTGAATGTTTCCCGTGCCGCCGCCATCTCTTATCTCCAGATAAACAGATAGGAAAGACCCAAAGCCGCCAGGGCATAGCAATAGTAACCGAACCATTGCAGCTTGCCCTTTTTCACAATATCCAGCAGCCACTTGATGGCATAATAACCGGAAATAAAAGCCACCAGTGTTCCGATGACATAATTTAAAATCTGCGCGTCGCTCAGCTCCGTACCCATGATGTCCCTCAGTTTTAGCAGGGCCGCGCCAAACACCGCCGGCAGGGACATGATAAAGGAAAAACGGGCCACCTTGTCGCGGTCGATACCCATCAGCAAACCGGTAAAAATAGTGCTGCCGCTGCGCGAAACACCGGGCAGGATGGCAAAAGCCTGGGCAATGCCGATCACAAAAGAGCGCCATCCGTTCAGGGCGGTGCCTCTGTCTTTCAGGTAGGGCGTTACCACCATTATCGTACCGGTAAATATCAGCATTATAAACACAAACAACAGGCTGTCAAAAACCGCTTCAATCTGATCCTTAAACAATAAACCAATAAAGGCGGCCGGAATGCTGGCCACAATGACATATATATCCCAGCGCAGATATTCATTAAGCTCGGCATCCGTGCTCTTTTTTACCCAAACGGCATAAGGGGCGGCAAGCATGCGGGTCAGTTCATAACGAAAGGCCGCCAGCGTGGCCAGCAAGGTTCCGAAATGGACAAAAACCTCGAAGGCAATGCCGGTTTCATGAAAATTTAATATCTCTGAAAAAATGACCAGATGCCCCGAGCTGGAGACCGGTAAGAATTCCGTCAATCCCTGAACGAGACCCAAAACAATAGCCTTTAGCAGTTCCAAATGACACTCCTGTCCTTATGGTGAATTATCCGGTTAATAAAGCAGGAAATGTATTGAAAACATGCACTGTAAACAAATTTCAAAAATAATAGCCGCGCTTTTTCGCGGAATGTCCCGGGCTGGCTTTACCAGACGCGCGGGCCGCCGCTGTAACCGCGGATGATGTATAAGCATTTAATAGCCATAAATATTATCTTAGTCCCGTCCGGCGGTCCGACGCCCCAACCGGCGCTAATCATAAAAGGAGGTTTCCCCAATGAGATTTCTCTTTGCAATTTTGTTTTCACTAAGTCTGTTTCTCTCCTGCGGGCGGGAAAAGCCCGCGGATATAGAGGCTCGCGTTGTTGAAGCCCGCTCCCTGGTCCGGGAGTTCGGCGGAACGCTCAAACCCATACTGGTTTCGCACTTTAAGCAGGATGGTCCCGTTGCGGCCATTGAGGTTTGTAGTAAAAGCGCCCCGGAAATCGCTCAAAATATCAGTAAAAAATCGGGTTGGGAGGTAAAACGTGTAAGCCATAAGCCGCGCAACGGACAATCCGGCAGGGCGGACGAATGGGAACTTGGCGTGCTGCAACGTTTTATTGACGCGCGCAAGGCCGGAGCCGACGTGGATACGCTGGAGCACTACGAGGTGCTCTCCACGGAGGATGGCAGCCGCCTCTTCCGCTATATGAAGCCGCAGAAGACCCTGAAACTTTGCACCGCCTGCCACGGCACATCCATCGACCCCGCCGTTAGCGCCAAATTGCTTGAACGCTATCCGGATGATGTGGCCCGGGGCTTTAAGGAAGGCGATGTGCGTGGCGCCTTTAGCCTGAAGGTGAGATTAGACTGAGGCAAGCCGGCCTCTGTTTTCCGTCGTTTTAAAATATTTTTGCTATTCCACAAAACAATTAATATATTTCAATTCAACTACTGACTGATAGTCATTTAATATAAGAGGATGCAGCATGGGTATTGCCGAGCGCAAGGAGCGCGAAAAACAGCAACGCCGCAACGACATTATAGACGCCGCCGAACGCCTGTTCTTTAAAAAGGGCTTTGAGCACACAACCATGGATCAGGTTGCCGAAGAGGCGGAACTGAGCAAAGGCACCCTGTACTTATATTTTAAGAGCAAGGAAGACCTGTATCTGGCCATCAATGTCCGGGGAATGGAAATTTTACAAAACATGTTCCGCCAGGCGGTTAAAAAAGGCAAAACCGGTATTGAAAAAACTGAAAATATCGGCCGGGCCTACTATGCCTTTTCCAGGGAATATCCCGACTACTTCAGTGCCATGATCTATTATGAGTCGAAAAATATCCCCGATCAGGCCGAAGACTCCTGCTTTCAGTCCTGCGAGGAACAGGGCATGCGCACCTTACAGATCGTAGCCGAAGCCATCAGCATCGGCATGGAAGACGGCACCATTCGCAGCGACATGGAGCCGCTGATGGTTGCAACCATACTATGGGGGCACACGACGGGCATGATACAGATACTGGCCATCAAGGAGGTTCACCTGCGTGATGTACACAATGTGAATATAAACGAACTGGTGGAGACCTCCCTGGCGTTAACCTCGCGGGGATTAAAGCCTTAATAGCAACGTTCTTTTTTTTACCCTAAAAATGACTATCGGTCATTTAATGTGATAGAGTGGAGTGTTTTAATATGAGAACATTTTTAACATCCTTTCTGATAAGCGGTCTTCTTTCCCTGGCGGCGGCCCAAACCCCCGTTCCGCTGGAAGAATATTTTCGTCTGGGTTTGCGCCAGAATCTGGCCCTGAAACAAAAGGAAGCGGATTATGAACTGAGCCTGCTGGCCCTGGAAAAGGCGCGCGGCATGTTTTTACCCAACCTGACCTTTGACAGCCGTTATTCCCGCGCCGGCGGCGGACGGATGATCGATTTCCCCCTGGGCGATCTTTTCAATCCCGTCTACGGCAGTCTGAACCAGATTTTTCAGGCTTTGGGCCAGCCCACGCAAAACTTTCCCCTTTTGGAAAACCAGCAAATTCCCTTTTTACGCGAAAGGGAGCATGAGACCAAGCTGCGCCTGATCCAACCCGTTTTTCAGCCGGCCCTCTATTACAATGCCGAAATCCGCCGGCAGCAGGCCCTGGCCCGGCAGGCGGCGCTTAACAGCTATAAAAACATCCTGATACGTGATATAGGGCTGGCCTACTTCAACTACCTGCAGGCCCGGCGGGGAGAAAAAATTTACCGTGGCGCGCTAAAGCTTATGCGCGAAAACGCCGCCCTTAGCGCCTCGTTGCTAAAAAACGGCGTGATCACGCGCGATGTGACCCAAAGCGCCCGGGCCGAGCTTGCGCAACTGGAACAGCAGCTTATAGAAGCCGACAACAAGGTAAGGCTGGCCGCCTCCTATTTTAACTTTTTACTGAACCGTCCGCTTGATGACAGCATCCGCGTCGATAACAGCCTGCCCTTTTCCACCGTGGAGATGGCCGACGTTCAGGCCCTGAGGCAGCAAGCCTTAAAAAACCGCTACGAGTTCATGCAGCTGAGCAGCGGCCGGCGGGCGCGAAAGGCCCAGGGTCGGCTGCATGGCGCCGCCTACCTGCCTACCCTTAGCCTGGTGGCCGATTACGGCTTTCAGGGCGAACGTTACCGCTTTAGCGACAAGGATGACTACTGGATGGCCTCGGCCTTGCTGCAATGGAACATCTACAACGGGGGGCAGGATGAGGCGGAGCGTCAAATGGCCCTCGTCTCCCTGAAACAATTACAGTTAAGGGAACGGGAGCTGACGCGTCAAATCGAATTGGATGTGGACAACCAATACCGGCGCTTAATTTATCTGCAAAAGTCCTTTTGGGCGGCGCAAAAGCAGGCCCGGGCCGCCGAGGAGGCCTTTCGTATCATCCGCGCCCGCTATAAAGCCGGAGAGTCCCTGTGGCTTAACCTGAGCGACGCCCGGGAAAAAATGACCCGCGCCCGGCTGGCCCTGGAGATAAGTCAACTGGAAATTTACAAGCAAAGAATAAATCTGGCCGCCGCTACAGGCGCGCTGGTTCAACCCTTTTTGAGTAAGGAGAAATAGAATGCGACTTTTATTAACCATTGCCGGTCTGGCCGTTCTTACAGCCCTCAGCGCCTGTGGCGGCCGTGCCGGAGAGCTGGAAAAACAAACAGCGCGGACGGTGACCCTGGTAACCGCCCGGCAGGAAAAAGTGGCGCGACCGGTCAGAGCGTCGGGGCTATTGGCGGCCTCCCGCGAGGTGGCCCTCTCTTTTAAAACCGGCGGCATCATACAAACCCTGAGGGTGGATGAGGGCCATCGTTTTAAAAAAGGCGAAATCCTGGCCACGCTGGATATGAGGGAAATCCGGGCTTATGCGGAACAGGCGCGGGCCGGCCTGGAAAAAGCCGAACGGGATGTCCGCCGGGTAGAAAAGCTTTACGCGGACAGCGCCGCCGCGCTGGAACAGTTACAGAATGCCCGCACGGCCCTAACCGCCGCCAGGGCCCGTTATGAAGCAGCCCGCTTTAACGAGGAGCAGGGCCGAATCATCGCCCCCTTTGACGGAGTGGTGTTAAAGCGCCTGAGGAGTATGGGAGAGATGAGCGGACCGGGGACGCCCGTCCTTCTTGTGGGCAACCAACCGGCCGGGGCCATTGTAAAGGCCGCCCTTTCCGACAGCGACATACTGCGCCTGCAGCCGGGCGATCGCGCGGAGCTGCGCTTTGACGCCTGGCCCGGAACGGTTTTCAACGGACGGGTAAGCCGTCTGGCCGGAAAGGCCC
The DNA here is from genome assembly GCA_027006055.1 of Calditrichia bacterium. GTDB lineage: Bacteria > Calditrichota > Calditrichia > Calditrichales > J004 > J004. The sequence goes on along the minus strand of JALTKX010000261.1, from coordinate 5,539 downwards.
TGCCCGGCAGCGGTGTTTTTGAGATAGAAATTGCATTGGACAAAACCACAAAAAAACTGCTTTCCGGCTTTGTAGCCTCGGTAACACTCTTTCCCGGCAGGGAGGAAGAACGAATCGTTATACCGGCGGCGGCGTTAAGCGAAGCCTCGGGAAAAAAGGCCTACGTGTTCGTCTATGACGACGGGGCGGGCATCGTGCGCCGGAAAAGAGTAAGCGTGGCCCACATCATGGACGGACGTATTGCCCTGAGCGACGGACTGTTAGCGGGAACGCGGATTGTGGAGCATGGCGCCGCCTATCTTAACAATGGCGACCGGGTAATTATTAAAACGAGTCAGGCCCTTTCGCCTGCCCAATAAAGTAAGGATCAATAATATGTACCAAACAGCACTCATCACGGGCGCCAGCTCCGGTATCGGCCGCGAACTGGCCCGTTGTTTTGCCAAAGACCGCGTCAACCTGGTGCTGGTGGCCCGCCGCCGCGAACGGCTGCAAGAGCTGGCCGGGGAGTTGAGCGAGGCACACAATATCTCCGTGGAAATTTTCGACGTCGATTTAAGCGACGCCGGCGCCCGCGAGGGGGTCTATCACGCCCTTAGAAAAAAAAACATTGCCGTGGATTATCTGGTGAACAATGCCGGTTTTGGCGACAACGGGCCCTTTATTGAATGCGACTGGCAAAAGCAGAACGCCATGATTGAGCTGAACATCACCGCCCTGAGCCACCTGACCCGCCTTTTTGCGCCGGAAATGGCACAACGCGGACGGGGCGGCGTGCTCAATGTGGCCTCAACCGCCGCTTTTTTACCCGGCCCCTATATGTCCGTTTACTACGCCACCAAGGCTTATGTCCTCAGCTTTACCGAGGCCCTGGCTCAAGAGCTGAAAGGCAGCGGCGTGCGGGTCAGCGCCCTGTGTCCCGGCCCGGTGGTTACCGAATTCCAGCAACAGGCCAACATCAAAAACACGCGCATGTTCAGCGGCCCCATGGTGCTTGACGCCGGGCGCGTGGCCCGCATCGGCTACCGGGGTCTGATGCGCGGCAAAACGGTAAATATTGCCGGCCTGTTGATGAAACTGACCATTCACCCCCTGCGCCTGACGCCGCGCGCCCTTGTCCGCGCCGTTTCCGCGGCCCTGGCCCGCAATCATTAAAAAAGGAACAAAAAGATGAAACTGCCCCGCTTAGCCATAGAAAACCACCAGTTTACGCTGGTAATGGTCGTTTTGCTTACCCTGGCCGGTCTGACCTCCTTTTTGACCATGCCCCGTTCCGAAGACCCCCAGGTGGCGCCTCCGGCCACCAGTATTATTGTCGTCTATCCCGGAGCCTCGCCCTCGGATATGGAACAGCTCATTGTGGACCCCATCGAGGAAGCCGTGAACGAACTGGACGACATTAAAAAGTTCAATTCCGAAAGCAATGACGGCATGGCGCTGATCAATGTGGAGTTTACCGGCGACAGCGACGCCGATGAAAAGTATAACGATATCGTGCAAAAGGTGGGACAGGTGCGCAATACCCTGCCCCGGGATATCATGAGCATCGATCTTATCAAATGGGCCATCAGCAACACCAACATCCTGCAACTGGCCATCAGTTCGGATACCGCCTCCTATCCGCGCCTGAAGCAACAGGCCGAACGTTTGAAGAAGAAGCTGGAACGCATTCCCGGCGTAAAGCGGGCCAAAATTTGGGCCGTGCCGGATCAGCAGGTGCGCGTTTCGCTGGATATGCCCAAGATGGCGGCGCTTAAAATCCCCTTAAAGCAGGTTATCGGCGCCCTGGAATCGGCCAACGCCAACATTCCCGGGGGCAGCATCGATATCGGAGACCGCAAATTTAACATCCGTACCAGCGGCCGCTTTACCTCGCTGGAGGATATCCGCAACACCATCATTCACGCGCGCATGGCACGCCCCCTGCGGCTAAGGGATATCGCCCGGGTGGAGTTTGCCGAAGAGGATCAAAACTATAAGGCCCGCTTTAACGGCCGGCGCTCTATCTTCCTGACCATGAACCAGAAAGAGGGCACCAATATTTTTGACGTCATTGACAAAGCCCGCGAAGAGATCGGCCTGTTTAAAAAAGAGCTGCCGGAAGACATGAGCGCCTTTTACATCTTTGACCAGTCCGGCAGCGTGGCCCGGCGGCTTAATGTCTTTTTTTCCAATCTGGCGCAGGGCATGCTTTTGGTGGGCTTTATTATCTTCCTCGCTTTTGGCTTTAACCTCTCGGTGCTCATTACCCTGGTCATTCCCCTTTCCATTGTCATCGCCATCGCCTTTGTGGATTTAAGCGGTTACGGCCTGCAACAGATGTCCATTGTGGCCATGGTGATCGCCCTGGGGCTGCTGGTGGACAACGCCATCGTGGTCACGGAAAACATCATCCGTTTTCAAAAAACGGGACTTTCACGCGTTCAGGCCGCCATACAGGGTGTGGCCCAGGTAGGCTGGGCGGTGGTCTCCTCCACCGTCACCACGGTATTGGCCTTTGTGCCCATCATCATGATGCAGGATATGACCGGCGAATTTATCCGCAGCATGCCGGTGACCGTGGTATACATCCTGCTGGCCTCCCTGCTGCTGGCCCTGAGCCTTACCCCCTATCTGGCCTCGCGTTTTTTAAAAAAGGAACCCGAAAAGGAGCCCCGCTGGCTGATGCGTGTCTTTAACCGGTTTATCAGCGAAATTTACCGGCGGCGCCTCCATTTTGTGCTGGCCAATCCTAAAAAGGTGCTTGGCCTGACCATTGCCGTCTTTGTACTTTCGCTGGCCCTGTTCCCGCTGGTGGGGGTTAGCTTTTTCCCCAAGGCGGAAAAGAATCAGTTCATCATAAACATAAACACGCCCATGGGCAGCGCTCTGGACTATACCGATGGTATCGCCCGGCAGGTGGAAGCTCTGCTGGAGGAGTCCGCTTATATCGAAAGTTACGCCACCAATGTCGGCCGGGGCAATCCGCAGATTTATTACAATGTGCAGCCCCGGAATGAAAGCAGCAACCATGCCCAGCTTTTTGTGCAATTCACTACCGAGGACAAGACCGTCATTGCCGCCACGCTGGACAGCCTGCGCCGCCAAACGGCCGCCATTCCCGGCGTGCGCATCGATGTGAAGGAGTTCCAGCAGGGGCCGCCGGTAGAGGCGCCCATTGCCATTAAAATCCTTGGCGACGATATGAAGCGGCTGACCCTCATCGCCCATGATGTGGAAAACATGATGCGCGCCGGCGGTGGAATGATCAACATCGAAAATCCGCTGGCGACATCGGCCACCGACATTCATGTACGCATCAACCGGGAAAAGGCGGCCATCAGCGGCATCCCCCTGCATGAGATCGACCAAACCATCCGCACGGCGCTTACCGGAGCGGAGATAGCCGCCTATCGCGACCGGAAGGGTGAGGAATATCCCCTTATCCTGCGCCTGCCCATGGCGGATAAAATGCGCATCCGCGACTTTAACAGCATCTATCTGAGCACGCCGACCGGAGAGGCCGTGCCGCTTTCTCAACTGGCCCGGCTGGAGTTTAAGGAAACGCCGGCGGTAATCACCCATTTTAAAACACAGCGCAATGTGACCCTGAAGGCCGACGCCGCCGACGGTTTTTCCGTGGACGCCCTGACGGCCGCTCTTATCCGGCAGTTGGACAGCTATGACTGGCCCGACGGTTACGGTTATTATGTGGGCGGAGAGCTGGAAAGCCGCCAGGAATCCTTTGGCGGCATGGGCAAGGCGGCCCTGGTGGCGCTGATCGCCATCTTTGGCGTGCTGGTATTGCAATTCCGTTCCTTCCGTCAGCCGCTGATCGTTTTTAGCGCCATTCCCCTGGCCATTACCGGTTCCATCCTGGCCCTGCTGCTCAGCGGCTACTCCTTCAGCTTCACCGCTTTTATCGGACTGACCAGTCTGATCGGCATCGTGATCAACAACTCCATTATTCTGGTCGATTACACCAACCAGCTACGCGCGGAAGGGCTGACGATTAACGAAGCGCTGATCCGGGCGGGAGAAACCCGCTTTACCCCCATCATCCTGACCACGGCCACCACCATTGGCGGACTGCTGCCCCTTACCCTGGGCGGCGGCACCCTGTGGGCGCCCATGGGCTGGACCATCATCGGAGGACTGACACTGAGTACCGTGCTGACCCTGCTGATCGTGCCCACCCTGTACACCGTTTTCAGCAAAGAGAACGAAATAACAGCGGAAACAACAAACGTTTAAACGAAAGGAAGAGCCATGCATACTATTTTAGGCGCGGGCGGCGTTATCGGCCGCGAAACGGCCAGGGCCCTGGCCGGAGAAAAACAAAAGGTACGGCTGGTAAGCCGCAACCCCCAAAAGGTAAACCCCGACGATGAATGCGTAAGCGCCGATTTAACCGATGCCGCCCAGGTGCGGCGCGCCGTGGAAGGCAGCGAAGTGGCCTACCTGACCGTGGGGCTGCCCTATGAAATTAAGGTGTGGCAACGCGACTGGCCGGTGATCATGAAAAACAGCATCGAGGCCTGCAAAGCCCATGGCACGCGCCTGGTCTTTTTTGACAATATTTATATGTATGACCCCGACTATCTGGGCCACATGACCGAGGAGACGCCCATCCGCCCGGTGAGTAAAAAGGGCCGGGTGCGCGAACACATCAGCCGCATGCTGATGGAAGCGGTGGAAAAGGGAGAGCTTGAGGCGCTGATCGCCCGCGCCGCCGACTTTTACGGTCCGCAAAATGACAAAAGCGTACTGGTGGAGATCGTGTTCAAAAATCTGGCCGCCGGGAAAAAAGCAGACTGGATGGGCTCGGTGGATAAGCTGCACAGCTTTACCTACACCCCCGATGCCGGCAAGGGCACAGCCATGCTGGGCATGGACAAGGAGGCCTTTAACCGGGTGTGGCATCTGCCCACCGCGCCGCCCCTCCCGAACCGCCAATGGATAGAGCTGACCGCCGAAGCCCTGGGCAAGCCCTTTGGCTACCGGGTGGCGGGCCGAAAACTGGTAAAGTTCCTCGGTCTGTTCAACACCCTGATGAAGGAACTGGGTGAAATGATCTATCAGTATGAGTTGGACTATGTTTTTGACAGCTCCGCCTTTGAAAAACGTTATGGGTATACGCCGGTCTCTCCGCGGCAGGGTATTCTCAATACCGCCCGGGCCGACTTTTTATGAGAAGTTCTTATGCGGTTTTCCGGGCATAGTGAGGAATCCGGCCTGGACCGCCAAACCCCACCCCCAACCCCTCCCCGAGCTTCGGGGAGGGGAGTGTCGTACGGGCAAATCGCGCTAACCCCCGGATTTATCCGGGGAGATGAAAGAGACGTGAAAGTTCCCAAATCCGTTTCAATGAATTGACCCAAGCCAGAGTCCCCCTCGATAAGCTGTGCCCTGAGGTTTCGGTGGGCGCGCTCGAGCCCCACCCCCAACCCCTCCCCGAGCTTCGGGGAGGGGAGGAGGATACGGATGAAAAGCGCTAACCCCCGGATTTATCCGGGGGGATGGAAAAGACGCGGAATTCCCGCCATCCGTTTTAACGGAT
>JALTKX010000260.1 GCA_027006055.1 Calditrichia bacterium | reverse complement strand
TCCGGCTGTTCTTCCAACAAATCAGATACATCATCGTCGCTGTCATCTTTTAACAGATCATCATTATCATCAAAAATATCATCATCATCAAGAAGATTATACTTTGCCATAGTTTTCTCCAGTATACACAGAGATTAAATAATAGACCCCAAAGCTTCCATAGCCAGGGAATGTGTCGTGTTTGAATCGCTTGCGGTCAAAGCGGGCTGTCCGAACGGGCCGTTGATCTTTTTTTCAACGTCCGGCAGGCAGCGTAACAACTCCTCATCGCCATAAATAATGGTTTTTATGGGCTTGTCGGAATTTTTTTCCCGGCCTTGCAGAAATTCCTTGTTTTTTCCGTTTACAATTTCCGCAACCTGCTCCCCAAGGGGCCGTGTATCCAGGGCGAGGTTATCCAGATAGGTAAGGGTGTATTCTCCATTTTCAAAAAAATGGTTTTCAATAAGGGGGTAGGCCACCTTAACCAATTGCAAAGAGAGGTTTTTATTCTCTTCCGTTTGAATAAAGCTTTCCAGAGCCAGACTATCCAGCAACAGGGAGTTCAATTCAATATTTAAATCCGAGGCAACGGAGATAAAACGGCGAATAAGATTTTTTTGAAGAGCGACCACCAAAAGCTTTGCAGACGTCTGCGTATGAGGCTGTTCCTTTAACAGGGAAATTTTGTAGGCGCTCAAGTCCGGGGCAAGTTGCCGGCTTAAGGTCCACTCCACCTGTTTTTTCTTAACCGCCTTGCTTGCCCCGGCGGGTATATAAACCCAACAGGTATAGGCCTGGTTATAGGGAATGGCAATATTCAAATAGGCGGATGAGACATTGTACTCCGCTAAAAATCCGGCAATACCATCCTTTAAGTCGGAAAGAACGGAATCGGAAAAGAGACGAAAATCATTCACGGGCTGTGAAAATGAAATATTTTTAGAATACAGCACTTCACGAGGCGCGCCCTCGGCGGGCATGACAATTTGAAAAGATTTTTGCGAAAACGAGATACCGATATGCTGCATAATATTAAAAAAGGTTCATTCGAACAGATAGTTCCTATTCGAATGAAACCTTTAATCTTTTAGATTTTTATACGATTACTTTTCTTTTTTCTCTTCCCAGCTGCGTGTATTTTTATAGACGTATCCAAAGTTCTTGATACTTTTTTCAAAAATATAGTAGACCGGTATGGTTATGCCGTTCTTGGCAAAGGAGATGGTCTCTTCAAGTTGTTTCTGAATATCTTCCAGCGTTTTTGCATCCGTTGTTGATCCGGCGGCCTTAATGGCGGCATTTATCGAGTCCAGGTCGGCGATGTCTTTTTCAAAATTTTCCACTCCCCGGGGCAGGCGGCGCACCTTGGCCAGGATACCGTTATATTCTTCCAGATCCGCTTTTATTTTGGCATGAATGGAATCCAGGTTATTAAACAGGCTTTCGCCATAAAGCTGTTTAAAAATACTTACGGCGTTGCGGCCGCCTTCGCTGGCATCGACAATATCGCTGAAACTTTGCGAGTTGTTGGCCACATCAATAAAGAGCATCAGGTTTTTATAGGCGTCGTATTCAATGCTTTCACGATACTTGCCAAAACTTTCGTTAATTTCCTTGTTCTTAATGGTAATGGCAATGTTACGGCGAATTTTCTTTTTAATATCCAGGGCTTTCTTGTGAATTTTGGCCAGGGTATCGGCATAGGCCCCAAAAGGGGAGAGGAAGCTAAAGCCGGAGGCTTGTTGGGCGATGGGTTGAACCTTTTCCTGAAGCTCCTTTAAAAGAACGGGACTTTCAACCTTTACATCAGCAGAATCCTTGTCGATCATTATCACATAGGGATCGCCGTTTATGGGGCTGAAAAAATTGTCTTTGGTAATATACAACACCTGCGAATCCTGCTCGGCCAGGCGATACTGAGCGGTACGGTTGGTAACGATAAAGTCTTTTAAAAATGTTTGATAGGCTTCGTCGATTTTTCCCTGGATCTCTTTGGCCTGAGCTATATTGTTTTCCTTATTCAACTGAGAAATATTATTCAGGGCCTTGTTAACGGCATTGTTAAAATCTTTAATACGATCACTTGTACTTGTGAAGTTTACAATTTTAGAGTTGTTGACCTTTTTTACAAATTCGGAAATACGACCCGTCAGTTCTTTCCACTGGGCCTCAAAGTCATTAATTTCAACATCCGCTAAATGGCCGTTCGCCGCAGAAGTCATCTGGCTCAGTTGCATGGCCGCCGTTTGCAGGTTATAGTCGGAAAGGTCACGCCGGAGTTGATAGATGCTGTCCAGGGTGGCTACCGTTGCCACATAGTTTGGAAGCTTCACATCGTTGTGAAAGACCTGCAGGCTGAGGTTAAGCTGTTCCGATTCATTTAAAATTTCTTCCACCATTTTAAAGTAACGCTTGTTGGTCGTAAAGTCTTCGGAAATCCGGTTTATATTCTGGCTTACCGTTAAAAGATTTTTAACATAGGGCAGAGTAAGATAATCATTAATAAGTTTTCTGAGCTCATTGGTGTAATGAACCAGTTTCTCAGCCATCTTAAGCGTGGAGTCCTGCGCCAGGGTATTTAAAAGAACATCCGTATCCGTGGTGTATTTTTTAGTCAGGCGATGATAAAATTTTTCTGCCTGATAAATACTGTTCATATTGTATTCGGCTTGTGTCTTTTCTAATTTCTCCGTATCCCAGATTTTCTGGGGAACGGTTATTACGATCACCAGCGCCACTGAAAGCAAAATAATCAGCAGTACAAATAGTGGTGAGCCTTTTTCAGAAACTTTAGCCATTACGCCTCCAAACATTGAAATTTTATAAAGTGAGTGTGCGAAAAAAAAACAAGTTAAAAATTAAGTAAAAGCTAAATTAATGTCAAACCTTAACTTGCCAGCGCCAAACATCGCCATCACGGGAAGGAAATCGCTCTTGAAGACTCTTTTAATCTTTCTGTTTTTTTTCGCTCTGTTCTTGCAGTGTACGCAACAAAGCCCCTCCGAAGAGGCCATAAAGACCATTAAGAAAATGGAATATCGCCGTGAAGCCGATCCGGCCGCCTGGCGCCCTTTTACGGAGACAAAACAAAGCCCGGATATCCGGCGGGAAGCCTTTCGTTCTCTTGGTCATATTAAACAAGCCGCTCTTGTGCCTTTTTTGGATTCCCTTTTGGATCGCCCCTTTTCCCTGCCGGAAAAGCGTGCTATTGTCTTTGCCCTCGGTCAAACCGCGGGAAGCGAAGCGGAAAGCCGGTTATTGAAACGCTTTTCCTCGTTTGGAGACAGCCTCAAAAAGGAAACCCTCCTTGCTCTCCGACAATGCGGCGGCACGGCATCGGTGCCCGCTATAAAAGACCTCTTGTCCCACGCCACCCTGTACCGGCCCGCCTTAATTACCGCGGGTATTCTGGCCAGAAAAAAGATCGACACCCGGAGTATCTACCAAACGGTCACAGACTCTAGCTGGCAATATAGCGGTAGTTTTCCCCACGCCTATTTTTTATATTATGCCGCCGGCAGGAAGGATATTGACTACCTGCAAAATCAGTTGACCGTGCAACCCGGTGAAGCGCGAAAATATTACCTTAAAGCTCTTTCTCGAATCCTAAATGCGGGAACCGTTCTTAACGATTCCATGAAATCCGTGCTGGGTACACGGCTCAACACAAATCTCTCCTTAAAGTATAAGCCTTCGTGGAATGAACTGTACCATGCCCTGCATATTGCAAACCTTTTGGCCGACTCCAGCGCCATGCCCCTGGTCAGGCAAAGTATGAACCACATGGTGCCCCATGTCCGGTTTGAATCGCTTAAGGCTTTTCAAAGTATTGCGGGAAACAAGTCCCTTTCCCTTCTGCTGGAACGCCTTAAAAAAACAAAATCCCCGGCGGAAAAGGCTCTTTTGATTAATTTGATCAGCAAAACCAAGCAATCCCTGGGCTACCAGTTGGTTAATCAATATCTGGACAAAGGAAACAGTACCTTTAAAGCGTCCTTATTGGAGGCACTGGCCCATATCAACAACCGGATGGTTCGGCAAACCCTGCGCAACTTTTTAAACACCCGTGATCCCCTGCTGGTGCACAAAGCTTTTTCGCTGTTGGATAAAAAAAAGTGGTTGCGCTTCCGCGATGTTCAAGCCTTGATGTCCACCCCATTTTACGGGGTGTTGAACGAAGTGCTGGGCTGGCAAAAAAGACACGCTAAAAGCGTGGAACCTCGGCTGCTTATCGAGGCCTTTCAACGGTTTCGCAAGGCGGATCATTTTGAATCTCAGGAACTTATCATAGAACTCCTGTCACAAAACAAGCAGGGGGTGGACAGCGCTCAGCTCAAAATATTGGAAAAGGCCATCTCTTCGGAACGCGTTGCCCGCATCTACCGGGAAAAACTGCAACCCGCCTATGCCGGTGCGGGGATCGCCGCCGTTCATCCGGCCTATATCAGCGCCGACTCCGCCCTTACTATCCTCGGAAAAAAGATTACCGCCCGTATCCTAACCAACCGGGGAGAGGTTGTCCTGGAGTTTTTCACCAAAGAAACGCCTCTTACGGTAATAAACTTTTTAAAGCTTGCATCCACCGGATTTTATAATAACTTAAGCTTTCACCGGGTTGTGGCGGATTTTGTTATCCAGGGAGGCGATCCCGGAGGTGACGGCTACGGCGGTCCCGGGTATACCATTCCCTCCGAGGACGGGCTGCCCTTTGAAAGAGGCACCCTTGGCATTGCCACCTCCGGTTTCGACACGGGGGGAAGCCAGTTTTTTATTTGCCACTCCCCGCAACCTCATTTGCGCGGTAATTATACGGCCTTTGGACGGGTAACCGAGGGTATGTCGGTTGTGGACGCCGTTTTACCCGGAGATACCATTTTAACGATTCAACTTTCCATTAAATAGAGGTGTATCCCATGTTTAGCAAAATATTTTTCTTATCCATTCTGATTGCCTTTTCAGTAAATGCGCAGGAAGTCTCTTTTCTGCAAAAAGGCGATGACGCCTATAAAAGTTTTAATAATAAACAGGCCCTCGAATTCTACCAGAAGGCCTTTGATAATGAACCCGGCAATTATGAAATCGCCTGGAAGCTTGCGCGCGCTTATGTTGACGTCGGTGAAACCCTGGAAGGCGAAGCCCGCGAGGATTACTACAAAAAGTCGGAAAAATATGCCCGCAAGGCCGTGGAGTTAAAAAACGACGGCAGCAACGGACACCTTTATCTGGCCATCGCCCTGGGCCGGGTTGCCCTGGATGCCAGCGCCAAGCAACGGATAAAAATGTCCAAGGAAATCCGCAAGGAAGCAGAATTGGCCATAAAGCTTAATCCCGAAAATGACCTGGCCTATCATGTTCTTGGCAGGTGGCACAGAAAAATTTCCAACCTGAGCTGGATAGAAAAAGGCTTTGCCGATATGTTTTTGGGCGGCGTGCCCAAGGACGCCTCCAACGAAGCCGCCGTCGAGAATTTTAAAAAGGCGATAGAAATTAATCCCGATTATATCAATCATCATCTGGAGCTCGGTATTACCTATGAAATGATGGACAAGGACGACCTGGCCCGCCAGCAATTTGAGGCCTGCCTTGCCCTGCCCATCAGTTCCGCCAAGGATAAGGAGCACAAGAAAAAAGCCCAAGAGTTGTTAAACGATCTTTAAAATAAAAACATGATAAAACTCAGACCACGGAGCAGCGCCCGGTTTAAGGGGCTGCTCTTTTTATTAGGTATCGTTACAACCATTTCCGTTTTATGGTATACCCAGCAACTTGTAAATACCTTAAAAGTTAAGTCCACCGAATTTGTGCAGTTTCGCATAAAGATTTTTGAACAAAATATAAACAACCCCACCAGTGACGTTGATGTTAACTTTTTTTTTAACGAGGTCATTCAAAAAGCGGACTATCCCATTATTTATACCGACAGTTCCGGTCGCCCTCAAAGCTGGAAAAACATAGCCCCCCGCATTGACAGCCTGACCACATTGAACCGGCAGGACTCCCTGTTACTTGTAAACACCCTAAAACAGATAGCCGGTGAGAATAAGCCGATTCCCATAAAATACCAAAATGCCGTGCTGGGCTATTATTATTATGGCTATCCCCCGGAAATATATAAGCTGCGTACCTTGCCTTTTTTTATCATCGGCGCCGGTATTGTTTTTATATTGCTGGGATATTTCGGATTCACTTATATAAAACGCAGCGAACAGCGATCCATTTGGGTGGGGCTTTCCAAGGAAACCGCCCATCAACTGGGTACGCCGCTCAGTTCTCTTTCCGGGTGGATAGAACTGCTCGCTTCACAACCGGACAATGCCGATGAAATTATCCGTGAGATGGGAAATGACCTGAGCCGTTTGAATAAAATCGCCAACCGCTTTTCAAAAATTGGCTCCGTTCCACGCCTGAAACCAGGAAACCTTTCCAAAGTGCTGAACGGTACGATCTCCTATTTTCAAAACCGCCTGCCCCATCTTAACCGGCGGATTACATTAACGGCGGAGATTCCCGACAATGTAACGGTTGCCTTTAATACCGATCTTTTTGAGTGGGTTATGGAAAATATCATAAAAAACGCCATCGATTCCATGGTGGACGAGGTAGGTAAAATCGAGGTAAAACTCGGCCAAAACGAAAAATATATTATGATAGATATTTGCGATACGGGAAAAGGCATTCTGCCTAAACACAAAACCGTAATTTTTAAACCGGGCTTTAGTACAAAAAAAAGAGGGTGGGGACTCGGCTTAAGCCTTTCCAAGCGAATCATTGAAGAGTACCACAAGGGAAAACTGATTTTGGCCGCCAGCAAACCCGGGGAAGGAAGCACCTTTCGCATTTATTTACCTAGATGAGAATTTGATTGTATACGCTTTATTGCATATACTTGAAGAAATAATCTATAGCTTCTAAAACCATATGAGTCCTAAACAAGAATTCTTTTCGTCCCTGCTCCAGCCTCATCTGCCGGCCCTAAAGAGTACCGCCATGCGCCTTGCGCGGCGCAGCGCCGATGCCGAAGACCTGTTGCAGGAATCCTTTTTTAAGGCTTACCGGTCATTGGATCAATTTCAAAAAAACACCAATTTTCGCGCCTGGATTTTTCGTATCCTTGTAAACACTTATATAACCTCATACCGCAAAAAATCCAGACAACCGCAAAAAATAAGCTATGATGACCTTGAAGAACACATTCTCTATAAAAATATCCTTGAAGAGGCCCTTCCCAATATAGAGGAGAGAATGCAGAGCGGTCAGATGGATTTTGACGACGATATCCTGGTAGCCTTAAACCGCCTGCCCCAGCCTTTTCGGCTGGTTATACTTTTATGTGATGTGGAAGGGTTTAGCTACAATGAAATCGCCCAGATCATCGGCTGCCCGTTGGGAACGGTTATGTCCCGCCTTTACAGGGGACGCAAGCTGCTACAGAGACAATTATGGGGATACGCTAAAAACAGAGGCTACATTAATGAAAGTACCCGCTTAAAAAAATAGCTATTGCCCCTTTATCATCTGCAAAGACTGATTATAAATATAATTCCTGAAAAAGAGTCTGTCCGTAAAGGTTGCCCCCTTAAAACGAGCCTGCTGTACCACAATATCTATGTTATAGGGAATCCAAATGTTTTGATATTCCTGCATATCCAAACCGATAATAAAGCCGCTTTCCACTTTGTCGTCCAGCCACATTTGTGCTTCCCAGCCTACACAAAGCCACTTGGTTTTAACAATTTTAAATTTCGGTCGGGTGGTAACCTTACGCCGTCCGTCGGGGGAAAAGCTGTCGCTTTTTAATAGCAGACCGTTAAAACCGAAGTAGTAAACATTCAGGGTGGTATCCGCTCCGCTAACTTCATTATAGGCAACGCGCACCAGCTTATCCAAAACATCAATGCGGTAATTATTGGAGATCGTTTCAAATATGCCCGTCAGATAAAAACGTTTTAAATCGAACAATAACCCGCTAACCTGTCGTTTAAGGTCTGAAACCAGGGCGCCGTATTGACTGGAAACGGTATCGGGCAGGGCAGGTACCCCCTGTTCGGATAAAAATACATGATCAGGGTTTAACCAAATAAGCTGCAAGGGGAACACGTCCGGGTTTTGCCAATATTGCCGGGCAATGTTTTGCGTGGATTGATTTTGTACCAAAACCAGAAAATTTTTTAGTTCCGTATTTTTTAAATTGTAGTAGGAAGATTGTATGGTTTCAAAAAACTTTTTCTCATCAAAGTTGGAACTTTGCGCCTGAACAAAGAGAGTTAAAACAAGTAAAAACTTAAGGATTCGCATGATTTCCCCGGTTAATAAAATTTATTGCAAGTAAATTAGCATTTTTTTAGCTTAAAAACTATTCCAATAAAAAACCAAAAACAAGCAAATCATTAAACTCATTTTATCGTTTGGAACATTTTATATAAGGAGAAAAAAGATGTTACGATCCAGTATAACAGGCGCGCTGCTGATGGCGCTTATTTTTTTGATAAGCTCTTGCAGTCCGCCGGAAATAGAAGGCGCCAAGGTACATTTAAAAAATCGGCGCTTTGACGACGCCCTGGTTCAATTGGAAAAGGCCATTAAGCTTTATCCCGACAACCCGGAGGCCTGGTACCTTTATGGCCAGCTAAACGGTCAACTTAAGAACTATGACAAAATGATTGAGGCTTTTAAGAAGTCTGAATCCCTGGGCAATCAGTACTTATTGCAAATTACCAATGACCGCCAACGCTTTTTTGCCCAAAGTTATAATGACGGCGTAAAAGACTATCAAAATTACGCGAAACTTCTTGAGTCCGATCCGGAAAAGGCCAAGGAGACCATGAAAAGCGCCATAAACAATTTTCGCGTTGCCAATGAAATCAACCCCACCTATCAGGCCGCGCGCATGGTGGGAATCTGCTATCAGGTACTTAATGACAAAGAAAAAGCCATCGAAGCTTACTTAAAACTGACGCAAACATATCCCGATAGCGCGGAAGCATACTCCGACCTTGGTTCTCTCTATTTCTTTACCCAGAAATATGATAAGGCCATAGAAAGTTTGAACAAATCGCTGGAGTTGGATTCCGCCAACGCCAATGCCTATACGCTTTTGGCGCAAACCTATGATTTTAAAAAGGATAGCAAAAACGCCATCAAGGCCTATCGTAAGGCCATTCAGCTTAATCCCGAAGAGAAGGCCCTGCCGTTTAACCTGGGCCTGCTGCTGGTAAACACCGCCAATGCCAAGGATACCAGCCCGGAAGATAAAAAGGCACTGCTTAACGAATCTATAGATATGTTTACCCGCGTGCTGGAAATTGACCCGGAGTTTAAGGAAGCCTATCAATTAAAAGGGCAAAGCGAACTCTTGCTGGAAAAGTATGAAGACGCCCGCGATACCTTATCCGAAGGGGTTGAGTATTTTCCGGATGACGCCAATATGTGGTATAACCTTGGCGTGGCTTATGCCCATACCAATCAAAAGAAAAAAGCAAAAGATGCTTTTGCCAAGGCAGAGAAACTGGGTAACTAAGTTTTCTTGAAAATCAAAAAGGCGATTCTTTCCGAATCGCCTTTTTTTTTACCTGAAAACGTTTTTCTTCTTTAAGTCTTCATTTCAAAGCTTAAGAAATGATTATATTCTTTTTGTCTGTTACTTTTTATTAGTCAGAAAATAGGTAAGCGCTTCCAGCTCTATGGACATGTTTTCATTTTTAACTATAACATCCTTGGGTACATGTATGCTGGTTGTGGCAAAGTTCAAAAAAGCTTTTATGCCCAGGCTTACAAAAAAATCAATGATGCCCTGGGCGTTTTTTGCGGGAACGGCAATTATTACAATTTCTATCTCCTTTGAGAATAAAATCCGGGGCGCCTCTTTAACGTGTACGATATCCACTCCGTGTACACGTCGGCCTATTTTATTCTCATCCACTTCAAAAATAGCCTGAAAGAAGAAACCCTGCTTGCGAAATTCATCATATAAAAGGAGGGCCCGGCCAATATTGCCATAGCCCACCAAAGCCACATTCCACTTTTTATGCAGGCCTAATATTCCGGCGATTGTATTTCTCAGCTCGCGGGTATTATAACCCAACCCCCGCTTACCAAAGGATCCGAAAAAGGATAAGTCCTTGCGAACCTGCGCGGCGGTGATGCTGTTTATCTGAGCAATTTCACTTGACGAAACCGTTTCCACGTTATTCTCTATCAGATCATTCAGGATTCTATAGTATTGAGATAAACGGGTTACGGTTGATCCCGATATTTTTTTCATTCCTGCGTACTTTCGCTGCTTTCTTCTGCTTCGTTTTCTTCATCAAAGGCATCCAACAAGGCAATATCACTTACGGTATCGTTTTTATCCAAACGAATAACCTTTACGCCCTGGGTGCTGCGGCCAATAACGCTGACCTGCCTTACCCGTTGGCGGATAACGACGCCCTTGGTTGTAATTATCATCAAATCCTGGTCTTCGTCCACGCTTATGGCCGACACCAGTTTTCCGGTTTTTTCGGATACTTTCATGGCAATAATGCCGCTTCCCCCCCTGTGTTGCAAGCGATATTCCGGCAACGGCGTTCTTTTTCCATAACCGTTTTCGGCAACGGTCAACAGGGTTTTTTCATCATCCGCCAGGGTCATGGCAATGACGCGATCGTCCCCTTTTAGGGTAATGGCCTTAACCCCCGTTGAGTTTCTACCCATGGAACGTACATCATTTTCATCAAAGCGAATCGATTTTCCATTGCGGGTTATCACAACGATATGATCCTTGCCGGTTGTTACTTCAGCATTGATCAGCTTATCATTTTCCCGGATATTGACGGCGATAATTCCATTTCGCCGAGGCCGGCTAAAGGCGCGCAACTCTGTTTTTTTGATAATACCCTGTTGGGTGGCCATGGCAATATAGCCCTCCCGGTCAAAATTTTTGATGGTGATAAAGGTTTGAATTTTTTCACCTTTTTCAATCTCGATCAAATTAATAACCGGACGGCCGCGGGAGTTTTTACCCGATTGCGGAATGGCGTAGACCTTTAACCAATAACATCGGCCCCTGTCCGTAAAAAAGAGTATATAGTCATGAGTGCTGGCGGTAAACAGGTGTTCAATAAAATCATCGTCCTTGGTTTTTGCCCCGGAAACACCCCGCCCCCCGCGGTTTTGCGTTTTATAGGCGCTGGCGGAAAAACGTTTAATGAAACCACCATGTGAAATAGTTACCACCGTTTCTTCTTCGGTGATAAGGTCTTCCATGGAAATTTCTTCATAATTCAAAACGATTTCCGTACGCCGTTCGTCGGCATATTTATCGACAACCTCATCCAGTTCCGAAACGACGATGGACAACTGACGTTCCTTGCTGGCTAAAATTTCCCTGAGGTCTTTTATCAATACAAGAAGCTCCTGGTATTCCTTTTCTATTTTATCTCTTTCCAGGCCTGTAAGGCGTTGCAGCCTCATATCCAATATGGCCTTTGCCTGGGCTTCGCTCAAGCCGAACCGTTCGATCAATCTTTCCCGCGCATGATCGGGACTTTTCGAGCTTTTTATAAGTTCGATTATTTCATCGATATTATCTATGGCTATGCGTAAACCTTCCAGAATATGCGCCCGTTTTTCGGCGTTTTCCAGATCATATTTTGTACGACGGACAATAACATCGATACGGTGATCAATAAAGTGCGTGATTATCTGTTTCAGGTTTAATACCTGGGGCCGGCCATTTACCAGAGCCAACAGAATTATGCCAAAGGTTACCTGCATTTGGGTATATTTGTAGAGAAGGTTCAGAACGGCTTCGGGATCAAAGTCTCTTTTTATTTCAATAACCATGCGCATGCCATCCCGGTCCGACTCATCACGCAAGTCGGCAATACCTTCTATGCGCTTTTCCTTAACCAACTCAACAATTTTGTTAATGAGATTGAGTTTATTAACCTGGTAGGGTATCTCTTTTACTATGATTCGGGATTTTCCGTTTTTTAGCTCTTCAATTTCGGCCTTGGCCCGTACAATGGCTTTACCCCGGCCGGTATGATAAGCCTTTTTTACCTCTTCCATGCCATATAAAATACCACCCGTGGGAAAGTCCGGCGCTTTAACATATTCCATCAGGGAAAGAATATCCATATCCGGATTTTCGATGAGAGCCTTTATGGCGCTGGCCACTTCCCTCAGGTTGTGTGGCGGAATGTTTGTGGCCATGCCCACGGCTATACCGGAGGAGCCGTTTACCAGAAGGTTGGGAATTTTTGCCGGCAATACCGTCGGTTCATCCAGCGAGTCGTCAAAGTTACGGGTCATATTAACGGTATTTTTATCCAGGTCCGCCAACAATTCCTCGGCTATCTGCTTCATGCGTACTTCCGTATAACGCATGGCCGCGGGAGAGTCTCCATCCACGGATCCGAAGTTTCCCTGACCGTCTATCAGGGGGTAGCGCAGGGAAAAATCCTGTACCATGCGCACCATGGTATCGTAAACCGCGGAATCCCCGTGCGGATGATATTTACCCAGCACCTCTCCAACAATACGGGCGCTCTTTTTATGGGCCCGGTTATGAACAACACCCAATTCCCGCATGCCGTAAAGTACCCGGCGATGCACCGGCTTTAAACCATCCCGTACATCGGGCAGCGCTCTGGAAACAATTACGGACATGGAGTAATCCAAATAGGATTCCCGCATTTCCCGTTCTATTAATATCGGAATTATTTTTTGTGAATCAGCCATAAGTCTTATACATCCAGGTTTCGTACATATTGAGCGTTTTCTTCAATAAAGCGACGCCGTGGTTCCACCTCATCGCCCATAAGCGTGGTAAAAATATGATCCGCGTCGATAGCATTTTCCACATTAACCTGCAAAACGGTTCTCGTTTCGGGATTCATGGTGGTATCCCATAACTGTTCCGGGTTCATCTCGCCAAGACCCTTATATCTTTGAAGTCCTACCTTTTTGCGTTGTTCCTCGGATATCTCCTTTAGAATCGCGTCTTTTTCCGCTTCGGAATAGGCATACTTTTCCGTTTTACCATTTTTTATTTTATAGAGGGGCGGTTGAGCAATATAAATTTTTCCCTTTTGCACCAGCTCATTCATATAGCGAAAGAAGAAAGTAAGCAGCAGTGTTCGTATATGCGAACCGTCCACATCGGCGTCCGTCATGATTATAATTTTATCATAGCGTAACTTACTGATATCAAAATCCTCGGAACCAATACCCGTGCCCAAGGCCATGATGATGGTTTTAATTTCATCGTTGCTGTACAATTTGTCCAGACGGGCTTTTTCCACATTCAGGATTTTACCCTTCAGCGGTAAAATGGCCTGAAAGTTTCTGTCTCGACCCTGCTTGGCCGATCCGCCGGCGGAGTCACCCTCCACCAGGTAAATTTCACTTTCCTCGGGATTTTTTGAGGAGCAATCCGCAAGTTTACCGGGTAGGGAATTACTTTCCAGGGCGTTTTTGCGGCGGGTAAGTTCCCTGGCGTTTCTGGCCGCTTCCCGGGCGCGGGCGGCGGCCATGCTTTTTTCTATAATTTTTTTGGCAATGGAAGGGTTTTCGTCAAGAAAATCATATAGTTTTTCGTTTAACAGGGTCTCCACGGCGGTTCGTACTTCCGAGTTTCCCAGCTTGGTTTTCGTCTGGCCCTCAAACTGAGGCTCGGCGACCTTTACACTGATTACCGCCGTCAAACCTTCACGAACATCTTCACCGGAAAAGCTTACTTTTTCATTTCCCTTGACCATTCCGTTTTTTTGAGCAAAATTGTTCAGGGAACGGGTCAGGGCCGCCTTAAATCCGGAGAGGTGGGTTCCCCCTTCCACCGTGTTCACATTGTTACAATAGGTTAAAACGGTTTCCGTATAGGAGGTGTTATATTGCAGGGCGATCTCCACGGGAGTGTTTTCTTTTTCTCCTTCGATATAAATCGGCGGATGCAGGGAAGAACGTCCTTCATCCAGAAAGGTAACAAATTCAATCAAACCGCCCTGGTAGGAAAAAGTATCTTCCTTGTCAAAACGGAGGTCTTTTATGGTTATGTTAATGCCTTTATTTAAAAAGGCCAACTCGCGTAAACGTTTGGCCAGTATATCATACTGATAGCGGGTTTCTGTAAAAATTTGCTTATCCGGTAGAAAATGTACCCGCGTTCCCCGTTTTTCCGTTTCTCCCCGTACTTCCAGCTTGGAAACCGGGATGCCTCGTTCATATTTTTGATAGTGAATTTTATTGTTTCGGAAAATTTCCACGGTACACCATTCGGAAAGGGCATTAACAACCGAGGCGCCCACCCCGTGCAGCCCACCCGATACCTTATAGGTAGATTTATCAAACTTTCCGCCGGCATGTAAAACCGTCATGATTACTTCCACCGCCGGTTTTTTTTCCACGGGATGCATATCCGTGGGTATGCCCCGTCCGTCGTCTTCCACGATGATGGAATCATCATGGTCTATTTTGACGGTAATATTTTTGGCAAAGCCCGCCAGCGCCTCATCGATGCTGTTATCTACAATTTCATAAACTAAATGATGTAACCCCTTATAGGTAACATCGCCTATATACATGGCCGGTCTTTTTCTTACCGCTTCAAGACCTTTTAAAACCTGAATATTCTGGGCCGTATATTCCTTATTTGGCATATGCTTCCTATCTTACTTTATATAAATTCAACATTTTCTACTTTTATACCCCGCAGGTTTGTTCTAATTCTTAGGATAACGGATTCCTTATTTTTTTCGAATTCTTCCTTCCATACGGGGTCCGCAATTTTCAAAATCAGGGTACGGCTAAAATATTTAACCGGCTCGGCCTGTTTTATCAATATCGCATCCAGACTGTTCCAGTGGGTTTTAATATGCTCCAGTTCCCAGGAAACAGGCACATTATTTTTATCTATGATCTTTGCCAACACCTGCCCGATGTTAACATAACGCTTTCTCATAACGGATTTCCCCATTGGCAATGTTATAGTGATGAAAATTTAAGGCAAGCATTTCACTCATACGGTGATAGTTGGTGGTTGTAATAAACGTTTGACTGTCGTTTTCAACCAAATCAAAAAAATTATGAACCCTGTTGTTATCCAGTTCCCCAAATATATCATCCAACAGCAAAAAAGGGGAAACATCCTTCATTTGCTTTATTTTAATCTTTTCCAAAATTTTCAAACTTATTAGGAACGTTTTATTTTCACCTACAGAACCAAATTTTTTTATGGGTTTTTCATCTTTTAAAAACAGAATTTCATCCCGGTGAGGTCCTATAAAGGTAGCTCCTTTTGCTTTTTCATTTTCAAAGGAGTTCTTTAGTTTATCATAAAGTTGAGAAGACAAATCTTCCTTATCTTCCAGACTGGGGCGGTAGGAAATAGCTATGTTCTCCTTTTTACCGGAAATCTTTATATATATCTCCGCGATTTTTTTATTAAAATCCTCAATAAGAGTATTTCTTTTTTTTATAATGCTTGCGCCGTAAGCAGCCAGTTGTATATTCCAGTTATCTACTTCGGCGTAGCCAATATCATACCGGGATAACAGCCTGTTTTTGTGGGCCAGCGTTTTCTTATAATGCTTAAGGTCTTTCAGATAATGCATATCCAGTTGAGATAACAGGATATCCAGCCATTTTCTTCGGACACTGCTGTAGCCGTAAAGTATATCCATATCATCAAGAGACAAAATCACCACGGGTATCATGCCGATAATCTCTGAAAACTGATTTACTTTATTTTTATTATAAAAGGCACGCTTTCCATCTTCCGCGGAATAGAAAAGTCGTAAGGAAAAAATGTTTTTCTCTCTTTTAAAATATCCTTCCACATCAAAAAAAGATTTTCCCGAAGCCACGGAAAATTTATCCTGGTGTTCTCTAAAACTTTTTGTTAAGGCTAAATAGTAAATAGCTTCCAAAAGCGTTGTTTTGCCGGCACCGTTTTCTCCGGTAATAAGATTGATACCAGGATAAAAAGTCGTCTCTATTTTTTCAAAGGTTCTGAAATTTTTAAGATGCAAACTTTGTAAAAACATTAACTGTTAATTCGCACCGGCATAATCAACATAACAAGGTCGATTTCCCTGGGATTATCCTCATCGGGATATATCAGGGCAGGACTATCGGAATCATTAAAAGTCATTCTTATCCTGTCGCTATCAAAATGTCTTAGTAAATCCAACAGGTAATTGGCGTTATAGGCTATTTCCAAAGGTTCACTTTCAAAGGAACAGGGAATATGTTCATTGGCTTCGCCGCCAAACTCAATATCCTGGGCGGAGACCTGAAGTACATTTGATTCGAGGCGCAAACGTACCTGCGAGGTTATTGGGTTTGAAAAAAGCGAAACACGCTTGACCGAAGAAATAAAATCATTCTTGTTTATTTTCATTTCCTTTGTGAACGAAGCCGGGATAACACGTTCATAGTCCGGATAGCTTTCTTTAATTATTCTGGAGTAAATATGGGTATCCGGCAATTCAAACAGGATATGGTTTTCACTGATTGTTATCTGATGTTCTTCTCCCTCTTTTAAATTACGGGCGGTAAAATTAAGCGCCTTGGTCGGGATAATTATATCCTTCGTAAAGGTAGAGGTAACGGAGGGATTAACCAGTTTCACAAGCCGGTGTCCATCCGTGGCAACCATGCGATATTCATTTTCAAAAAACTGACAATACACACCCGTCAGCGCCGGACGGAAATGATCGGAAGAACAGGCAAAGATTGTTTTTTCAATCATATGCTTCAAGGCGTCATTGGATATGTTTATTTTATTATCGGACTCTATCTGAGGAGAAGACGGATATTCGTTTTTACTCTCGCCGGAAAGTTTATACTCACCTAATTCGGATTTTATTAAAATCTTATTATTCTCGTCGGCGTTAAATTCAATTTCCACATTGGGCAGCTCGCGGATAATATCCAGCAATATTTTTCCCGGAATCGTTATTTCACCGGGGTCCACCACGGAGCAATCGGTCCAGGCAATCTGTGTGATTTCAAGGTCGGTGGCGGTTATGGATAAGCGAGAATCCTTAGCCTGGATAAGCACATTATAGAGAATCTCCACCGTTGATTTTGTAGGGATGACACTGATTACCTTTTGTAATACCCTAAAGAAATGATCTCGTTCAATTTTAAAATTCATTTTTCCTCCCAGATAAACAGGAAAAGCTAAACAAAACATGGCAAATTTTCAAGGTTTACAACGCTTTGTTTTATATTGATAGTATTATAAATATATATTTAAAAGTTAATAATAGTATATAGGGGATGTGAATTCGTGGATAACTATTATAAGTATTTGAAAAATATAAATTTATGAATGTTATTAACTTAGTGCTAACTTTGAGAACAAACAGAGTTATGAACCAATATTATTATTAACGGACTATTTATTGTGGATAAAAACACATTATCCACAAATTTATCCACAGATATTTATTTTTAAATCTATTTGTACTTGGCATAAAAATATTTTTAAATTGCCGATCTATTTTAAAAATGGAGGAACAATGAAAAGAACATATCAACCAAGTAACCGCAAAAGAAAAAATAAACACGGCTTTCGCGAACGTATGAGTTCCAAAAACGGCCGGGCTATTTTAGCGCGTCGTCGTGCCAAGGGACGTAAGCGGTTAACAGTGAGCGATGAATTTATCAAGTCGGCATAAGATAAAGTCTTTAAAAAGCAGGGATGAAATTAATTTTCTTTTTAGTAAGGGAAAAAAGATACCCAATCGCTTTGGGTTGATCCTTCTTCTAAAAAAGGATGTTTCGGATAAACGTGTGGCAATCCTTGTAAAAAAGAGTTTTGGAAATGCTGTAAAGCGCAATTACGCTAAAAGATTAGTAAGGCATTTTGTCAGAGAGAAACCAACCCTGTTATCCCAATATAACAGGGTTATTTTTTTAATAAACAAAAGAGCCCAATCTTTAAGTGCAAAAACGTTGTTTAGCGAATTGGATTATACTTTAAATAAATATCTGGGTGAGTAGAAATACAATGGACAAAAAAAGTTTTTTGGCAATGATTATTGTTGCCATAATTATAGTGTTGATGCCTTATTACAATGAATATGTTCTGGGAATAAAGCCTGAACAAAAAAACGAGGTGATCGAAAAACCCGCGGAAGTTGAACCTTCTCCGGCCCCGGAAAAAATAATAACGGAAGAAAAGCCCCTTCCCGAAATAGAAAAAGGGGAAACGATTAAGGAAACCCTTTCCAATGCCAGGGGTGACAGTATTGAGAAGGTCATTACAATAAACACGGATAAGTATAATCTTGTGATAAGTAACCGGGGTGGCGGATCATTATTACATTATCAGTTAACACAATATAAAACCTATGATTCCAGCTTGGTGGAGCTTGTTTCCGAGGAAATAAAAAATGGTATAAATATTTCTTTTCAGAACATGGAGGGAGATTTTGTTAAGCTGGATAAGATGCTTTTCTCCGTGGACAAGCAGGGAGAGTATACTTTAAAGAATGAAGATTCTCTTGTTCTTGAGTATTCCCTGAATACAAAAGATGGAATAATTAAAAAAAGATTTACCTTTTATAATAACCGTTATCATTTTGATTTGGGGGTCTCTGTTTCTCATCCTGAAGAATTGTTTTTAAACCGTTCCTATCAATTGATATGGAAAAACGGTTTACCTGCCACGGAAGCCTATATAGAAGATGATTATACCTATAACGAAGCCTTTGCCTATATGGCGGATGAACTGGAACCTTACAAAATAGATGAAGAGGGCGTTGCCGAACAGGAGGATTTTTCCGGTATTGCCGAATGGATTGCCATTAGAAATAAATATTTTGTGTCCGCCATTGTGGCCAGGAAAGCGGATGTTTCCGAAGGTGTTTTTTTTAATGGCTTTGGCGTAAAGAAAAATGAAATACTTTATAAATATTATAATGCGGGCTATTATGTAAAAGCCGGAAGCGAAGATAGATTTAGTATTTATATAGGGCCTCTGGATTATAAGGAATTGGCTCACTATGACAACAGCCTTGACGAACTTATTATGAGTGATGGCTGGAGTATTTTCCGTCCCATAAGCCGCTATTTAATATTACCGGTATTGGAATGGTTGAATTCTTTTATTCCCAATTATGGTCTGGTGATTATAATTTTCTCCATAATGGTCAAACTGATTCTTTTTCCGCTTACCAAGCATAGTTATCAAAGTCAAAAAAGAATGCAAAAAATGCAGCCTTTGATGAATGAGATAAAGGAAAAATATAAAAACGATCAACAGAGGCAACAAAAAGAAATGATGAAGCTGTATAAGGAACACGGCAATCCCATGTCCGGTTGCCTGCCCATGCTTTTACAGATGCCTTTGTTATTTGCCTTATATCAGGTTTTTAAGTCTACCATACAGTTAAGAGGAGCAATGTTTATTCCCGGTTGGATCAATGACTTATCTACCTCGGAAGCTTTGTTTACTTTGCCGGTTTCGCTTCCGTTTTATGGAAATGAATTTAATCTGCTTCCTGTTTTAATGGCCCTGACCATGTTCTTCCAATCTAAAATGACTATGCAGGATCCCAAGCAGAAATCCATGATCTATATGATGCCCCTGTTTATGCTTGTGCTTTTTAACCGGTTTCCTTCAGGATTGAACCTTTATTATACTCTGTTCAACTTGTTGACGATAGTTCAACAAAAATATATTCATGTTGATGATGAAGAGATAAAACCTACGGTTAAAAAGCCATCGGGAAAAAAGAAAAAATAAGTTTTGATAATGGATAACAGCGATATCATAATTGCACCCATAAGCGCGACCCAGGGGGGTAGTGTCAATTTGATTCGCCTTTCCGGCAATGGCGTTATTGAACTGGTGGATGGTTTTTTTTCACGAGAGATTATTTCTTCGGAAGGGGGGCGGTTTTACCACGGGCAGCTTAAAAAAAATAATGAAACCATAGATGATGTTATAGTCTATGTTTTTAGGACGCCCCATTCCTATACCGGTGAAGATGTTATTGAAATTAGTTGTCATGGCAATTTTTTTATAACCGAAGAAATAATAAGTCTGTTTTTGGAAAAAGGTTGCCGGCTGGCCGAGCCGGGAGAATTTTCCAAAAGGGCTTTTTTAAATTCAAAAATAGACTTAATACAGGCGGAAGCCGTTGCCGACATTATTGCCTCCAGAAGCAGGCGGGCGGTAAAAAATTCCTTAAAGCAACTACACGGCTCCCTGTCCGTTAAAATAAACGAACTAAAAAAAGAACTTATAAACCTGGCTTCCCTGGTTGAACTGGAAATAGATTTTTCCGAAGAAGATATTGAAATTATTCCCTACGATAAAATAGTTCTGCATCTACAAAAGGTGTTGAAAGAAATTATAAAGCTGATAGACTCCTATGAATCGAGCAAATCGGTTTCCGACCTTATTCAGATTTTGCTTCTCGGAAAACCAAATGTGGGTAAGTCCAGCATTATGAATACCTTTATAAACAGGGAAAGAGTTATCGTATCTTCCACCCCCGGAACCACCAGGGATCATATTCACGAAGATATTATAATAGACGATACCTTTGTACGTCTGATAGATTCCGCGGGTATTCGCGATAAGGCAGAGTCAATCGAAAAAGAGGGTGTTTCACGTGCCAAGGGACTCATTGGCGAAAGTGATCTTATACTTTTTATTTTTGATGGTTCCCGCCCCCTCGACGAAGAAGATATAAGTATCATAAACCTGGTAAAAAACTTTAACACAAACCTTATTGCCGTGGTGAATAAAACAGACAAAAAAGTAAAAGAAGAAACAATAAGCGAGATAGGGAAATATTTCCCGGAGACTCCAACGGTAAAGATATCCGCAACGAAAAAAACAAACATTGATTTATTGAAGAAAGAAATTGCCGGAAAGATAAACACTTTAAGCGATCAACATACAAATATCGTTACCAATATCCGGCACTATAATCTTTTAAAAAAGGCAAGGGAACAAACGGAACGCGCCATAAAATCAACCAAAGCGAAAACGGGGCCGGAATTTTTAGCGATAGACTTCCGCTCTCTTATTGATACGCTTGGGGCATTTACCGGCGCCGTAACCACCGATGAAATTTTGAATAATATTTTCTCTAAGTTTTGTATAGGCAAATAAACGTGTTCCACGTGAAACCATGAAAAAGTATGATATTGTAGTTATAGGTGGCGGTCATGCCGGAATTGAAGCCGCTAATATTGCCGCCAGGATGGGTATGTCCACGGCTCTTATCTCCCTGGACAGGAAAAAAATCGGTTTGATGTCCTGCAATCCGGCCATCGGCGGTCTGGCAAAAGGGCAGCTTGTCAGGGAAGTGGACGCCCTCGGCGGCCTGATGGGTAAGATTATCGATGACAGCGGTATTCATTTTAAAATGCTTAACACCTCCAAGGGGTCGGCTGTTCAATCGCCAAGGGCCCAGGCGGACCGTCCCTATTATGCCCGGGTGGCCCAGGGGTATTTAAACAGGTTGAAAAACCTGGAACTTATTGAGGGGCGGGTTAATGATATTATAACAGCTTCCGACCGGGTTGAGGGCGTTGTACTTTCTTGTGGAAGCCGGATTTTTGCAAGGGCCGTAATTTTAACAGCGGGCACTTTTTTAAACGGCATCATTCATGTCGGTTTAAATCACCTGGCCGCGGGTCGGGCCGGCGACTTGCCTGCCAAGGGGTTGAGTGAAACCTTATCCGCCCTTGGGTTCAGAACGGGGAGATTGAAAACAGGAACCCCGCCAAGAATACACCGCGATTATATCGACTATGCTGTTATGGAAGAACAAAAGCCGGATGAAAAGCCGCAACCTTTTTCTTTTTCCACAGATAAAATCGACAGAAGGCAGATCAGCTGCTTTATAGGTTACACCAATGAGCAGACCCATGATATTCTGCGCCAGGGGTTTGATGCCTCGCCGATGTTTACCGGGCGTATAAAAGGCGTGGGCCCAAGGTATTGTCCTTCCATTGAAGATAAAATAGACCGTTTTGCCGATAAGAACCGCCACCAGCTTTTTCTTGAACCGGAAGGGTATCACAACCGGGAAGTGTATGTTAATGGTTTTTCCACCAGCCTTCCCGCGGAAATTCAGGAAAGGGCCATTCGCACGGTCAGGGGGTTGGAAAAGTGTAGGATAGTGCGCCTGGGGTATGCCGTGGAGTATGATTTTTTTCCTCCGGATCAATTGAAGGCAAGCCTTGAAACAAAGCCGGTGGCCAATCTTTATTTTGCGGGTCAAATAAACGGCACTTCGGGTTATGAAGAGGCGGCGGCCCAGGGTCTGATGGCCGGCATAAACGCCGCTCTTAAACTTACCGGCAGGGAAGCGTTTGTATTAAAAAGATCACAGGCTTATATCGGTGTTCTGATCGATGACCTTATAAACAAGATTCATGAGGAACCGTATAGAATGTTTACCTCCAGGGCTGAGTTCCGCTTGTTGTTGCGGCAGGATAATGCCGACCTGAGGTTAATGGATGAGGCGCGTTCCCTGGGTATTGTTGATGAAAAGGCTTATGAGAAAATGATCCGCCGCCGGGAACAAATCGAAGCTTTGAAAAAAGATGTTCTTGGTCGAAAAGTATCCATGGAAGATTTTAATCGCTTATATGGGGGGCTGTCAACGCCGGTAAAACAAAACCATTCTGTTGAAAAACTGCTAAAGCGCCCCGAGGTATCATTAAAGGGGTTGTTGTCTCTGGTTAATACGGCAGACTATATGGATAGCGCCATTCTGGATGTTGAATTCGGTGTAAAGTATGCCGGCTATCTGGAGCGGCAGGCGGCGCTGATGGAGAAGTTTTTAAAGACGGAATCCCTTACGATACCGGCGGAGCTTGAGTATGAAAAAATCGAGGCTTTATCTGCCGAGGCCCGGGAGAAGCTCTCGCTTTTAAAGCCGCGAAGTCTGGGACAGGCATCGCGCATAAGCGGAGTCACGCCTTCGGATATCTCCGTATTGATGATCTATATAGACAAGTTTAAAAAGACGGGCGTTTCACGTGGAACAGCTCTCGCTACAAAGTCTTAATGAGTTTCTTGAGAGCCAGGGAATAGGGCTTTCGGAAAAACAATTTTTGCAGTTGGAAGGTTTTGCCTCGATGTTGTATACCTATTCGGGTAGGATGAGTCTGGTTTCCGCCGCGGATAGAGGCAATCTGGTGAGAAGGCATTTTTTGGAGTGTTTTTTTTATGTGAAAAACCTTTTGACGCTCTTTCCGCCGCGGGCGCGACTGGTGGATATGGGTACGGGCGGGGGGTTGCCCGGTGTTATTCTTTCTATTGTTTTTCCTGAAAATGATATTGTTCTGTTGGAGAGTGTTAGAAAGAAAACCTTGTTTTTAAAAAAAGTTAAAGAAGAGCTTTCTCTTTCCTATACTGTGGTAAATGAACGGATTGAGCGGCTGGAGCCCCGCTTTTTTAAAAGTTTTGATATTGTTACGGCCCGGGCCCTGGCCGCGCTGCCCCTGTTGGTGCGGTATGCGTTTCCTTTGTTAAGGGATGGGGGGCAGCTGCATGTTATAAAGGGTCGGGATTATGAACGGGAGATGGTAGGCCTTTCCGGCCATGCTTTACGTGTTGTAGAGCCCGGGGATGCGTGGCTTGCCCTGGGAGATTATTTGGCGCATAGAAAATATTTAATTATAGGGAAAAAGGATGAAGACGGTATTTGATGAATTGGCCTCGCTGGTAACGGAAAGTAGAAATCCGCTGACAACCGATATTGACATATTGCCCGTGAAAGAGATGCTGGTTTTGATGAACAGGGAAGATCAAAAGGTGGCTCCCGCGGTTGAAAAGGAAATACCCTATATCGCGGAAGCGGTTAAAATAATAGCCCATGCCTTTAAAAACGGCGGAAGGCTTGTGTACGCCGGGGCCGGGACATCCGGCAGGCTGGGGGTTTTGGATGCGGCGGAATGTCCCCCGACTTTCGGTGTGCCGAACGGCATGGTTGTCGGGTTGATTGCCGGCGGCATAGAGGCTCTGTATCAGGCGGTGGAGGGTTTTGAGGATTTCCCTGAAAACGGGGCCAAAGATGTGGCCTCCATAGATTTGAATGAAAAAGATGTTTTGTGTGGCATCGCGGCCAGCAAGCGCACGCCGTATGTCCTTGGCGCCATTGAAGAAGCCAAAAAGCGCGGCGCCAAAACACTGGCGGTTGTATGTAACCCCCGGGAACAGTTACAGTTTGAAGTGGATGTGGCTATTTGTCCGGTACCCGGCCCGGAAGTGGTTATGGGTTCCACCCGCCTGAAGGCGGGTTCTGCCCAGAAGATGGTTTTGAATATGCTTACCACCGCCTCCATGATCCAGTTGGGTAAGGTATATGAAAATATGATGATCGACCTGCAGTTGAACAATGTTAAGCTTGTGGAACGGTCGAAGAAAATCATCATGTCGGCCACCGGCGTGGATTATGATGAAGCGGCCCGGTATTTAGACGAAGCAAACGGACATGTAAAAACGGCTATTTTTATGGCAAAAACAGGGCAAACAGCCGATATAGCCAAAAAGTATATCGAGAAAAATGAAGGGTTGTTAAAAAAGGCCATTTTGGATTTTCAATCGGAATAGCGCGAAAGGTTACTTTTGGCAAAAATCGTTACCCTCAAAAAAGAGCTGAACCTGTTTAGCATATATGCCATTGCCACCGGCTCCACCATAGCGTCCGGTTTCTTTTTACTCCCCGGAATAGCTTTTGATAAGGCCGGACCGGCGATGATTCTAAGTTATCTGATTGCGGCCATTCCCGTTATACCGTCTATTTTCAGCAAAACGGAACTTTCCACGGCCATGCCCCGCGCGGGCGGCGTCTATTTTTTCCTGGATCGCAGCATGGGGCCCATGATGGGCTCTATCGGAGGTCTGGGAACCTGGATTGTTCTGATGCTTAAAACCTCTTTTGCCCTGGTCGGCATCGGGGCCTATCTTGGTATCTTTTTTCCAAATATTCCCATCCTCCCCCTGTCCATAGGCTTCGCCATCCTTTTTGGACTGTTAAATTTGTCCGGAGCAAAAAAAACCAGTGGCATACAAAATGTCTTTGTTTTTCTTCTTCTGCTTCTTCTGTTGTGGTTCACCGGCAGCGGCATTGTTCAGGTGGATGTTTCTAATATATCCTTTGTGGGTACAGAATGGCCGTCCGTTTTTAGTACGGCGGGCCTGGTTTATGTCAGTTATGTGGGGCTCTCCAAGGTGGCGTCCATTTCGGAAGAGGTAAGGAAGCCGGAAAAAAATATTCCCCGGGCCATGTTTTTAGCCCTGGGAACGGCATTGGTCGTTTATGTTCTGGGAAACCTGGTTATGATTGCCGTCATCCCGGCCGGAGTCTTTCGTAACAATCTGACGCCCGTGGCCACGGCGGCAAAATTTTTTATGGGGGAGTGGGGCAGCCTGTTAATGACGGGCGCGGCGGTGTTTGCCTTTCTTTCCGTGGCCAATGCAGGCATTATGAGTGCTTCCCGCTATCCGCTGGCCATGAGTCGCGATCATTTATTGCCATCTTTCTTTAGAAAACTGACAAAGACCCAGACCCCAGTGTATGCTATTATTGCAACGGTAGGCATTGTTGTTTTTATCCTAACGGCGCTGGACCCCACACGTATTGCCAAATTGGCCGGCGCCTTTCAATTAACCTTGTTTGCCTTAAACTCCCTGGCGGTTATTGTGATGCGCGAGAGCAGAATAGAGTCCTACGATCCCGGCTTTAAGTCGCCATGGTATCCCTGGATGCAGATTTTTGGCATCGTGGCGCCGGTATGGCTTATCATAGAAATGGGCTGGCTGTCCGCTCTGTTCACCATTATGTTTTTTGTGGTGGGTATCGCCTGGTACCTTTATTATGCCCGGGGCAGGGTGGTGCGCGACGGGGCCATTTACCACCTTTTTGCCCGTTTGGGGGAAAACCGCTTTGAAGGCCTGGATACGGAACTGCGCGGCATACTTAAGGAAAAGGGCTTGCGGGATACGGACCCCTTTGACGCGGTTATTGCCAGCGCCGAGGTTGTGGATGTCGCGGAGGAAATGAGCTTTAACGAGGTGGTTGATATTGCCGCCAAGCGATTGGCCCGTATTTTGGGTCAGAATCGCGATCAACTGGCCCGGCAGTTTTTGGACGGCACGCTTATCGGCGCCACGCCCGTTTCCAGGGGGGCGGCCCTGCCGCACCTGCGCCTGCCGGATATTACCCACTCCGAACTGGTCATAGTCCGTTCTAAAAAAGGCGTTGTGGTCAACCTGGACCCGGATATGTCCGCCACGTCCACCCATACTTATAAAATTCAGGCCTTTTTCTTTTTGATCAGCCCGGAAGATAACCCCGGTCAGCATTTACGCATATTGGCCCAAATAGCGAGCCATGTGGATAATCCGCATTTTATGGACGGCTGGAAAAAAGCAGCCAATGAGCAGGACCTGAAAGAGCTGTTGTTACGCGATGACCGTTACATCCGGCTTAAGCTTAGCCGAAAAAAGAAAACCGGACGGTTTGTAGGACAAAAAATAAAAGAGACAGAGTTGCCGGAAGGGTGTTTGATTGCCATTATTCACCGGCGTAACGATATTGTGGTACCCAAGGGGGACGTGGAACTGATGGAAGGGGATACGCTGACCGTGATCGGCTATCCGGATGGAATAAGAGAGTTGTATGAAAACTACAGTTGAAATTTTACCCGGAGCGGGGCCCCTGGAACATACGGGGTCGGAAACAGGCATACTTATGCTCCATGGTTTTACGGGAACGCCCGCGCAATATGTGGAGTTTTTCAGACATTTTAAAGAGCAGGGCTATACCGTGCGCGTGCCTTTGCTGGACGGACATGGCACGAACGCGCGGCAATTGAACCAGTGTGTGTGGAAGGGCTGGTATGATACCGTAAAAAAAAATCTGTTTGAGATGCGCGCGCATTGCAAGCGGATATTTATCATCGGGCAGTCCATGGGGGGCACCCTGGCTCTGCACCTGGCCGCCCACTATCTTGTGGAGGGTATTGTATTGCTGGCGCCGGCCATGGTGTTTAAAAGCCGGCTCACTTCATTAACCCCGCTTATCTCTCCGCTTAAGGGGAGCTGGAAAAAAAAGGATGGCCCGGATATACAAAACCTAAAGGGCCGGAATGAAGAAATAAGCTATGATGTCATCCCCCTGAGGGCCTTAAACGAACTTCGTAAAATGATAAAACATGTCTGGGATGATCTGCAGGATATTCATATTCCCGTTTTAATCGCCCATTCCAAGCATGACAATACCATAGATTTTAAGGGAAGCCGGCAGGTATATGAGAACATATCTTCCAGGAACAAGCGTTTTCTGGAATTAAAAAACTCTTTCCATATTCTTACTCTTGATAATGACAAGGATGTCGTTCTCCGTGAAAGCGAAAGCTTTATTCAAAAGCTGTCTATGACCTCCGGGGCTAAGCAACTTGATTAAAAATTGTAAATTAGGTAACTTTACCCGCTTAACCGCAGAGTTTGCATGGTAGAGCTACTAAAGGAGAAGTTTCCCGGATATCAGCTTGTTCTGTCACCGGAACGCGATAAGCGGCCCAGAGTGCGAGAATCCGCGAAATGTCCCTTTTGTCCCGGGCACGAAGCGCTGACACCGGCGACCCGCGCCCGATTTCCGGAAACGGATAAATGGCAAATTCGATCCTTTGAAAACAAGTATCCTGTTTTTCCGTCAACGGAAAAAAACCCCCTGGGCTATCAGGAAGTGGTTGTAGAAACCCCGGATCATGAACAACGGCCGCAAAGCTATGCCGAAGATCATTTTTTAGCCTTGCTCCGTTTTGTTCGCCAAAGGATGGAAACGATTTCCCGTGAAAGCGGAGGGTGCCGTTATATTACCTGGTTCAAAAATGAAGGGCGCCTTGCCGGAGCAACGGTAAGCCATGCGCATTCACAAATAGTCCGCCTGAACTTTTTGCCGGAAACTCTGGCGAAGGCCTATCGCCGGGTGCGTTATGCGGCGGATCGGGAAAGCGGTTGCCCGCTCTGTGAAAAGAGCCATGCTGAAAAGGCCTTGCTCGAAGATAAGCATTATAAACTGATAGTGAACCCGGCGGGTCGTTTGCCGTTTGAGATGCTGATTATCCCCGCCGTTCATGTTTCTCATTTTGAGAAAACGGACGAGCAGAGCCTCGAACACCTGGCCGGGGTTCTGCGGAAAGCCATCGGCGCCTTAACAAAGGCAAAGCCCGATGTTCATTACAATATTTTGTTGCAAAACGGCCTGTATCATAAAAACTGGAACTTTCACTGGCATATTGCCATTATACCCCGGTTAGCACAATTTGCCGGACTTGAACTGGCCACGGGTCTGCATATCATGCCCATGGCTCCGCAAGAAAGTTTTGCGGTCTTAAAAAAACATTTAATGAGGTAAATAGAAGAATATGAAGATTTTATACCTGGCTTCAGAAGTGACACCGTTTGCCCGTGCCGGCGGACTGGGTGATGTTACGGGCGCCCTGCCGAAATCATTAAAGGATCTCAATCAGGAAATCCGTATTATGATGCCCAAGTATAAATTTATCAACGAACGGAAATATGTTTTGCGTGAGGTCATCCGTTTGAGAAATATTCCCGTAACCATCAATGGGCGCACGGAGCTGGCCAACGTTAAGTCGGCATTTCTACCCGAAAGTAAAGTACAGATATATTTCATCGAAGTGGCGGATTTCTTTAACAAGCCGGGCATCTATCATGATCCGCATACCAACGAACCTTACGAAGACAATGCGATCCGTTATGCCTTTTTTGCTAAGGCGGCCATGGAAACGCTAAAAACCCTTTCCTGGCAGCCGGACCTGATCCATTGCAATGACTGGCAAACCGCCTATGTTCCGGTTTACCTGAAAACCCTGTATCAGGGAGAAGAGTTTTTTAAAGGCATTAAAACCGTTTATACCCTGCACAACCTGACAAACCAGGGCGCCTTTGATAAATCGGTGGCCAAACAAATCGACTTTGATGAAAACGAAGTTAAGGAAGATGGCATGTTCGGTAAGGATGGCCAGTTGAACCTGACAAAGGCCGCCATCTATTTTTCCGATTTTATAACCACGGTTTCGGAAAACTACGCGGATGAGATCATCGAACGCGATGAAATCGGTTATGGTTTTGGTAAGCTGCTGGAGGAAAAAGGTGAGTTCTTCGAAGGAATCCTGAACGGTGTGGATTATACCGTATGGACGCCGGAAAAAGACAAGGCCTTGCCGACCAAGTACTCTTTTGAGGAAATCGAGGGCAAGGAGGAAAACAAGAAAGCCTTGCTCCTGCGCCTGGGGCTGGAATACAGGGAAGGCCGCCCCCTGTTGGGCATGATTTCCAAGCTGACAAAACAAAAGGGGCTGCATATCTTGATAGAGGCCCTGCCCGAAATTATGAAGATGGATGTTCAGCTATGTATTATGGGTGAAGGCGACCCGGAAATTGCCAACACGCTGATGGAGGCTCAGAAAACCTATGCCGGTCAGTTGAGTATCAACGTAACCTACGATGATAAAATCGCTCACCTGATTGAAGCGGGGGCGGATATTTACCTTATGCCCAGCACCTATGAACCCTGCGGCCTTAATCAGATTTTCAGCCTGCGTTACGGCACCCTGCCCGTGGTGTCACCCATCGGCGGCCTGCTGGATACGGTGGAAGACTATGACCCAACCATAGAAGACGGCACCGGCTTTGTTATGGAAAAGCTGGACGCGGCTTCGTTGGTGGAGGCAACGCGCCGGGCCATTGACTTATACAATGATAAGGAAAAGCTGCGCGCCGTTCAAAAACAGATAATGGCGGAGGATTTTTCATGGGATATTTCGGCACAGCGTTATCTGGATATATATAAACGGGTAACGGGAGAGTAACTTTCGGCCATCGAAATGATGGCCTTTTTTAATTATGCAAAAAGCCATCTTTCTGGACCGCGACGGAACCATTAACGAGGAAATGGGGTACATTAACCACATTTCCCGCTTTAAGATATTTCCATTTACCTTTGAAGCCATCAAGTTATTAAAGGAATGTGGTTATAAAATTATTGTTATAACCAACCAGGCCGGGTTGGCGCGGGGCTATTTTTCCGAAGAGCTTTTACGCGCCGTGCATAAAACATTGATGGATGAGGCCCGGATAGCCGGAGCGGAAATAGATAAAATTTATTATTGTCCGCATCTTCCGGGAGCGCCGGTAAAAAAATATGACCGGGACTGTAACTGCAGAAAACCGAAAACCGGCATGCTGGAAAAGGCGCGCGATGAGTTGGATATCGACCTGAGCCGATCCCTGATGATTGGAGACCGGTATAAGGATATGGAGTTTGGCCGTAAGATGGGCTTAAAAACGGTTATGGTTTTAAGCGGCTATGGCCGCGGTGAATATACACATCAAAAAGAACAATGGACGCGGCCGCCGGACATGGTGGCCGAAAACTTACTGGAAGCGGCAAAAAAAATATGCAAACCACATTCGAGTTAAAGGAAATGATGAAAAAAATATTATCCGCGGCCCTGTTGCTGACAATAGTTGCCTGTAGCAGTAATGATCCGGATTTTGTGGCCAATCCCGACTATAATGCAAACCGCTACGGACAATTTAAAACAGATACCCTCTACGCCGTACTGGATTCCGTGGTTGTGGCGGATACGGTAAATACCAATAACGCCGGCAGCCTGACCCTGGCCAATATGGCCGGATTTACATCGGGCTTTGTTGTACGCTATTTAACCCTGCCCGACGATACGCTTACCCTCAAAGAGATAAAAATGAACTTTATTACCGAGGGCCACTTTGGCAGCGATCCCCAGGAGGTACTGGTGGATATTTACGAGGTTAACGAGGTGTGGGACGCCACAACGATTATAAATGAAAAAGCCGCCTGGCACGATGCACCGCCGGGTACCTACCTAAAAACGGTTAGCATGATGGTGGCCGATTCCGCCGAGAGCAACATAGCGCTGGATATGGATTTGCTGAAAAAATGGCAAAGCGCCGACTCCCTGAATACGGGTTTGTATTTTACCTTAAACCCTTCGGTTCAAAATATGGTACTTCAGTTTAATTCCCTGCAGTCCACCCAGCCGCCCAGGTTGATATACAGCTATAAGGACACGAGCGATACGGTAACGGCAACCAATGACGCTTCCATTTTTAGCTATGACGAAATAAACGGAACGGTTTTTTCTCCGCAAGGACGTTATGTGGCCAGCGGTATCCCCCGGCACTATCTGGTACGCTTTGATTTTACACAGCTATCGACACGGGCGATTTATTATAACGCGGACCTGGTTATTCCCTATGACGATGCGTTTCCCTATACCAATCCGAATAAACCGGGTGCATTTACCCTGCGCATGTTTGATGACGAGGCGGCGGAAAATGAAAACCCCTCTTCAACATATGTGATAACGGAAAAGGGTACGGCAACAAAAATAAGCAACCAGTCCGGCTTTGCCAGCCAGATCGTGCAATCGATAGTAAATGAAAATCTTGAACACAAATGGTTTTCCGTTGAATATGCCGTGGAATCGGATGTGTTTTCCGTGATAAGGTTTTTCGGGCAACAAAGCGCGCAAAAACCGATGTTAATCGTCAAGTATCTTGAAAAATAAAAAGTTGGGATAACTACCTTGAAAAAAAGACATTTCATTACCCTGGCCCTGTTGATGGTTTCGCCGCTGTTTGCCGGAGAGTCCTATTTCGGTTTGGCGGAAAACAGTTTTGGAAATATCCTTACACCCTATTCCGCCAAGGGTCTCGGACGTTCATTCGGCATTGCGGCCAGGGATTCCCTACAGCTGAACTACCGCAACTTTGCCGCCTGGACCGGCCTGCCCTACACGACGCTTACGGTGAATGGCGAGTATGGCGTTTTATATGCCCAAAACCAAACACGCACAAGCCAACTGGATAACGCCAACTTTAAGGGCGCCGCTCTCGGGATTCCCATTAAGCCGCGTAAATGGATACTCGGACTGAATATCCAGCCCTATACCGGCATTGAGCAAAGGCTGAAAACCATCGCCCTGGTGGATACCAATGAAGCCACCCAAAATATTTACATGCACGGCGGTTTGTCCCGGGCCAATATCATGATGGCCTGGAAGATGATGGAGCGTCTTTCCGTAAGCCTGGGTTATGAATATACCTTTGGCCTGGTAAGCGAGCAGGTACTTTTGGACATTGATGACAATTTTGCCAGCCGTCTGAATTTTACCTACCGCAATCAGTTGAACGGGCATGGCGTGGCCCTTAGCCTGCACGCGGAACCGTTTGACGGTTTCGAGCTGGGCCTTTTGCTTCGTCCCGCCGTACAGGCCACCGTTACCCGCTCAGGAGATACGCCCTCGACGGGATTGAACAGCAGCTCGGAGCTTTCCGTTCAGTTGCCGGCCGAATACAATTTTGGATTTGAATATAATGGAATAGATCGTTATTCTTTGGGCGCCGATTTTATATACCAGGATTGGCAAAACGGATATAAGACGGATGGGAGTACAACCCCGGGCTATGTGCCGTTTTACCGCCTTGGTATCGGTTTGGAGCGCTCGGGAAGCCCGAGGCGCTTTGTAAATTACTCCCGTCTTATAGACTGGCGCGTTGGAATGTTTTACAGTCAGCTTCCGTTTGAACTGAACAAGACCGCCGTTAAGGAAATCGGCGCTTCACTGGGGGCAAGCTTTCCCTTAACACGCTTTCGTTCAAAGTTGGATCTATACCTGAATGTATCCAAACGGGGCGATTTGACTCAAAACAATCTACAGGAATGGGTTCTTCGCCTGGGCCTGAGCATCAGCGCAAATGAATTATGGTTTGTAAATATTGAAAATTAAGGAGGTGCTATGAGATACCTTTGGTTATTACTGCTGCTTTTTCCCCTGATGGCATTGGCTCAGGATGAGTTGCTTTTGGATGATGAAGAGGAAATGGATACGCAGGAAGAGGTTAAGTGTATCCCGGATACTTTAACCGTACCTTTTGAAGCTTACAAGGGAACCGCCGAGACGCCCACGGACGTGAAAAGGTGGTACAGTTTCGGCAGCGAGCATCAAAAAAATAAAAATTATGACGCGGCGCTTCCTTACCTGTGGAAAGTGTTTTACAACGACAGCGGTAAATACGCCAACCGTGCGATTGGTAAAATTGCCGAAGCCTATTTTAAAAAACAAAAGGCCGATAGCAGCCTGCTGGCCTGCTACATCGGTTTAAAAGTTTTCCCGGATCAGCAGAAACTGCACTATTATGCCGGTTATCTGGAAAATAAGCTGGGACGTTACAAATGCGCCATTCCTCATTATGAGAGCCTGGTTAAGCAAAACCCCAAAAATAAAAACTATATGCAGGAGCTGGCCCTGCTTTATTTCCGTGTCGGAGATGAAAAAGCCATAGAAGTTCAGCAAAAAGTAACCGAACTCTATCCCGATGATGTTAAGGCTGCCGAAAAGCTGGGTTCCTATACCCAGGCTCTGCTGGGCTCGGCCATAGAAGTATGGCGCGAAGCTTTTAAAAAGGATCATAACAATATCAAGGCCGCGCGTAGTTACGGAAAGGAAGCGGTTGTGGAAGGTTCTTTTGAGGAAGCCATTGAACCGCTAACGGCCGTCATAAATAAAGACCCCAAGGCGGACGACTATAAATATCGTGCCCTGGCGTACTCTAACCTAAAACAATATTCCAAGGCCATTGCGGATTTAAAAGCCTGGCTTAAACTGGAGCCGGACAATCTGGATATTATGCTGGAAATAGCCTATAACTACTCTTCCGCCGGCAGTTTGAAAACGGCAAACAACTGGATTAATAAGGTCCTGGCCAAAAAGCCCGGTTACGGCGCCGCTTACATCGCAAAGGGAGAGTTGTACGAAACCGCCGTTCTTTTTTGCCAGAAAAAACGGGGCAGCAATAAAACGGAGCTGGAAGACAAGCTTGTTTATGAACGCGCCCAGGCGCAGTATAAAAAAGCGATGAAAGACCTTTCCGTTAAAGTAAAGGCCCGTAATAAGTACAACAACCTTAAGCCGTATATCCGCACCAAGGAAGATAAGTTTATGAACCCGGGAATCAAAATAACAAGCGATTGCTATAGTTTCATTAAATAACGGGTACTTTCATGAAAATTGGAATCGGATCGGATCATGCCGGCTATGTATTGAAGTCCGCCATAATTAAGCATCTGGAAGAGAAAAAGCTGGACTTTGTGGATTACGGCACCTTTAAGGAAGAGTCGGTCAACTATCCCGATTATGCCCTTAAGGTCAGTAAGGCCGTGGCCGACGGCGAGGTGGATTACGGCATCCTGATTTGCGGCACGGGCATAGGGATGAGTATAACGGCCAACAAGGTAAAAGGCATCCGCGCCGCCCTGGTACACAGCCTGGAAACGGCGCGCATGAGCAGACTGCATAACAACGCCAATGTGTTGTGCCTTGGCGGCCGCGTGCTGGAAGAAAAACTGGCCCTGGAAATGGTGGATGTTTGGCTAAACACCTCCTTTGAAGGGGGACGGCATGAAAACAGACTGAAATTGATTACCACTTTAACCGGATTGTAAAGGAGATGAAGATGTTAGCGCAGCAGGATCCGGAGTTGTTTTCTTTTATTGAAGCGGAAAAAGCAAGACAAAACAATACCATTGAGCTGATCGCCTCGGAAAACTTTGTTTCCACGGCGGTTCTGGAAGCGGCCGGTTCGGTGATGACCAATAAATATGCCGAGGGTTACCCCGGCAAGCGGTACTACGGCGGCTGCGAATTTGTGGACAAGGCGGAAAACCTGGCCCGAGACCGTGCCAGGGAGCTGTTTGCCTGCGAGTACGCCAATGTGCAGCCCCATTCCGGCTCCCAGGCCAATATGGCGGTCTACTTTACCTTCCTTAATCCGGGAGATACCATTCTGGGCATGGACCTGTCCCATGGGGGACACCTGACGCACGGTTCTCCGGTTAACTTTTCCGGTCGGTTGTTTAACTTTGTTTCCTATGGCGTGGATAAAGAAAGCGGACGTATCAATATGGATACGGTGGCCCAACTGGCCCGTGAGCATAAACCGAAGATGATCGTCGTCGGCGCCTCGGCCTATTCCCGCCATTATGAGTTTGACAAATTTCGTGAAATAGCGGACGCCGTCGGCGCTTTTCTTTTTTGCGATATCGCCCATCCCGCGGGACTGGTGGCCGCCGGAGTGCATCCCAGCCCCATACCCTATTGTGATGTGGTCTCCACCACCACCCATAAAACCCTGCGCGGGCCGCGCGGCGGCATGATCTTGATGGGTAAGGATGCGGAAAACACCATTGGTAAAATCGCTCCTAAAAGCGGTCGGGTTAAAAACTGGTCGGAGTTGATCGACAGCCAGGTGATGCCCGGCATCCAGGGCGGACCGCTGATGCACATCATTGCTGCCAAGGCCGTGGCCTTCGGCGAAGCCCTGAAACCGGAATTTAAAAAATATGCACGGCAGATAATTGATAATGCCGCCGCTCTGTCCGCCGCTTTGGTGGAGAAGGGTTATGATATCGTCTCC
The DNA here is from genome assembly GCA_027006055.1 of Calditrichia bacterium. Classification (GTDB taxonomy): domain Bacteria; phylum Calditrichota; class Calditrichia; order Calditrichales; family J004; genus J004. The sequence goes on along the minus strand of JALTKX010000260.1, from coordinate 116 downwards.
GGCGGAACCGATAATCATGTTTTTCTTGTGGATCTGAGCAATAAGGGCATTACCGGCAAGGCGGCCGAAAACGCCCTGCATGCCGCCGGTATTACCGTAAATAAAAACATGGTACC
>JALTKX010000259.1:34999-35709 GCA_027006055.1 Calditrichia bacterium | reverse complement strand
GTATCAACCTATCCGACAAAACCAATAAAATTTTATCCCACCCATGACCTCACCCCTTCTCTTCGCAAGAGAAGGGGCCGGGGGATGAGTTCCCAACCTGGCCGGACGGCTAAAGGGCAGCGTTAAAACCAAGTCCTGCCAATGGGTGTTCGTTCATACCCGATTCCGTTGCAACGGATTGCGGGCAATATTCACCTCCTATCGCCCCACCCGGATAAATCCGGGGGTTACTTCCTTTTACCCATACCCTACACCCCTCCCCGAAGCCCGGGAGGAGCCGGGGGTGGGGCGGGCTGACCGTCATTTCGATAAGCGCAGCGACGAGAAATCTGATACTCCCTTAACCGTCAGCCAATCCGGTGAAACGATTGTTGGGAAATGGACGGCTCGAACATCAAAGCCACATAAAGCATTTGTTAGCAAAAGAAAAAACAGGGCTGTTCAAAAACCTTATTCTTCTCTTTCAACCTTAGTAGAAAAACCTACCCAAAATCAAACAACCTTATTATTGAATATGTGCCTAAAATGACGGTTCTACAAGGAAGACGGCCATAAGCTATGGTTTGGCCGGGATGTCCGGCAGAGGCCAATCCGTTAAAACGGATGGCGGGAATTCCGCGTCTCTTCTGACCACCCGGATGAATCCGGGGATTACTTCCTTTTACCCATACACTACTCCCCTCCCCGAAGCTCGGGGAGGGGTTGGGGGT
>JALTKX010000259.1:0-34989 GCA_027006055.1 Calditrichia bacterium | reverse complement strand
TCAGGGCACAGCTTATCGAGGGGGTGGGGACGGGTATAAACCCATTAACCTGCCAATATCCGCAAAAAAAAACGCGCGCCACATGGCGCGCGTTGATGAACACTTTATGGACAGGAGCGCTTTAGTCGCGGGTTTTAACCAACAGGCGCAGTATTTCCAGATAGAGCCATACCAGGGTAACGGTAAGCCCAAAGGCACCATACCACTCCATATACCGCGGAGCGCCGCGCTCGGCCCCTTTTTCTATAAAATCAAAATCCAGCACCAGGTTCATGGAGGCAATGCCCACCACCACCAGGCTGAACAATATGCCGAAAAAGCCGCCCTCATGAATCATCGGCAGGCGGATACCGAAAAACATCAGTACAAAATCGAGCAGATAAACCAGAAAAATACCGCCCGTGGCGCTGACGACCATCATCTTAAAATTTTCGGTCACCTTGATTCTGCCGGTTTTATACAAAAACAGCAGCGAGAAAAACACGGCAAAGGTCAGCGTAACCGCCTGAAAAACGATACCCGGGTAACGGCTTTCCATAAAAGCGGAAATACCACCCAGGGCCAGTCCTTCCAGCACGGCATACACCGGCGCCGAATAGCGGGCCACCGTCGGTTTAAAAACGGTAACCAGGGCCGCTACCAGTCCTCCGATCACGCCAAACATGATGAACGGACTGACCGAGGCCATATCCATGGTTGTAAAAAACTTGTCCCACACATACTAGGCGGAAACAACCACCAGGCCCAGCATGGCAAATGATTTGTTGACCACGCCTTCAATGGTCATGCGCTCGCCGATTACCATCGACGGGCTGAACTTTTTTTCCGAAAGTACAGGATTACCTGAACGCATTTTTTTCTCCTCCTCTTTGATTTTTTTTTAATATAGAACGCAATAATGAAAGAACGATGAAGATAAACGGAAAAAACCGGATAGTGTTCCTAAACCGTTATGATGTCTCCAGCCGTTCCAGGTCTTTATTCTTGCCCACTACAATCAGGACATCGCTGTCCTTTAACACGTAGTCGCCGCCGGGAACAACCACCTTGTCATCCGGTAATATCTCCTTGATCAGCACCACCTGAATGCCATATTTACGGCGTACATCCAGTTCAACAAGCGACTTACCCGACCAGTCCGGCGGTACGGTCACTTCCACAAAACCATGATCCTTGCCGATGGGAAAATAGTCCAGCAAATTATTGCTTTGCATGGTGTAGGCCACCCGCTTGGCCGTATCCCGCTCCGGGAAAACGATCTGCGTGGCGCCGATCTTATCCAGAATTTTGGCATGATCCGCCGTAAAGGCCTTCACGATGATATTTTTCACCTTCAGCTCTTTTAAATAGAGGGTGATAAGGATACTCGTATCGATGCTCTCGCCCACGGAGACGACGACATTGTCAAACTCATTCAGTTCAAAATTGGCCAGAACCTCCCTTTGGGTGGCGTCGGCAATAACCGCTTTTTCCACGATATCCTTTACGCTGTCCACCTTGGACTCGTCGATATCGATGGCCATAACGCCCGCGCCGGCCGCGCTCAGGTACTTGCACAGGTAATAGCCGAAACTGCTAATGCCGATAACAGCGATATGTTGCATGACTTCTCCTATCCGATTAATAAATCTTCCCTGGCCAGTTGATATTTAACGGCCTGTTTTTGACTGATGGCCAGCGCCAGGGTCAGCGGCCCCAGTCGTCCGATAAACATAAGCATTGTAATCAGTATGCGCCCCGCTTCCGACAGATGCGCCGTAACGCCCATGGAAAGCCCCACGGTGCCAAAGGCGGAGGTAACCTCAAACAGGATTTCCAGAAAAAGCCCCCGGCTTTCCTGATGCGAGTGCCCGGAGAGCTCCGTAAACAAAAGAAGGGTGGTAAACAAAATAACCACCAGCGAAGAGAAAATGGCAATGGTCACCGCCCGCGATACCGCCGTTTCCGGTATGGTGCGGTTCATCATTTGCGTGTGTTCCCTGTTTTTAAAGCGGGCCCGGGCAAAGGAAAGGATGGTGGCAAAGGTGGTGGTTTTTATGCCCCCTCCCGTTGAAGAAGGCGAAGCCCCGATGAACATCAATATCAACATAAAAAAGAGCGTGCCGTTGGTGAGCATGCCCAGATTGACGGAGTTAAAACCGGCCGTGCGCGTGGTGACCGACTGAAAAAAGGCTTCCAGTATTTTTTTGGGCCAGGGCAGATGATTGAGTGAATTGCCCCATTCAAACAGCATCATGATCACAAAACCGAAGACAATCAGCAACAAAGAGGCCGACAAGACAACTCGGGAGTGCAGCGATAGTTTTTTAAAGCGCAACGGACGCGGTGTGTGTTGCAGCTCAAACAAAACAATAAAACCCAGGCCGCCGATGATGATCAGCGCCGAAATGACCATTATGACCGTCACATCGCCCTGATAACTGACCAGGCTGTCGCTAAAGAGGGCAAAGCCGGCATTACAAAAGGCCGATACCGCGTGAAAAACGCCAAACCAAAGCGCCCTGGGCAGGGGCATGTCGGCCATAAAGCGCAGGCTGAGCAACAGGGCGCCCACCATTTCCGTGATCAGCGTGGCCGTAAAGATGGTTCGGAGCAGGCGGCGCATGCCCCGCATGGGCATCTGGCTGAAGGTGGCCTCCAGCATGTCCCTGCCGCCCAGGCTCAGCCGGCCGGCAAACAGGGTGGCAAAGGCCACGGAAAAGGTCATAATGCCCAAACCGCCCATCTGTATCAACACAAGAAGAATCAGTTGGCCAGAAAAGGTGAATTTGGTGGCCGTATCCACCACGATAAGTCCCGTAACGCAGGTGGCGGAGGTAGCGGTAAAAAAAGCGTCGGTCAGGCTAAGCGGAGCGCCATGCACGGCAAAAGGCTGGTGCAATAACAGCGCGCCCGCCAGAATAATGCCCGCGAAACTGAGCAAAAACAACCGTTCGGGGATAAAAAAATTCTTTATGCGCAGCCACGACAGACGATGTCCGGGAAAGAGGGTCATAGGCCGCTCCTGATCTACAATAGTCCACGGGTTTAAAATGAATGGCCGAATTTACAGGTTTATGGGGAAGAAAAAAAGGGCGACAAAAATGACGCCCTTTGTAAAAGTCGATTAGTGGTGATGACCGCCCGGTCCATGAACATGGCCGTGGGCCAGTTCTTCCTCGCTGGCTTCGCGCACGTCCGTTACCTTCACGTCAAAATGAAGCGTTTCACCGGCCAGGGGATGGTTGCCGTCCAGCATAATGGTATCGCCGAATATTTTGGACACGGTAAACAACTGTATGCCCTGCTCTCCCTGGGTTTGCACTTCCATGCCCACCTGAATGTCATCCACGCCTTCAAACTGATCGCGGCTCACCTGCACCACGGCTTCCTCATTACGCGGGCCGTAGGCTTTTTCCGGGGGAATGCTCACCTGGATGGAATCACCCACTTCCTTATCCAGCAATGCTTCTTCCAAACCGGGAATAATGTTTCCAAAACCCTGCAGGTAATAAAGCGGCTCGCGTCCCTGGGAACTATCCAGCACCTCGCCGTTGTCATTTTTTAAGGTGTAGTCAATACCTACCACGCTTTTTTCTGCTATCTTCATCGTTTTCCTTTATTTTTATGATGTTTGGCACAAGTTAATATGAATAGCGCGAAAAAGGAAATTTAATCTTTCCGCAACAGGAAAGGAGGGCTTTAAATTTCAAGCCGCCACACTTCCCGGGCCTGCCGTTCCAGTTCCTCGCGGAATTTGGGATGGGCGATGTTGATCAGGGCGCGGGCGCGCTCGCGTAAACTTTTTCCGTACAGATAGGCCACGCCGTATTCGGTAACAATGTAATGGGCGTGGGCCCGGGTGGTCACCACCCCCGCTCCGGGCGTCAACACGGGCGCGATACGCGAGATGGTGTCGTTTTTTGCCGTGGAAGGCAGGGCGATAATGGGCTTGCCCCCTTCGGAAAGCGCCGCGCCGCGCATAAAATCCATCTGTCCGCCCACGCCGCTGTAAATACGTGTCCCCATGGAATCGGCGCAAACCTGTCCCGAAAGGTCCACCTGCAGGGCGCTGTTGATGGCTACCACCTTTTTATTTTGACGGATGACATAGGTATTGTTGGTGTATTGCACATCCAGAAAAACAATCTCGGGATTATCATCAATAAAGTCGTATAGCTCCCGCGTGCCCATGGCAAAGCTGGTAACCACCTTGCCGGGGTGCTTGGTTTTATTGCGGTTGGTAATGGCGCCCCGTTTCATCAGTTTCAGGATGCCGTCGGAGAACATTTCCGTGTGTATGCCCAGGTTTTTATGGTTTTCCATGGCGGCCAGAGCGGCGTCGGGGATGGCGCCGATGCCCATTTGCAGGCAGGAACCGTCCTCCACCAGTTCGGCGATCAGCCGGCCGATTTTACGCGTTACCTCCGTTTGGGGCGCGGGCCGGTGTTCCACCAACGGCGTGTCGATCTCCACAACCGAATCGAACAGTTTCCGTCCCAAAAAGGAATCGCCGTGGGTGCGGGGCATATTGGGATTGATCTGCGCCACCACCTTATCGGCCATCTCTATGGCCGCCTTGGTGGCTTCCACCGAAATGCCCAAAGTGCACATGCCGTGACGATCGGGCGGCGAAACCTGTACCAGTACCGTATCCACCTTTTGCACCCTGCGCCGGAAAAGCTGGGGCACTTCCGAAAGGAAAATGGGAATATAGTCGGCATGCCCCTGTTGAACCAGCTTGCGGGTGGGCGCGCCCACAAAAAAACAGCGGTTGCGCAGGTGACCGGCCAGTTTTTCGGGGTCAATCGTATCCGGCTGTTCCGTGTGTAACTGCATCACCGTAATATCTTTTTTAGTCAAAGCATGTTCATAAAGCGATTCCAGCAGGGCAACCGGCGTGGCGGCCATGGAATGGGTATATACATATTCTCCGGAATCGATGATCGATACCGCCTCCCGGGCGCTGCTTACAATATTTTGGGACATTTTTTATCTCCTGGTTAAAAAAAGTATATAACGCTATAAATTTACGAATATGACAGCACTATGGAAACCGAAAAAAGCCGCCGCGCGCAAGAATCTTTAATATCCGCCGAAAACACCCTAAAGCAAAAGCCGTTTTCGATGTAACAACCGGCGGCGCCCTCCGCCGTTTATTCGTTTTGATTACTGGACAGGCTTAGCTAAATTAGGGGAAAGGACAAGGAGCCGGTATGAGTTTGAGTGAATATCTTACAGTTGATCATATAAAAGTCCCCCTGGAGGCAACCACCCGCGACGGGGCCATCCGCGAGCTCATCGAACTGATGGCGCCCCGGCTTGGCGACAGTGAAAAAGCCTATACCGCCGTGTTGGAGCGGGAAAAAATAATGACCACCGGCGTGGGCAACGGTCTGGCCATCCCCCATTGCAAAAATGAATCGTGCCCGGAATTTGCCGTGGCCCTGGGCGTTCAGCCCCAGGGTATCGACTTTGAATCCGTGGATAAGCAGCCGGTTAAGATTGTAGTTCTGCTTGTGGGACCGGAAAACAGCCCCGCCCAACATATTAAACTGCTCAGCAGGATATCGCGCCTGCTGAACAACGCGGAATTTCGCGATAACATTTTAAAAGCGTCCTCCCCCCGGGAAATAGCCGCTCTGATCGATGAATACGACAATGCCCTGTAATTAATCCGCGAAACAGGTACATCCCGTATGGCTAAAAACGAAAAGAACAGCGTTATCGGCGGCTACCGCATCATCGAAAAGATCGGCGAGGGCGGCATGGCCGAAATATATACCGCCCAACAGGCGGCCTTGCGACGCATGGTGGTTATCAAAAAGCTCAAGGACCCCAACCGCGAGATTGTGGCCCGTTTCAAAAAAGAGGCCCTGCTCAGCGCCGGCTTCAGCCAGGAAAATGTTTTAAGCATTTATGATTTCATCTATCACGGACGCAGCTACTATCTGGTCATGGAATATGTGGACGGCGAAGACCTGCGCACCCTATTGGATCGCCACTCGCCTTTCCCCATAGACATTGCCGTGCTGATCATTCTCGAGATCGCCCGCGGACTGGAATACACCCACAACCAAAACATCATTCACCGCGATATAAAGCCGGGCAATATTCTCATCTCCCGCGATGGCAAGGTTAAGCTGATCGATTTCGGCGTGGCCAAGGATGATAACGATTCCAAGCTGACCATGACCGGGCTTATCGTCGGCACCCCCGCCTATATGTCCCCGGAGCAGGCCCACGGCGATCCGCTGACCCCGCAAAGCGACCTGTATGCCCTGGGTATTTTACTGTATGAGATGCTGACCGGACTGAAACCCTTTTACGGTTCCAACAACACGGAAATTCTGGCCAAGATCATCAAGGGTCGCTACACCTCCGCGCCGGTGCTCAACCCGGAAATACCCCGTAAAATTCAACGCATCATCCGTAAATCACTGCACCGCGACCGGCGCAGGCGCTATAAAACCGCCACCGCCATGATCCATGACCTGGAAAAGACCCTGCCCTGGCAGCATCGCGGTCGCAAAAAGATTATTCTGGCCCGTTTTCTGGAACAGTTGGAATCCGCGCCGGCGGCCACCACCGACGAAACCCTGAAAATGAATATGGCCGAAAACGCCTCGGGCAAGGCCTGGATGGGCTGGCGTCTGTTGTTGGCCCTCTCCTTTATTTTGGCCTCCTTTAGCACGCTGCAACGGTTTCATAAAACCCAGATGGGTTATGTCCGCCTGGAACACAGCGGCGAAAACATCGAGCTGCGGATGGACGGCAAGCCCCTAAGGCCCAGGGCAGCCTCCACGCTCAGCGGTCCTTTTTTGAAGGGAACTCACGAAATCACCGCCCATAACATCCTGACCAACGCCAGCTATATCCGCGTTTTTCATCTGTTCCCCGATGACACGGCCCGTATATCCCTGCGCTTTCCGGGCAACAGCCAGGGCAGCACCAGCCGCTTCCTTATTTCACCGCCGGGCGCGCGCCTTTTCATCGACGGCATCCGCATCGAAAACTTAACCGCCCCCCTGCAGCTCAGCCCCGGCTGGCACCGCATCCGCATCAGCGGCGGCGCAACCACCTGGGTAGACGAGCAGCGTTTTTTCCGCCCGGCGGAAACCTATACCTTTGTTTACGACCTGAATAAAAGCCCCTGACAAACCGGCGGCCTGAAAAAGCGTCCCTGTTCTGAACAATACCATTTCTTTGCTTCTCCCCGGTCAAGATCGCTCCATTCCCTCCGATAAGATTTTAAAATCACTAAAGTTGAAACCTATGAGATTTATCCTGACCCTTTCCCTTGTTTTTATTCTGAGCGCCTGCGGCGACGGACTGCTTACCAAAAAGGAGCCGCCCGCCGCCTCTAAACCCAAGGCCGTCTCCCGCGTGGAAATGTACCCGACGGTGGCCGGCATGGCCCTGGTCCCCGGCGGCTGGTTCAACATGGGTTCCGAAAACGCCGAGAATGAACAACCGGTTCACCGCGTTTACATCGATGACTTTTATATGGATGAGACCGAGGTTACCGTGGCCCAGTTCCGGGAGTTTACAAAGGCCACGCGCCGTAAAATGCCCAGGCAACCGGCATGGAACCGGGGTAATCACCCCGTGGTGAACGTTACCTGGAAGCAGGCCGCCGCCTATGCCCGCTGGGCCGGGAAACGCCTGCCCACCGAAGCGGAGTGGGAATATGCCGCACGCGGGGGCCGGATGAATTATGATTACGTTTTTCAGGGCAGCAAAGGTTATGGAAAAAATTACGAGAACATCGCCGATGAGTCCATGCGGCGCGTAAAGTTTCATTTTCCCGTGGTGGAGGGCTACGATGACGGCTATGTCTATACCGCTCCGGTGGCCAGCTATCCTCCCAACCGCTTTGGCCTGTATGATCTGAACGGCAATGTACTGGAATGGGTGGCCGACTGGTATGCCGACCGCTATCAGGCCGGGGAGCAACGCAACCCCCGCGGTCCGGAAAAAGGCTTTTACCGTTCCCTGCGCGGCGCTTCGTGGAATCGCAGCGGCAAGTACATGCGCGCCAGCTATCGCAGCTTTTTTAATCCCGGCGTGCGTTTTGAGTTTATTGGATTCCGCTGTGCCCGGGACGCGCAACTGCCTATCAGCAGCCAATCCGCGCCGGGTACGGGAAAAATTCAATAACACAACCGTTGCCCGGCTTTTCCCATGTCCGGCCGGGTATAAAACTCTAAAAACAAATCAACAGCCTTAGGCCGGGGTAATGCCATGCGTTCCTTTTTCTATCTGTTTTCCCTTGCATTCATTCTCACCGCTCAAAACAACTATACTTTTTTAGACCGTCAGGCCATCGGCGCGGATATCTTTACACAAGCGCATCCCGACCATGACGGACGGGGGGTGATCATTATGGTGATTGACAGCGGCGTTGATATGAGCGTGCCGGGATTGCGCGATACTCCCCGGGACACGGTTAAAGTGATTGATGTGCGCGATTTTTCCGGCGAGGGCGACATCCCCCTCGATCCGGCCGAAAGCGGAAGGGAAAACAACGAAGAGTTTTTGCAGGCCCCCGACGGACGCCGCCTGTACGGCCACGGTTCTTTTTTAGCCCTTTCCTCGGATTCCCTTTTTTATATCGGTTTTTTTGAAGAAAAGCAGTTTATAAACCCGCAATTTGCCGATCTGAACGGCAACGGCCGCCGGGATGACAGCTACGGTCTGGCCGTTTTTCTGGACAGCAGCGATGTATGGCGGGCCGTTGTTGACCTGGACGGCGACGGTAACCTGCACGATGAAAAGGTGCTGCGGGACTATGCCCAAAGCAGGCGACCGCTAAAGTTCCGCTCCCCCGGCCAGCGCCCCGCTCCGTTCGGCGTGGCGCTTAAAATAGATATGGATGAAGAAAAAGCCTTTTTCCATTTTGACGCCGGCGGCCACGGCACCCATGTGGCCGGGATTGCCGCCGGACATAACATAGGCCATATGCAAGGCTTTGACGGTATCGCTCCCGGCGCCCAAATTATTTCCCTTAAAATAGGAGATGAGCGGCTTTCCGGAGCGGCGACAACCGGCAACAGCATGCGCCGGGCCTACGCGTTTATAGATGAATATGCCCGCGCCCACCCGGAGCAGCCCATCGTGGCCACCATGAGTTACGGTATCGGCGCCGAGGAAGAAGGCGCTTCGGTGATGGAGTACCAGATCAATGACCTGATAGAAAGCCACAACAACGTTTATGTTTGTCTGAGCGCGGGCAACGAAGGGCCGGGGCTCTCCTCCATCGGCCTGCCCTCCACGGCCGAACATGCCCTGACCGTGGGCGCGGTAAACACCGCCCGCAACGCGCGCGATAACTTTGCCGCCCATATCACAACCGATAAAATTTTCGCCTTCAGCTCACGCGGGGGAGAAACCGCCAAGCCCGACGTCGTCGCTCCCGGCTCGGCCCTGTCCACCGTGCCCCCGTATGACGGCTACGGTATTAAATCCGGTACCAGCATGGCCACCCCGCAGGCCGCGGGCGCCATGGCCCTGCTGCTCTCCGCCTCGGGGGAAAATCAACCGGACATGTTTATGCTTAAGCGCGCCTTGCGTTACAGCGCCAGGCCCATAAAGGGCTATACCCTTCCGGACCAGGGCTACGGCATGATACAGGTACCCGCCGCCTGGAAGCTGTTGCGGGAGATGCTGCGTAAACCGGACCCGCTTATCCGGGGCTACGGCATACGCACCTTTAACCCGGGGCACACCACGGCAGGCACCGCCGGCTATTGGCGTAGCGCCGGACTGTTCCCCACCATCCGCGAACCGCAAAGTTTTTTTGTCAGTCCCGTTTTTGCCGACAGTGTCACCCCGGAGCAAAAACAGGAAACGATGCGCGCCTTTCGCCTTAAAAGCAGCGCCCCCTGGCTGAAAACCGTACAAAAGAACATCGTCCTTAAGCAGGACAATTCGGCCGAGATCTCCGTTTATGCCGAGGGACTGCGCAAGCCGGGGCTTTACAGCGCCCGCGTGGAAGGCTACCTCTCCGGCGGCTTCTTTAGCGCCTCCGCCGCGCGAAACAGGGTTTTCGATTTTCCACTGACGGTCATTATTCCCCATTTTGCCGGGCGGGAAACGGATTACCGCCTGCGTTTAACACACAGCCTGGACGTGGGCGATGTGCGGCGTGATTTTATACGGATACCCACGGGAGCAACGTCCATGGCCCTTACCCTGACGCCCGGGAATGAGCAATGCCGCCTCTCCGCCACCCTGTTTGATCCCGCCGGGCGGGAGATCATGGGCAGCCTTTATCTGGACGGCAAGCGCACAACCCGCGCCGTAAAACGCCTTGGAGGCGCCCAACTGGAGCCCGGCATTTACGAGATCACCTACTATAACGCGCCCGGACATACGGAAACCGCCCGCTTTAGCAGCGCCCTGGCTTTTGGCGGCCTGCAATCCACGCCAAAGGTATTGCGCCGTTTCTCCCTAAGGGATCAAGACAAGCCCCGGGCCACGCTGAAAATCGTCAACCGTTTTTCCACCGTTTACCGCGCCTCCATACGGGGACAAGTGCAAGGCATACAGAAAAAGATACGCCTGCGGGGCCACAACGGGAATTACAGTCAGGGCTTTGAAGTAACCGACCGTTATAAAAACGTGGTGTTTAACCTGGAGATAAATAAAAGGGATTTTAACCGGCTCACCGATTTCGTTATCCGGGTTAAGGATATCAATGACCGGGTTTTGGTAAATACCGCCATGACCTATGCCAAAATGGAAGTGGTGTTTACCCCGGAAAGCAGCGGCGCCTATACCCTGGAACTGCTGCCCGCCTTTAGCGATGACACTCAGGATCAATGGAGTATGGATATAAAGCAATCTTTTAACTATTTTAAAACCATACGCATAGAGAGCGGCCGCGAAACATTTTTTCCGGATGTTAATAAGACCATAGACATCCGTTTGCAAAAAATGCCGCAAATGGCCCCCGAGGGCTATTATTTGTACGGCGCGGTTTGGCTCGATAGCAGGGAGATGGACGCATTGCGCACCACCATCCCCATCGAAATACGCACACGCATTGAATAAAGAGAAGACGACCCTTGAGCGATAGCCTTTTCCTCAGCATAATTTTTGGCCTTATTTGTCTGGATCAGAGATATATCTTTCAGTTCAACATATCCCAGCCCCTTTTCACCAGCACGCTGATCGGACTTATCACCGGCCATACGCAGGAAGCCGTCTATTTCGGCGCGCTGGTCCAGCTGTTGTGGCTCAGCAACCTGCCCATAGGGGCCTCGGTTATCCCGGACGGCAACATCGCCTCGGTTATCGGCACCATCCTGTACATTAAATATAACGCGATATTCGCCGAACATGGTTATTTCCTGTTATTGATATCCATCTTTCTGGTTGTATTGTTTAGCTATGTGGGCGGTCAACTGGATATTTTTGCCCGCTACCGCAATGAGCACATAATGAACCGCGCCCTGAAATCGCTGCGACGGGAGAATAAAAAGGTGCGGCTGGGCCCGTATATACTGGCCTCGCTTACAGGACACTTTGTAATCAACGTGATTTTGATTTTCACCGGTATCGAATCCGGCGCCTGGTTGCTGGATATGCTGTACCTGAAGGTGCCGGCGGTACTTAATATCCACTGGCGTTTTGTGGAGATCGCCCTTATCGGGACGGGTATCGGCATGATTTTGGGAATTTATCACAGCAAAAAGAATTATACATTAATCGGGATAGCCGCCGTTCTAATAGTCATTATAAGAATGGCCGCCTGAAATGAAACCACTGAAACAAGAACGGGAGCACATGGAAAAAAGAATTTCATTTGGCGCAAAGGTAAGCATTCTTCTGCGTTCCCTGTTTATACAGGCCGGATGGAATTACAAGGGTATGATTTCCATGGGCTTTGGTTTTGCCCTGGCCCCCCTGGCCCGCATGTTATACAAAAACGATCCGGCCGCCTACAATGCCTTTCTGCGCCGGCATCTCGGTTTTTTTAATGCCCATCCCTATTTTGCCTCCTATGCCCTGGGGGCCATAGTACGCCTAGAGGAGGACATCGCCGCCGGCAAGGCTTCGGTGGATCAGGAAGAGCATTTTAAAAACGCCCTTATCGGCCCGCTTGGCGCTTTGGGCGACCAGCTTTTTTGGGGCGTCATCCGTCCCGCGGTATTTGCCTTCGGCGTATTGGGCTATTATTTGTACGATGATACCAAAGATCAATTGACAATACTGCTTTTACTCTTTATTCTATATAACCTTCCGCATCTTTATATACGCATCCACGGATTTTGGCGGGGCTACCGGGATGGCTATAAAGTTTGCCGGATATTGAAAATGGAAAATTTCCGTTTTTTAAAGCGGGCCTACATGGGTTTGGGTCTTTTTTGCGTGGGCATCCTTGCCGGACTGAACGCGCCGGTACCGCTGCATGTGTTGCCCATGGAGTTTTTGATTTTTATTGTGAGTATTGTTACGGCGGCCTATTTAAAAGTGCTAAAGGCCCGCACCTATTTTGCCATGACCATACCGATACTGATAGCGCTTTTACTGGAACTAATTACGGGAAATATATGATCGAAGAAGTTTTACCCATACTAAACAAACACGGATTGCATGCCCGTCCGGCGGCGCATCTGGTAAAAACAGCCGGACAGTTTAAGTCCAATGTAAAACTGTTTAAGGACGGCCTGGAGGTTAACGCCAAAAGCATTATGGGGGTAATGATGCTGGCCGCGGAACCGGGCAGCGAGGTGTTGCTGCAAATTGAGGGCGAGGATGAAGAAGCCGCCTTTTCCGCCCTTAAGGAGTTGTTTGATAAAAAATTTCATGAAGAGTAATCCATGAACAAAGAGCTGGTTTTCGAAACAAAAGTGACCGCGCCGGGCATTGCCATCGGCGCCGCCTTTGTATTTAAGCCCTACAGTTATGAACTGGAACAAATTGCCAAAAGCACCCCCAAAAGCAGCGAGGAACAAACACAGCTTGAACGGGCCCGCAACAAGGTATTGCAGCAGCTTAACCACGCTTTAAAACGCAACCAGCTTACCCATGGCGAAAAGTTCGGCGCTATTTTCGAAAGCCAGATGGCCTTTTTACAGGATGAAGTACTGATCGAGGAGATTCTCGGTGAAATCCGGGAAAAATCCTGCCACGCGGCCATAGCCGTCAATACCGTTCTCTCCCGTAAAAGCGAGCATTTCCTAAATCTGGATAATAATTTTTTCCGGGAGCGGGCCTTTGACATCATCGATTTACGGCAAAAGTGGATACTGGCCCTGCTGGGAAGGGGAATAGACTATCAGCTCAGCTATCCGGCCATTATTGTGGCCGAAAATCTTTCCCCCTCGGATACGGTGAACTTTAACCGTAACCTGTTACTGGGCATCCTTACCGATCAGGGCGGCTACACCTCGCATTCCGCCATCTTTGCCCGGGGGTTGAATATTCCCTCCATGGTAAACAACACCAATCTCAGCCAACTGATAAAAAATAAGGATACCCTTATTCTGGACGGCAGGAACGGAAAGGTGATCCTGCACCCCCGGGCGGAGACGCTGGCCCGCTATAAAACCCTGCAAAAGGAATATGAGGAGATCAGTCATCTCCATCCCGGCGGATGGCAGGAGCCAACGCAAACAGCAGACGGTATCCGCGTTGAGCTGATGCTGAACATAGAGTTTGCCCATGAGGCCTCGCGCGTGCATGCGTTTGCCGCCGACGGCGTGGGCCTGTTCCGCACGGAAGCGCTGCTTTTTGAACGGGACAACATCCCCGACGAGCATTGCCAATACAGCATTTATAAAAAAACGCTGTTAAACCTGAAGGGCGCTCCCTGCACCATTCGCACCTTCGACCTGGGCGGAGACAAGCTGTTAAAAGGCGTTACCGAATACAGCGAGCCCAACCCCTTTCTCGGCTGGCGGGCCATCCGCTTCAGCCTGGACAATCCCCTCATCTTTAAAACCCAGCTAAAGGCCATGCTCAGGGCTTCGGTTCACGGCCCGCTTAAAATCCTTATTCCCATGATCAACACCGTGGATGAGATACTCCATGTAAAGGAGCTGTTTAACGAAACCCGTCAGGAATTGCGCCTGAACAGCGTGGAAACGGGCGACAGCGTGGAACTGGGCATAATGATCGAAACGCCGGCCGCCGCCGTAACCGCAACGGCATTGGCCCGCTATGCCGATTTTCTCAGCATAGGCAGTAACGATCTTACCCAATATACCCTGGCCGTGGATCGTACCAACAACCGTATTGCCGACCGCTACAACCCTTTTGAACCGGCCGTGCTTAAAATGATCCTGCATACCATCCGCGCCGCCGAGGAAACGGGGAAACCGCTTTCCGTATGCGGAGAGTTTGCCGCCGAACCCAGGGCCATTCCCCTGCTGCTGGGCATGGGGCTCCGCCGGTTCAGCGTGGCGCCGGTTAATTTTTACATTGTGAAAAAAATAATCCATTCCGTAAATTTAAAGGAGTGCCAAAATCTTTTTAACAGGGCCGAAACGATGTTCAGGGCCAGTGAAATCGAGGAGCTGTGCGAAGGCTTCCTGCAAAATAACGTGCCAGACCTACATACCTTAAAGTAAGGAGCGCAGAAATGTATTCACCTGATAAAAGCAATTTCAAAAAGTATCTGACCGACTTTTACACTCAAATTGACGCCGGTAAAAAACTCAGCGACAGCGCCGGGGTTTCCCTAAATACCGAAAACATACAAAACATCGTTTACCTGGGCATGGGCGGCTCGGCCATCGCCGGCGACCTGCTTAAGGATACCCTGTTCAAGCAGTTGCATGTGCCCATGACGGTTCATCGTACCTATCACGCGCCGGCCTTTGCCAACGGCAACAGCCTGGTTGTGGCCTGCAGCTATTCCGGTAACACGGAGGAAGTGCTGAGCGCCGTGGATGACGTTACCGGCAACGGCGCGCAGGTGCTGGTGATATCCTCCGGGGGCACGCTGAGCAAACGGGCCGCGGAAAACGGCTGGCCGCTTATCACCCTGCCGGCGGGCTATCCCCCGCGCATGGCCCTGGGCTTTATGTTTTTTTCCCTGTACCATACCCTTGGGCGCAACAATTTAATCGATGATTATCAGGAAGACCTTTCCTCGCTGGGCACTTTTGTCAAAGATGAAACAGGCAAGCATGACGCCACCCGGCACGACGGACACATTTTGGCCCTGGAGCTGGCCAAAACCCTGCATCATCACATTCCCGTGCTCTACTCCTCCTCGCCCTTTCTGCAAACCATCAGCCGCCGCTGGCAAAACCAACTGCACGAAAACGGCAAGGTGCTGGCCTTCCGCAACGTATTGCCGGAGATGAACCATAACGAGATTGTGGGTTGGGAAATGGAACTACCCTGCATGGATAACCTGATGGCCGTTTTTCTGGAAAATGAAAACCCCATGCCGAGAATTAAAATGCGCATCACCCACACCATCGAGGTTATAAAAAAGAGCGGCGTAAAACTTATTGAAGTATATTCCTCCGGCGAAACCGTGTTTGAGAAGGTTTTTTCACTTATCGTTCTGGGGGACTGGGTGAGCTACTACCTGGCCCTGCTCAACAAAAAAGACCCCATGCACATCGCCAACATCGACTATTTAAAACAACAATTAGCACAGGCCAATTAGGCTTTTTTTTAGGAGAACGTACATGTCAGAATTTCTTTTTTCTTCCGAATCCGTAACCGAGGGCCATCCGGATAAAATCGCCGATCAGATTTCCGACGCGGTTCTGGACGCGGTGTTAAGCGAGGACGCCTTTGCCCGCGTGGCTTGCGAAACCTTTGTAACAACGGGACTGACCCTGATCGGCGGTGAAATTACCACCGAATGCTATGTGGATATCCCCTCCATCGCCCGAGGCGTCATCAAGGACATCGGTTATACGGATGCGGCTTTTGGCTTTGATTATAAAACCAGTGCCGTCATGACCACCATTGATCAGCAATCCCCCGATATCGCCATGGGCGTGGATAAGGCCGGCGCCGGCGACCAGGGGATGATGTTTGGCTATGCCAGCAATGAAACCCGGGAGTTTATGCCCATGCCCATTGCCCTGGCCCACCGTTTAACCCATCGCCTGGCCGAGGTCCGCAAGAACAATACCGTCCCTCATCTGCGGCCGGACGGCAAGGCACAGGTGGCCGTGCGTTATATTGACGGCAGGCCCGTCAGCGTGGAAAAAGTGGTTGTGTCCACCCAGCATGGCGAGGAGATCAGCGAAAAGGATCTGCGCGAGGCCATTATTGAAGAGGTCATCCGCAAGGTCATTCCCTCGGAAATGCTTTCCGACAAGGTGGAATACTTTATCAATCCCACCGGCCGTTTTGTTATCGGCGGCCCCCAGGGCGACGCCGGACTGACCGGGCGCAAGATCATCGTGGACACCTACGGCGGCGTTTACAGCCACGGCGGCGGCGCCTTTAGCGGCAAGGACCCCACAAAGGTAGACCGCAGCGCGGCTTACTTTGCCCGCTATATCGCCAAAAATATCGTGGCCGCCGGTCTGGCCGATCGTTGCGGTTTGCAGGTGGCCTATGCCATCGGCGTGGCCGAACCTGTTTCGCTGATGGTGGACACCTTCGGTACGGGAAAAATGAGCGACGAGGAACTGGCCGCCAAGGTTCAAAAGCTGTTTGACTTTACCCCGGCCGGCATCATCGAAACGCTGCAACTGCGTCGTCCCATTTTCCGCAAAACCGCGGCATACGGCCATTTTGGCCGCGATGACAAAGACTTTAGCTGGGAAAGCACCAATCTGGTGGATACCTTAAAAGGTTAAGGGATATTTTGCCAAAGCCTCTCTGTTTTTTTTCGGGGAGGCTTTTTTTATAAGGGACGGAAAATGAACAAAACGGGAATAGTCCTGCTGATACTTCTGCCTTTTTTTATCGCCTGTCAGGGTCTGGTTGAGCGGATGGCCTTTTTCCCGGACACCGCGGACCTTATCGACCCCGGCGACCTGCCGGAAAATGTCAGAGAGTTTTTTATTTTCCCGGAAAAGGGCATACGGCTGCAAAGCTACTTTCTCGCCGACAGCGCTTCGGACAAAATTCTTATTTACTTCCACGGCAATGCCGGCAACATCGGGCACAGGCTGGCCGCCCTGCAACACATCCGGGAAAGGGGAGTGAATGTTCTGGGCCTGAGCTACCGCGGATACGGCGCCAGCAGCGGCCGCCCCAGCGAGGAAGGGCTCTATCGCGACGGAAAGGCGGCCTTCGATTTCGCGCGGGACTCCCTGAATTTTAGCGAAAGTAACATATTTTTATTGGGCCGTTCCCTCGGCAGCACCGTGGCCATGCATACCGCCCGCAATAAAAATCTGGCCGGAGTAATTCTCGTCAGCCCGCTCAGCAGCGCCCGGGATCAGGCCGGGGTTATGGGAATGGGCCTGATCTCCCCACTGGCAGGCAACGCCTTTAACAATCTTGAAAAAGCGGTTCATCTGCGCTGTCCCGTTCTGATCATCCACGGAACGGCGGACACGGTTATCCCCATCGGCCTGGGCCGTAAGCTGTATAATGCCATCACCGCCCCAAAAAGGTTTATCACCATTCAAGGCGCCGGGCACAACAATCTCTCATCCCCGCAATACGCCGACGCCTATTGGCGGGCCATCGGAAATTTTATCGCCCCCGACGGTGAGGACGCCCGCTAAGCCCTTGCCGCCGCACCCTGTTTTTTTATTCCCCGGAAGCGTATATTAGTCATTCATACCGCCATTTTCAGGAGAACAGATCATGCGTATTCTTACACCCCTCTTAGGCATTTTACTTATCGCCCTTCTTGCGGCGTGCGACAGTTCCGGCTTTCCGCCCATTAGAACCGATCCCTATCCCGCGACAAAGAAGGTGGATAGCAGCGACGTCTACTTTGGCGTCCGGGTGGAAGACCCTTACCGCTGGCTGGAGGATGATAACTCTCTGGAAACCCTGGAATGGGTAAAGGCGGAAAACGCGGTAACCAACCACTATCTGGAGCAAATCCCCTTTCGCGATAAAATCCGTAAGCGTCTTCAGGCGTTGTGGGATTTTCCCAAGTTCGGCGTTCCCTTTCAAAAAGGCAACTATATCTTTTTTTCCAAAAATGACGGCATGCAAAACCAGTCGGTCATCTACATCCAAAAGGGGGAAGAAGGCGCGCCCGAGGTCTTTTTGGACCCCAACACCTTTTCCAAGGACGGTACCGTGGCCCTGCGCGGTTTTTCCGTGGACAAGGAGGCCCGCTATGCCGCCTACGCCATCGCCCACTCCGGTTCCGACTGGAATGAAATTTTTGTAATGGATATAGAAAAACGGCGCCTACTGAGCGACCACCTGCAATGGGTTAAATTTTCATCCATGGCCTGGCATGGGAACGGCTTTTACTACAGCCGCTATGCCGCTCCCAAAAAGGGGCATATCTTTTCCGCTAAAAATGAATACCACATGGTCTACTACCATACCCTGGGCACCCCGCAAAGCGAGGACAGGCTGATCTTTAAGTCCAAAGGGCATCCGCAGCGTACCCACTACGCCCAAACCACCGATGACGAGCGTTTTCTTATTATCTACCAATCGGAAGGCACCAGCGGCTCGGCATTGTTTGTGCAGGACCTCGCGAAAAAAGGTTCTTCCCCGAAACCGGCCGTCAAGGGTTTTGACTATGAATACACCGTCATCGACAATGTGGGCGATCAACTACTGGTATTAACCACCAACGGCGCCCCCCGCTGGCGCCTTGTGCGCATAAGCACCCGCGATCCCAGACCCGAAAAATGGGTTACGGTGATTCCCGAGGGAAAAAATGTACTGAAAAGCGTTACGCTTACCGGAGGAAAGATTGCCGCCGTATATATGGAAGACGTTAAAAGCGCGGTGCATCTGTACGACATGAACGGCCGGGAAGAAGGAACCCTGGCTCTGCCGGGCATAGGCACCGTGGGCGCCATCAGCGGCAGCAGGGACAAGCCCACCGCCTACTACAGCTTTTCCTCCTTCACCTTTCCCACAACCATTTACCGCTATGATGTGCCCGACGGAAGCTCCCGGGTTTATCATAAGCCGAAACTCACCTTTAAGGCCGAGGATTATGAAACCCGGCAGGTTTTTTACACCAGCAGGGACGGCACAAAAATCCCCATGTTTATTGTCCATAAAAAGGGACTGGAGCGTGACGGCAACAATCCCACGCTTTTATATGGCTACGGCGGTTTTAACATCAGCATCACCCCGCGTTTTAGCGTGGTCAATCTGGTGTTGCTGGAAAGCGGTTTTGTGTATGCCGTGCCCAACATCCGTGGCGGCGGGGAATACGGCGAGGCCTGGCACAAGGCGGGTATAAAAATGAACAAGCAAAACGTATTTGATGATTTTATCGCGGCGGCGGAGTATCTGATCTCTGAAAAATATACCCGCCCGGAAAAGCTGGCTATTTACGGCCGTTCCAATGGCGGCCTTCTGGTGGGGGCCAGTTTGACCCAGCGCCCGGATTTGTTTAAGGCGGCCATCCCCGGCGTGGGCGTGTTGGATATGCTGCGCTATCATAAATTTACCATCGGCTGGGCCTGGGCCAGCGACTACGGCCGTAGCGATGACAGCAAGGAGATGTTTGACTATCTGTACGCTTACTCTCCCCTGCATAATATCAGGCCCGGCGTTAGCTATCCGGCCACCATGGTAACCACCGCCGATCATGACGACCGGGTGGTTCCGGCCCATTCCTTTAAATTTGCCGCCGCCCTGCAGGCCGCCCAGGCCGGCGAGGCGCCCATCCTTATCCGCATAGAAACCAAGGCCGGTCACGGCGCGGGCAAGCCCACGG
The DNA here is from genome assembly GCA_027006055.1 of Calditrichia bacterium. GTDB lineage: Bacteria > Calditrichota > Calditrichia > Calditrichales > J004 > J004. The sequence goes on along the minus strand of JALTKX010000259.1, from coordinate 15,203 downwards.
CCAAAATCATTGATGAATATACCGATATGTGGAGCTTTATCATGTATCAGTTACAGGTAAGGCCCTAGGGAAAAAGAGCGAAAAAAAGGGAGGCCCCGGAAAAACTATATAAAAAATCACACCCGGCGGATCGGCCGGGTGTGATAGTGAAAGAGACGGGAGAGACTCTTTCCTTAGGATTGTTTAGTCGATTTGCTTACGCAGAAAGGTGGGGATATCCAGGTTATCCGGCCCTTCCGGCAGGGCTTCCTCCTCATCAAAGGAAAAAAGCGGCAGCGATCCGCCGCGCTTAAGCGGGTCTATCTTTTTCCGCTCCCGCTTAAAGGTGGGCTTATCCAGTTCCTCAAAATCATTGGGTTCAAAATCATTGCCGCTCAGGATGGCCTTTTCCACGGTTTTCTTGGGTTTCTGCATCTGATCGGCCAATTGGGCGTCTCGGTTAAAGCCGGTGGCAATGACCGTCACCCGGAGCTGATCGCCCATGTCCTCGTCAATCACCATGCCCCAGATGACATTGGCGCCGTCGCCGCTGGCCTGTTGTATCAAGGAAGCGGCCTCGCCGACCTCAAACATGCTCAGCGAGCTGCTGCCGGTAATATTGATCAGCACCCCGCGCGCGCCGCTCACTTCGGCGCCATCCAGCAGCGGGCTGGTAATGGCCTGCTCCGCCGCCGCCAGGGCCCGGTTTTCGCCGTTGGCCATGCCGCTGCCCATAAGGGCGTCGCCCATGCCGGCCATAATGGTGCGCACATCGGCAAAATCAAGATTAATATAGCCATGCACATTGATCAGATCGGAGATACTGCGCGTGGCTTCCATCAGGATGGAATCCACCTGTTGAAACGCCTCCACCACGGAGGTCTTTTTATCTATGATGGAAAAGATACGCTCATTGGGAATCACCAGCATGGTATCCACCCGTTCGCGCATAACGCTAATGCCCTTTTCCGCGTTACGTGAACGCACCGGGCCTTCAAACATAAAGGGCGTGGTTACAATGCCCACGGTCAACGCGCCCAGGTCCTTGGCCACCTCGGCCACCACCGGGGCCGCGCCCGTGCCCGTACCGCCGCCCATGCCGCAGGTCACAAAAACCATATCCGCGCCGTTCAGGGCGTTAACCACAATCTCCTTATCCTCCTCGATGGCCCGCATGCCAAACTCCGGGTTGGCGCCGGCGCCCAGACCCTTGGTCAGCGACTTGCCTATCTGGATTTTGTTCGGCGCCAGATTTTTTTCCAAATCCTGCGCGTCGGTATTGACGACGATGAACTCCACGCCGGACAAACCGGCTTCAATCATACCGTTGATGGCATTACCGCCGGCTCCGCCGACCCCTACCACCTTTATCTTTGCTGCCTGCTCGGCAGACGCGTCAAACTGTATCATTACTTTCTCCCGTTTTGTAAAACAATCCTTTTAAACATTCATACCCTGTCATCGCCTTTGACGACAGTAATTTTTTAATTAAACAAATCTTCAAAAAAGCGCCGTAAACGGCTCATCACCCAACCGATGCCCTTGTCATCGGGGTCCTCCATCTCCTGATCCCGGTAAAGGATGGCATATTGCAGCAGCCCCACTCCCGTGGCATACATGGGGCTGTCCACGCTTTCCACCAGGCCGCCGTTGATGTGCGGCTTGCCTATTTTAACCGGCATGCCCAACTCCCGCTCGGCCAGTTCCTCCAGCCCTTCCAGCATCGCCGCGCCGCCCGTAAAAACAATGCCGGCGCCCAGATAGTCCACAATGTTGGACTTTTCCATTTCCCGCATGGCCAGGGCCAGCATTTCCGACATGCGCGGCTGGATGATCCCCGAAAGTACGGCCCGCGATATCTCGCGCGGCTTGCGCCCGCCCACTCCGGGCACCCGGATAAGCTCATCTTCTTCCAAAAGTCCCTGAAAAGCCACCCCATGCTTTTTCTTTATCTCTTCCGCCTGTTCCCGGGAGGTGTGTAGTCCGTGGGAGATATCGGCCGTGACATGCTCCCCGCCCAAGCCGATAACCGAGGTATAGCGTATGCTGCCGTCAAAAAAGATGGCGATATCGGTGGTGCCGCCGCCGATATCCACAATACCCACCCCCAGGGCCCGCTCGTCGTCTTCTAAAACGGCCAGGCTGGAGGCGTAGGGCTCCAGCACGATATCGGCCACATCGTAGCCCGCCTGCCGGATGCAATTAATGATATTATGGGCGGCGGCGGCGGCGGCGGTTACAATATGCACTTCCGCTTCCAGGCGGGTACAGGACATCCCCACCGGGTCCTTGATGCCGGGCTGGGTATCCACCGTATATTCCTGGGGCAGCACATGCAGCACTTCCCTGTCCATGGGCAGGGCGATGGCCCGCGCCGTTTCCAGCACCCGTTCCACGTCGTCCTCGGTTACTATTTTATCTTCATTGGTTATGGAAATAACGCCCGTGCTGTTGATGGAACGGATATGATCTCCGGCGATGCCGGCATAGACGCGGGTAATGGGCTGGCCGGCCATCAGTTCCGCCTCTTCTATCGCCTTTTGTATGGAAGCCACGGTTTGGTTGATATTGATGACCACCCCGCGCCGCAAGCCCTGCGAGGGCGAATGCCCCACGCCGACGATATTCAGCCGTCCGTATTCATCCAGGCGGCCCACCACCGCCGCTATTTTTGTTGTGCCGATGTCCAGACCGACAATGATATCCTCTTTCTTCATAGGAATGATTTCACCTGTTTAACTTTTTGTTCTTTCCCCGACCACAATCTGGTTATCAAAACGCAGATCGATGTAGGCCGGGCGCTGCTTTTTTTTAAAATCCACATAGTCCTTAAAAAAACCGGCCGCCTTGTAAAGTTGTTTTTTATAGCCCTTTTCACTTACGCGTAAAACGGTGCGTCCGTCCCGCAGATAGAGGTTGAGATAGGTGCCCGGCGAGAAGTCCAGTTCCGAAATCAATTGCGGCAACGGCGCGTCCAGGCGGTTTATCCAGTCGATCATGGCCACGGCCCTGTGCACACCGGGCGCGGTGCTCACCGCCCCCTGAATGCCCAAACGTCCCGGCACATTACGGATAACCGGCAGGTTCCACACCCGTGAAAGGGCGGGCACGGGCATGATAAAACCCTCCCTATCCACCAGGTTCAGCCCCCGGCCATATAAAAAGGCCAGCGGCTTGCGCTCCACCACATGGATACGCAGGGTGGACGGCAGGCTGTGCACGGCCGAGGCCGACTTAACAAAGGGCGACTTTAAAAGTTTTTTGCGCACATCCGCCGGATTAATTGCCAGCAGTTTTTGCCCCCTGGCCGGCAGGCCCAGCAGCTTCAGCACATCGGCGCGGCTTAAGATGTCATTGCCGCTTACCTTAATGCTTTCCAGCTCAAATTTTCCGGTTGCCGTTTGCAGATAGCTGTCAAAAGAGTGATATCCCCAGGCCAGCAGGCTGAGGGCGGTGAGCATAAGCACATACCAGACCCCGGCCTTCAGGCTGCGCCGCTTCTTCTTTTTTAGTGGCGCGCGCCGGATTGTTTTTTGTTGAACCGCCATCACGCGCCTCCTCCGGGAAAACCTTTTTCCCTTAACAGCCTGATCGTCTCCATCTCATATTTCCAGATATCGCCCGCGCCCATGGCCAGCACCAAATCTCCCGGACGGCACTGTTCCGCCAGGGCGTCAACGATTTCGCCGTTGTGTGCAATCACCTTATGCGGCTTGCGCAGTTCTTCCCCGATCAGGCTTGAGGATACGCCGGGCAGGGGCTCTTCCCGCGCGGGATAAACGGGAGCCAGTAAAACAAAATCGGCCACATCCAGCGCCCGGGCAAACTCCCGGTAAAAGTCACGCGTGCGCGAAAAGAGGTGTGGCTGAAACAAAACCACCAGGCGCCGGGACCAACCCGCCCGCGCCGCCCGCAGGGCCGCCTCCACCTCCGTGGGGTGATGGGCGTAATCATCATAAAACAGGCAATCCTTAACGCCGCCCTTAAACTGAAAACGTCGTTCAACGCCGGCAAAGGTCTCCAGGGCCGTGCTTATTTCCGCAAAGGAGAGGCCGCACTCCAGGGCCACGCCTATGGTGGCCAGCGCGTTTTTAATATTGTGTTCCCCCGGAAGGTTCAGCGCCAGCATGCCCAGCAGCTTGCCCCTGTAAAATATATGGGAACGGCTGCCCCCTTCATGGGCGCCGATATGGCCGGCATACAAGTCCAGGTTTTCCTTCAGGCCGAAGGAAAGCGTGCGCCCGTATGCCCCGCCGATGGCCCGGAGAAGCTGAGGGTCTTCGCCGTTATAAATTATTTTCCCGGTAAAGGGGGTATGTTTAACAAATTCATTAAATGTCGCCGTCAGCTCTTCCAAATCCCCGTAAATATCCAGATGATCCGCCTCCAGGTTTGTCAGTACCGTAATACGGGGATAGAGCGTTAAAAAGGAACGGTCATATTCATCGGCCTCGGTGATAAAATAGCTGCCATTACCGCTAAGCGCGCCCCGTCCGGTGTTACTCATGGTGCCCCCGACCACCGCCGTGGGGTCCAGGCCGCAGCTTTTAAACACATGGGCAATCATGGAAGTGGTGGTGGTTTTTCCGTGGGTTCCGGCCACGGCAATACCGCGATGCCCCACCATGAGCTGTCCCAGAAAGCCCGCCCTTTTAATGCACGGGATGCCCGCCGCGCGCGCCGCGCGCAACTCGGGATTGTCCGCCGGCACGGCCGAGGAGTAAACCAGCAGACGGGCCGCGGATAGCTGCGATGCGTCATGACCGATATAGACCGTGGCCCCCATGCCGCGCAGGCGTTCCAAAACGGGGCTATCCTGCCTGTCCGAACCGGAAACGGCATAGCCCCATTCCAGCAGCAGCTCGGCCAGGGCGCTCATTCCGGCGCCACCCAGCCCGATAAAGTATATCTCTTCTTTTTTCCCGTGCGCCATGTCAGTACCAGATTTTCTTTTCTTTTAAAAGATTTAAAATGTCATCCACTATTTCTTGCGCCGCCCGCGGGTTGCCCAGGGCAGCCATGTTTTTTTTATAATCCCGCACCCGGTCTTCGTCATCCAGCCAAAGCTTAAGTTCCGCGCTCAATTTTCCGGGCAGGGAAGCATCATCCCGCAGTACCCTCGCCGCCCCCCTGGCCTCCAGCGCCCGCGCGTTTTGGGTCTGATGATCGCCCGCCGCCGCGGCCAGGGGCACCAACAGCGCCGGAACGCCGGCCACGGCCAGTTCCGCCAGGCTCATGGCTCCGGCGCGGCAAACGGCAAAATCGGCGGCGGCATAGGCCCGCCACATATTTTCGATAAAGGGCACCACACGCACGCCGGCTCTTTTGCCAAATTTTTGCGCGTAACGCTCATATTGACGCTCTCCCGTTTGCCAGATCACCTGAACGTCCCTTTCGCTTTCTTCTTCCAGCCAGGCCGCCAGGGCCTTGTTTATACTGCCCGCCCCCAGACTGCCGCCAAAAACCAAAACCGTTTTCCGTTCCGGGTGCAGCTCAAAGGCCTCGCGCGCCGCTCCGGCCTCTTCCCGCCGTTCCGGCGCCAACACCGGATTGGCCACTATACGGCAGCGCGCTCCCGGTAAAAAATCCTCCGCCTCCTTATAGGCGCAATATACCTTGTGTGCGCGGGCGGCCAGCAAGCGGGTGGTTACGCCGGGGTAGCTGTTTTGCTCCTGTATCAGCGTAAGCGCCCCTTCCTTTAGCGCCGCCTTGAGAACCGGCCCCATCACATAGCCCCCCGTGCCTATCACCACATGCGGCCGGAACGCCCGCAGGGCCGACCGGCTTATGCGCAACGACTGCCACAATCTAAACGGAAAGGAAAGATTGGCGGCCGTAAGCCGGCGCTGAAAACCCCGCACCGGCAACAACTGCAGGGGATAGCCCCAGGAGGGCACCCGGCGCGCCTCAATGCCTTTTTCCGTACCGAAAAAGAGGGCCTCGCACGCGACGCTGTTTTCAAAGAGCTTTAACAGGTTTCGGGCCGGGTATAAATGCCCCGCCGTTCCTCCGCCCGCAAAAGCGAGACGTAATTTTTCCGCCACTTAGCGTACCAGACTTTGCGTTAAACGATCCTGCCGCCGGGAAAGGGTATTATCCCCAATCCCACCGATGCCGGGCTCCGCGGCCACCGTCCGGCTGAGGGCGAGCAATATGCCGACGCTTACGCCCATAAAAAGCATATGCGACCCGCCGTAACTGATAAAAGGCATCGGAATACCTGTTGCCGGCACCAGGCCGGAAACCACCGCGATATTCATAAAGGCGTACAACACGATATTAAGGGTCAGGCCAAAGGCCAGGAACCGGCTGTAGGCGTCCGGCGCCTTGCGCGCAATACGCAAGCCGCGAAACAGGATAAGCATAAAAACGCCCAGAATGATCGTCGCGCCTATCAGCCCCATCTCTTCGGCGATGATGGAAAAAATAAAATCCGTGTGGGCGTCCGGTAAAAAGAGCAGCTTTTGCCTGCTTTCGCCAAAGCCAAGCCCGCTGAATCCCCCGCTGCCTATGGCCACAATGGATTGGCGTACCTGATAGGAAGCGGCCAGGGGGTCGCTTAGCCCCTTAAACCAGTTTTGGACACGCTGCAACTGATAGGGACGCAATCCCAGATAAATTATCACCACCGGAATGGCCGGTAAAACCGTGGCCAGTAAATGGCTCAGCTTAAAGCGGCTTACGAAAACCATGGTCATGGCGATGGTTCCCAACAGCAGTGCCGTGCCCAGGTCCGGCTGCACCATTATCAGCAGCATGCTGCCGCCCAACACCATAAACATGGGCAATGCGGTTTCCCGGTAGCGGCCCGCGGCCATATCCCGGCTGCTAAGCCAATGGGCAAAAAACATGATAACCGCCAGCTTGGTCAGCTCCGAAACCTGAAAATTGGCAAAACCGAGACTAAGCCAACGATGGGCGCCCTTTGTCTCCTTGCCCGCCAGCAAAACAGTCAAAAGCAAAATAAAAGAGAAAACATTGATAGCGACAATCAGTTTAGGCCTGTTAAAATAGCGGACATTCAGCCGGGACGTTACCAAAATAGCTACTATGGACAAGAAGGCCCAATACATCTGCTTTTTAAAAAAGAAATCAGGCGGTTGCGGCACCTTAAGGTTTTGGGCAAAAATGGTGCTGGCGGAATAGACCATCAGCGGCCCGGCGATTATGAGCAGGAACACCGCAACACCCAGTACCAGATCGACTTTGCCTTTTTGTTTCATCTTATAACCCGTTTACAATGTGTTTAAAAATTTTCCCGCGCTGTTCATAATCGCGGAACATATCAAAGCTGGCGCAGGCGGGTGAAAGCAATACCACATCGCCCTTTTGCGCCGTCGCCCGCGCCTTTTCCACCGCTTCTTCCATGGTGGCGGCCCGCAACATGGGGGCCAGTCCCTTCCAGCTTGCGGCCATTTTTTCCGCCGCCGTTCCTATCAGCACGGCCGCCCTTACATGCTTTTTTATCAGATCGTTCAGACGCGTAAACGTGCTGCCCTTATCCTGGCCCCCGGCGATCAGCACCACGGGACGCTTAAAACTTTGCAGCGCCCAGTAAAGCGATTCCAGGGTGGTGGCCTTGCTGTCATTCACATACAGCACGCCTTCCAGCTCGCGCACCTTTTCCAGGCGGTGTTCCAGGCCGCCGAAGCCGCTTAACACCTCCACCATATCCTGCCGCTCCACGCCGGCCTCATCCGCGGCCAGGGAAGCGGCCAGGGCATTCATGTAATTGTGCAATCCGGCCAAAGCCATATCTCTATCCTCCATCAGTTTGCGGCCATGTAAAAAAAGAGTCCCTTCCCGCCAGTGGGCGTCGCTCTCCTTTTTCAGGGAAAAACCCTGTTTGCGCGCCTTGTGCGCTTCCACCCTGCCGCTTAGCAGGGGATCGTCGGCATTGTATATTATCAGCTCCTTTTCCGTCATATTCATGGTAATGCGCCATTTGGCCTGCTGATAGGCCTCATAGGAGCTGTAACGGTTCAGATGATTGGGCGAAAAGTTTAACACCACGGCCATATCGGGTTTAAAGCTGTCTATGGTTTCCAACTGGAAACTGGACAGCTCCACTACCGCCCAGCGTTTCGCGACGCTTTGCCCCACATGGTCGCTAAAGGCCGAACCGATGTTGCCGGCGACAATGGCCTGTGGGTCGCGTTTACGCAGCATCGCCCCGATTAGCGTGGTGGTGGTGGTTTTCCCATTGGAACCGGTTACGCCGATAAGCGGAGAGCGGTTGAACCAATAGGCCGCTTCCACTTCCGAATAGACCGGAATCCGCTTGCGGGCCGCCGCCTGCACCACATTGGAGGCAAAGGGTATGCCCGGACTGAGTATGATGACGTCCGACTGAAAAACACGGCCGCTGTGCCGTCCAAACTCATGGGGAATGTTTTCCCTTTCCAGAAGGAGGGTCTCCTCCTTTTTTTCCCCGGGATCGGCCATGTCGCTTACAAAAACCGAAGCGCCGTGTTTTTTTAACATGCGGGCCGCCGCTATGCCGCTCCTGGCCGCGCCCAAAACGGTGATATGTTTACCTTTTACATCCATTTTCATTCTCCGGAGAAGACTCCCCGGCGGGTCTTCCGCGACCCGCGCCTATTGTGTTTTAAAGGTGGACAGGCTGAGCAGCGCCAGCAAAATGCCGACGATGAGAAAGCGAAAGACCACCTTCACCTCATGCCACCCGGCCAGCTCAAAATGGTGATGCAGGGGCGCCATTTTAAACACCCGCCTGCCCTGGCCATATTTTTTTTTCGTATATTTAAAATAACCGGTCTGTATAATTACCGACAGCGCCTCGGCGATAAATATGCCGGCAATCATCAACAGCAAAAGCTCTTTCTTCAGCAGCACGGCCACCGTGCCCAGCGCGCTGCCCAGGGCCAGGGAACCGGTATCGCCCATAAATACCTGCGCCGGATAGGCATTGTACCACAAAAAGCCGATCGAGGCCCCGAAAACGGCCATGCAAAAGATGACCAGTTCCTCGCTGCCCGGCAGATAAATCACATTCAGGTAGTTGCTGAAATTGACATTACTGGTCACATAGGCGATACCGGCCAGGGCGATAAAGGCGATGGCCGAAAGCCCGGCCGCCAGTCCATCCAGGCCGTCTGTCAGATTAACGGCATTGGAGGAGCCCGTTACCACAAAAATAACAAAGGGAATGTACCAGTAACCCAAATCCAGCTCCCAGTTCTTAAAAAAGGGAATGCTGGTATTGGAATGGATGCCGTCAAAAAAGGGATGAAAAACGATAACCAGCGCCAGCATCAATCCCAGGGTTATCTGGCCGATCAGCTTATAGCGGCCGATCAGCCCCTTCTTCATTTTCAATATGGACTTGAGGTAGTCATCGGCAAAACCGATGATGCCCATGCTGAGCGTGGCCAGAAAGGCCAGCAGCAGGTACATATTGGACAGGTTCGCCCACAACAGGGTGCCGGAGACGATGGCCAGCAGGATAATCAGCCCGCCCATGGTGGGCGTTCCTTTTTTTGCCTGATGGCTTTGCGGCCCGTCCGTGCGTATTTCTTCCCCAATTTGCCGGTTGCGCAGGGCGTTGATGATTTTCGGCCCCAGCCACAGGGCAAAAAGCAGCGCCGTCACCGCCGAAAGGGTGGCCCGCACGGTGATGTACCGGAATACATTGAACCCGAAAAAGACGTCCTTAAATTGATATAAAAATTCTGCCAGCATAATTTTTCCCGTCAGGCTATCACCTGTTTATTCCGCCGGTAATCCGGCAAGTACCTTTTCCATCTGTATCCCGCGCGAGGCTTTAAGCAGCAGGGCGTCTCCCGCCTTCATCCGCGCGGCGACCATCTGCGCCAGTTCATACTGATTCCGGCACACGCTTATCTTTTTTTGCCCGGCGGGAGACAGCGCCGCCAGGGCCATGCTCATTTTTTCTCCCAGCACGAAAATGTGGCTCGGGCCATATTCCAGGGCCCTGCGCAAAACCCCTACGTGCATTTCCGCGCTGTGCCGGCCCAGCTCATTCATATCCCCCAGGGCCATGTATTTGCGGCCGCTTTCCATGCTCATCAGGGTCTCCATGGCCAGATACATGGAAGCGGGATTGGCGTTATAGGTGTCATTGAGAATGATGGCGCCCCGCCAATGCACCACCTGCATCCGCTTCTCAAAAGATTCATAGGAGGACAACGCCCGGGCAATTTCCCCCTCGCTAAAACCCAGGTTCAGCGTTACGGCCGCCGCCGCCAGGGCATTGCGCACATTATGCCAGCCGGGCGCCTTAAGGGCGATGCGTGTATGGTCGTTGAGTATCAACTCCCCCCGGCCCATGGCGTCCATCTCTCCAAAACGTCCCTTCACGTCAACATCGGGCCGTTCAAAACCATAGGTCACTTCCCTCAGGTCTGCCCGGTGGAAAGTGGCAATCAAGGGATCATCCATATTTTTATAGATGGTCGACCCTACTTGCAGGCCGCGGAACAGATCCAGCTTTTCCCGGGCCACGCCTTCGCGGCTTTGCAAAAATTCCAGGTGCGTGTCTCCCACCAGGGTGATCAGCGCGTGATTGGGTTCCACTATGCCGCCGAGCACCTTTATTTCGCCAAACTGATTGGTGCCCAGTTCAAAAACGGCCGCCTTGTGCATCTCGTTCAGCTCCACCACCGTCAGGGGGCAGCCGATTTGATTATTACGGTTGCCATGGGTTTTATGCACCGCCTCGCGCTGTTGCATTATGTGCGCCACCATCTCCTTGGTGGTGGTTTTGCCGTTCGAGCCGGTAATGGCAATTACCGGAATGTGATAGCGCAGGCGATGGGCGCGGGCCAGTTGATGCAGGGCCTTCAGGGTGTCCGGCACGAGCAGCAGGGGCAGGCGGCCATGGGTTTCCGCCCGGTAGCGGGCGCGTTCCATCACCGAAAACAGGGCCCCATGCGCGCTTACTTCCGGGATAAAGTCATGACCGTCAAAATTAGCGCCCTTAATAGCCCAAAACACCTGTTGCGGCTCGATGGTGCGCGAATCGATGGAAATACCCTTTATGTGACGGATTTTCATAGCCTGTTCGGGCAGGTTTACAAACTCAGCCTCTTCCAGTTCAAGAAAATCGCGCACGGCAACATCAAGCATGGCTTACGCTTTCCTTTATAATGGCCACTTCATCGAAGGGCACTTTTTCTTTACCGATAATCTGATAGTTTTCATGTCCTTTACCGGCAATCAAAACCACATCGCCTTGCGCGGCCTGTGTCAGCGCGTGGCGTATGGCCTCTTTGCGGTCGTTGATCACCGTCACCGTTTCCGCCCGCTCAAAACCGGCCATGATATCATCGATGATCTGGCGCGGGTCTTCCGTGCGCGGGTTATCATCGGTCACCACGGTATGGTCGGCCTGCCTTTCGGCCACCCGGGCCATCAGGGGACGCTTACCCCGGTCGCGGTCTCCGCCGCAGCCAAACACCACCCACAGATGGCGCCGGGTAATTTCCCGGGCGGCCTGCATGGCTTTTTCCAGGGCGTCCGGTGTATGGGCATAGTCGATCAGCGCGGTGGCCCCGGATTTCAGGGGATAACTCTCCAGCCTGCCGGGAATGGCTTTTTGCCGGGCCATGGCCCTTTGCAGCGTCCCGACCGGAATGCCGAGGGCCACACCGGCGGCCAGGGCGGCGTTTACATTTTCCACATTAAAACCACCCACCAGCATGGAATGGACATCAAATTCATCTCCCCGCACCGCAATACGCATATCGATGCCCCGGGCACTGAGTTCGGCGCGTACCAGCCGTACATCGGCATCCTCCCGGCGACCAAAACCCCATTTCTCCTTACTGAAACCGTTCCACAGTTTTTCTCCCCAACGGTCATCACGGTTGATGACCGCCCGGCCCCCTTCTTTCAACCGGTCAAACAGGGCCCGTTTTTTTTGGAAATAATCTTCCATATCCGCGTGAAAATCCAAATGGTCGCGGCTGAGGTTTGTAAACAGAGCCAGATCAAAGCTCAGGCCGGCCACACGCTTAAGGGCCATGGCATGGGAAGAAACCTCCAGCACCACGGCGCGGTTGCCATGGCGGTACATCTCGGCCAGCATGGCGTACAGGTCTATGGCCTCGGGCGTGGTGTTCCAGGCATCGATTTTTTTTTCCCCCACCCAATAGGCGATGGTGCCCGAAAGCCCGCAGGAAATACCGTGCGCCTCCAGCAGACCCCGAATAAGAAAGCTGACGCTGGTTTTACCGTTGGTGCCGGTTACCGCTATCAATTGCAGTTTGTCCAGTTCCTGCCGGTGCCAGGCCCGGGCGGCCAGGGCCATGGCCTCGCGACTGTCGGGAACCACAATCTGCGGCAAATCCACTCCGGCCGTCTTCCGCCGGACCACGGCGGCCGCGGCGCCCTTTTGCCGGGCCTGCGGCAAAAAAGCGTGACCGTCGCTTTCAAATCCTTCAATGGCAAAGAACAACTCGTCCTTTTGTACCTTGCGGGAGTCGTACTGCAAACCGCGTATCCGCTTCTCCCCCAGTTCCGCGGGGAGGGAAGCCACCCCCGACAGAATCTCTTTTAATGGTCGTGTTGTCATTGTAACTTTCAGACCTGTTTATTTTAAAAACAGTTTCAGACTTAACGGTTTTGAGACCCGGGTTCCCGGGCTCAGGGATTGCTTATACACCCGGCCGCTGCCCTGCAAACGTATCTTTACCCGGCTCAAATCCAGGCGGCCGAGGGCCTGGCGCAGGGTCAGCCCCCGCAAATCCGGCAGGCGCTCCATGGAGGTTTCGTCCTCCGCGGCCTCCACCCGGGCCTCGTCTTCCTTCAGGGAAACCGTTTTAACCAGCGCGCCGTCTCCAAGCACTTCCACATCATAGTCCCTTTCATCCAGCAGGGAAAGAACCGCCTGTAATTCCCAGCCGTTCATATCGGGCAGGCTGCGTGTTTTTTGGGCGATCTGATAAGGCATATTTTCAGACCGTAGCTTGTGATCGATGGTTTTTACATCAAAATGTAAAATCTGATTAAGGATACGGGCAAAAACGGGACCGGCCGCGTCCCCGCCATAGTAGTGCGTGCGGGGCTCGTCGTAAAAAACGGCGCAGACATAGCGCGGCGCCTCATAGGGCGCAAAGCCGATAAACGAGGCCACATACTTACCGGGTTCATAGCGCCCGGTCGCGCGGTTAAACTTTTGCGCCGTACCCGTTTTTCCGCCCGCCACCACTTTTTTCAGGGCGGCTTTTTGACCGGTGCCCTCTTTTACCACGCCGCGCATAAAATCCTTTAATCGTTCGCTGACCTCGGTGGAGATGACCTGGCGCACTTCGCGCACATCGGTTTTTTCTACCCACGCGCCCCGGGGGTCCCGTATGCCGGCCACCACATAAGGCCGGTAGAGATATCCGCCGTTCACCAGCGCGGCAAAGGCGGCCGTAACCTGCAACGCCGTCACGGAGACCTCCTGCCCGATGGATATGGAGGCCTTTGAAAGGCCGGACCAGGTGGCCGGTTGTTTTAAGGAACCGGCGGCCTCGCCCGTCAGGCCCGCGCCGGGCTTTTGCCCAAAGCCAAAACTGCGCAGGTAGCGGAAAAGCGTATTGGACGGCAGATTGTCGGTTAATTTGATCATACCGATATTGGATGACTTTTCGATCACCTTGCGAAAGCTGAGCCAGCCGTGCTTTTTGGTATCGCGGATCGTATGGTCGTACAGTTTGTACCTGCCGTTTTCACAAAACACAATATCCTCCGGCTTATGCAGGCGTTCCTGCAATAAGGCGGCGGCGGTAAACATTTTCATGGTAGAGCCGGGTTCAAAGGCGTCGGTCACGGCCCGGTTGCGCTTGTTGGCCTCCGGCGAACCGCCCGGTTTATTCGGATCAAAACCCGGCGCGTTGGCCATGGCCAACACCTGGCCGGTGTTGGGATCCAAAACTATGGCCATGCCGGATTTGGCCCGGGTACGCTTCAGGCCATCCCGCAGGGCATTTTCAACAACGGTCTGAATATCCTTGTCGATGGTCAGCACCAGGTCGTTTCCCGGCCGGGGCTTAACCAGCGGCTCATCGATATTATAGGAGACAAAACGCCGGGCATTGTACTGTAACAGCGCCTGACCGTCCTGTCCCGTCAATTCCTTTTTGTATTGCAACTCCAGGCCGGCCAGACCCCGGTTATCCGGGTCGGTAAAACCCAACAACTGCGCCGCGTAGGAGCCGTAGGGATAATAACGACCAAAAGACTTTATCTTGATAAAGCCTTTATCGGAAATGGTAAGCAATGGATTGGCCTTCTCCAGGGGCACGCGCCGGTCGAGATAGACAAAATGGTTTTTCATCCCCAGGCGCCGTTTGTAGTATGACTGTTCGCGCCTGAGTCGCGCGGACAGTTGCCGGGCCAGGGCGGAGCGGTTTTCCACCATCAGCGGGTCGGCGGCAAAATCGTAATACATAACATTGGTGGCCATCTTATCGCCGTCGCGGTCATAAATGGTGCCCCGCCGGGCCTTTAGGGTGATTTTTTTGTAATACTGCTTATAAGCATATTGACTGAAGCGATCGTGATCCAAAACCTGAAAGCGAAACAGGGTGAGTTGCAAAACAAGCCAGAAGCCGATAAGAAAAAGGACAACCAGAACAAGACGGCCGCCATGAAAAGGTGATTTAGACTGCGTCATTGCTCTGCATCCGGTTTTAGTTTTTCATCACGGGCACGCGCCCGGCGCCACTCATCCCGCAAGGTTTCATAAGGACGGCTGTTGTTAAGCTTTACCAGAGGCCGGGCACCGTCATCAAAAACAAGCCCGAACTCCTTGCCGGCAATGGCGCTGATCCGATCCACATTGGAAAGACGGCTGACCTGTGCCTGCAGGGTTTCCGTTTCGCTGATGAGAACCCGGCGCTGCTCATATAACATATGCGTTTCCTGCATGATCAGCTCAATTTGCGTGGACTGATGTACATAAAGCGCAAACGCCGTAATGATCAGGCCAAACACACCCCCGCCTATAATCAGGCGTGTTATCTTGTTTTCGCGTGCTAAAGCAGGCATAGGGATTCTCCTATCTTATAATTTTTCAGCCAGGCGCAGCTTAGCGCTGCGGGCACGTACATTGGCTTCTATTTCGGATGAAGCGGGCTGGCGAAAATAGGGACGCATACGTTTAAGAACAGGCTGTTTGCCGCACATACATACCGGGAATTCGGGGGGACAGGTGCAAGGGTTTTCCATGGTCTGGAAAAAGTGCTTGACTATTC
>JALTKX010000258.1 GCA_027006055.1 Calditrichia bacterium | reverse complement strand
TATAAAACTCTTTTCCGTACACGACAACCTGCAAAAAGCGATTGACGAACTGAACGAACGTTAGATTCCCGGTGGATTACAGACGAAATATCAAAGCAAGCCGTAAACGCTGTAAAGACCAACTGCTCCCACTGACCTTTTTTTCATGTTCAGAGTATTGTTTCCTCGTCGGATTAGAATTTCGGGAAAGTTTGCTCTCCTCTATTTTTTCCGCACGGTAACGATATTCAGCCAACAGGGCAACCCGTTCACTGATATCATACTCCACTCCGGCATTAAAAGATATTCCCAGTGACCAGGACTTGATATCGGTATTAGCCTTCGAAATGTCATCAGACTGCATGCTTGTATAGGCATCCCTGAAAATATAGATGTCACGACCGATATAGGGGCCCAGACCGGCATACCATCTTAGCTTTTCATCAAGCGGCATATAGTAATTATACACCATCGACAAACGAATTTTATACCTGTCCTGATCCTCACTTCCGTTATAGTTAAAAGTGCTCAGGGTCGTATCTCTGAAATAGCGATTTTCCCGATTATAATTCCGGAAATCAGAACTACTTTCCGCTTCCAACCCCAGGCGAATGGCGGAAACTTTACTCAACTTACGGGTATAGCTCAACTCAGGCGTGGTTAAAAAATAAAGTTGTATGCCGTTTTTATAATCCCTTGTTTTTAGGGAATCCTTTTGAGCATACAGGGTATTAAAAGCAAATAAAACAAGCAATGATATAACGATAAACTTCATACCTTCTCCCTTCGGTTAAATATTTGCGGGAGAACATTCCAACTTTCGTGCCATGCTGTTTTTGCCGCCTCAAACCCACTATTTTATGCAAAAGTATAAACTGTGTTTACAGAAATCCATAAACATAGTAATCAATTCCTAACGTACAGATACACTATAGTATAAACGGTATGATTCTTTTCGTCTCTTTTTGGTAGGATTTATATTCGGGGAAATGAGCCGTCAGTTGTTTTTCCTCATAGCGTATTTTAAAGAAAAGGGCCAGCACCAGGCCTGCAAACATGCCCCAGGATAGCAGATCATTGCGACTGAGCACGGCGCCCAGACCGGCAAAGATCAGGGCGCTGTACATGGGGTGGCGGGTATAGCGATAGGGGCCGTGGCGGGTAAATACGGTGTTTTTTTTTACCTCGGGCAGAATATGTACCCTGTCCCAGCCTATGGTAAAAATAGCCCACACCCCCCAGGCCCCTCCGGCAACAATCAGGAATAATGAAAGAAGCCCCAGGCGGCTATAATCGATGTAAAAAAAGATGGCAAACAAGAAAGAAAACTGAAAGAATACATAAACCATTGCGGCTGTCCTGATATTTTTTACGGGCACGGGCAATTTAGCGTCCGGCCGGCAAAGTAAAAAACATAATCGACGTGATTGCCCTTTATCGTATATTTTGCGGAATGCGGAACACGGCTTTATCCGACCATTTCGGGCCTTGGCAGCTCCATTGTTACGTCCGCTTCTTTTAACCGGCGGTGAATTTCGGCTATATGGCGCGAACCCCGCTCAAAATCCACCAGTCTGTTGATCAGATAAAACATATACATGGTGGTCAGCCAGCGGGTGAACTCCCCTTTACTGCCCAGGTGTTTTTTCATATTCAGGATAATCCATGAAAAATGCTGCCAGACGTCAAAACAGGAGGAACAATCCCGGTCAATACCCGTGCAGCAACGGCGGGTACTTTGCAGATCGGCATTATAGGCCCTAAAATGCGGACTGTAGGGATGGCCGTTTTTCATACGCTCGAAATTTACCGGATTGTCGGTGCTGAAGCTGGTGCAGACGTCATAGCCCCACTCCTGATCATAAAGACGGCCGGTGGAAACGACCCGGCTGACATAGGAGGTCATAAAAATCTTCTCCGGGAAGCGCTCTATCACCCGGTCTATGGCCCGGCGTACTTTTTCAAAACCCCGGCGATGATCCAGTTTGTCTCCATAGCGCTCCAGGTCGCCATAAAAATTAAACAGCACATGATTGCCGTTATCCACGCAGCGGGCCACCACGTCCTCTATCTGATCGGCATAGCCGGGAATGGCCGTATAATACCAAAAAGCACGGGGATCGTTTTTATAATTCTCCAGCGCCCGCGGAAAAACATCCACCTTGCCGCCGCCGCGCAGCATACGATCCGTTGTTTCATTACCCCAAACGGAAACGCCGATGGAAAGATTCTTTTCCAGCCCTTCCATGGGAATTTTTTTTAAGCCGTTGGTGGAAACGCTGGCCTTGAAATGGCGGGCGATTTTACGCAGCCGCTCCGGTTTTAGGCTGGGCTCCCCGCCAACGATGGTCACAAAGTTGGTGCCTCTTTGTTTTTCCTGTTCGATAAAGGCGTCAAATACAGCCTCGTCCGCCGTATGATGCCCCTCATCCATCCTGTCGCTAAAATAGTAGCAGCCCGCGCAACGGATATTGCAGACATGGTTCAGGTCCATCGATATCGACTGTATTTTCCCCGCGGCCCGTACTTCATCATACAACATTTTTAAAAAGGGATCGGCTAAATATTCTTTTAAGCGACGACTCATTTTTTTCCTTTCATATCGCCCGCGCGGTCTGTTCCGCGCGCTTCAGGCGGTTATCCAGCCAGTGCCGGAATTCGTCCACCGGCCGGCCGCGCCAATGCCGGCACTCCCCCGCCAGGGTGTTGTCGTTGCAACGGACGTCATACAGGCGGCCCTCGTTTTCCAGAAAACTCA
>JALTKX010000257.1 GCA_027006055.1 Calditrichia bacterium | reverse complement strand
ACAAAAATAAGGGTTAAATCACACAAAAAACCCTTATTTTCTCCAGATTTGTTTCCGACGACCGCATATTAGAACTTGCCGGACTTAATGCTTTTGGGACGGCTCCCCGGGGGATGAGTTCCCAACCTGGCCGGACGCTAAAGGGCAGCGTTATAACCCAATCCTGGCAATGGATGTTCGTTTATACCCGATTCCGTTGCAACGGATTGCGGGCAATATTCACCTCCCATCGCCCGAACCGGATGAATCCGGGGGTTACAATTACCCATACACTACCCCCATCCCCGAGGAGCCGGGGGGGGGCGAGAGCTCACGCGCAGCCCGCCGGGGGCGCTGTCCATAATGGATCCGGTTTTCTTTTTTTTGCGTCTTTGCCCCGGCACGGTTAATATTCTTTTTTACATATCTTTTGACCAATGGCAAAAATAACAGGGAAAACCATGCGCATACTTGTTCTCAACGGCCCCAATCTGAATCTTTTGGGAAAACGTGAACCGACCATCTACGGCCACGCCTCACTGGATGAGGTCAACGCCTTTATCCGCGGCTACTTTAAAAAAACGGAAATCGATTTTTTTCAGTCCAATCATGAGGGGGAGTTGCTGGACAAGTTGCAGCAGGCCGACCATGCTTACGGCGGGGTGGTTTTCAACCCCGGGGCGCTGACCCATTATGCCTATAGTTTGCAGGATGCCATCCGGGCCATCGACGTGCCGGTGATCGAGGTGCATCTGAGCAATGTGCACGGCCGTGAGGCTTTCCGGCAAAAATCGGTGGTGGCTCCCGTGGTCCGCGGCACCATCAGCGGTCTGGGCCCCTATGGCTACGTGCTGGCCATCCGCGCCCTGGCTCATTTCGCTAAAAAGGAAAAAGAGTAACCGTGTCCGTTAAAAACGCGCTGATCAACCTTACCCGCCATTCTTACATATACACGCTCAGCACCTTTATCCAAAGGATGCTGGGTCTGATCATGACCCCCATCTACACCACCTATCTGGCGCAAAATGTATATGGCGACTACTCTCTGCTGTACGCTTTTATGGCCTTTATGAATGTGGTCTATTTGTACGGCATGGATGTGGCCTTTATGCGGTTTTATTTTTTGGGGCGCTTTAAAAAAGAGGACGTCTACAGTTCGGCCTTTTGGGCGGTCAGCGGCGGCGCCTTGCTGGTGTCCGGTCTGCTGATATGGCTGTCGCCCGCCTTTTCGCAACTGATCTTTAACGATGATCTGTACATCTGGCCGCTGAAGCTGGCCGCGGCCATCCTGTTCATGGATACCTTCAGCAACCTGCCCTATCTTATCCTGCGGGTGGAAGAACGTTCCGTGGCCTACTCCGTGGTGCGCATTCTGCGCTTCCTGATCGAGCTGAGCCTGAATATCTGGTTTGTGGTGGTGCAAAAGGAGGGTTTTCTGGGCATCCTTTACGCCAATGTGCTGGCCAGTCTGCTCAATGTGCTGATGTTGTTGCCCATCCAATGGCGCTATCTCAAGGGACGTTTCCGCCTGCCCGCTTTCAAAGAGATGGCCCTGTTCGGTCTGCCGCTGATTCCCAACGGTCTGGCCTATCTGCTTATTGAGATGAGCGATAAGTTTTTAATGAACCACTTTTTGGGGCGCGAGACTCTGGGGGTATACGCCGCCAACTATAAGTTCGGTACCATACTGCTTTTTCTGGTGTCTGCTTTCCGTACCGCCTGGCAGCCTTTTTTTTTAAAGGTGGCCCGGCAGGAGGACGCCAGGCAAATCTATGCCCGCGTGCTGACCTATTTTACCCTGATCGGCGTGGTGATGGTGGTGGGCGTTTCCTACCTGCTGACGGATGTGCTGACCTTTGATATCGGCAGCGGTTTTTCCCTGCTGGGGCGGCGATACTGGGCCGGGCTGCCCATCATTCCCGTTATTTTAACCTCTTATCTCTTTTACGGCCTGTACGTTAACTTTACGGTTGGCGTTTATATCCGCAAACGCACACGAATGATGTTCCTTTTTACCGGGGCCGGAGCGCTGGTCAACATTGCCAGTAATTTTTACCTGATGCCCGCCCATGGCATGATGGGCGCCGCCGTGGCCACCCTGCTCAGCTATATGGTGATGGCCGGGTTGCTGTTTGCCTACAATCAAAAAATCTATCCTGTTCCCTACGACTACAAAGCGCTGGGAAAACTTTTTCTTTTGCTGGTTGCCTTTCTGGCGGCCTGGTTTTTCTTCGATTTAAACCTGGCGGGTCGTCTGTTGACTTTGACCGCCTTTATGGGTCTGTTGGCGGTTTTCGGCTTTCTTAACCGTTCCTTGCTGACACAATTACAAAACATATTGCGGTTTCGAAAATGATTGTATTGCGTGTTTTGCTGCTTCCGTTTTCCCTGCTGTATGGTCTGGTGGTTTCCATGCGCCGCTTTTTTTATCGTCGCGGATTGATAAAATCCTGGTCGGCTGCCGTACCGGTGATATCGGTGGGTAATCTGGCCGCGGGCGGTTCTGGAAAAACACCGCTCACCCTGTGGCTGGCCGGGCAGATCATGGCCAAAGGGAAGAAGGTGGCCGTGGTCAGCAGGGGATACCGGCGTAAGAGCGCGGGCCCGCTGCTGGTTTCCGACGGAAAAACTATTTTATGCGATACCGCCGCGGCCGGTGATGAACCGATGTTGATGGCCCGCCTGTTGCCGGGACTCATCGTCGGCGTGGCCGAAAAACGACGGGAGATCATGGAGCGCATTCAGGAGGAGCTAAAGGTGGATCTGTTCATCATGGATGACGGTTTCCAGCACCTGGCCGTGCGCCGGGATATCGATATCGTGTTACATGATTTTCAACGCCCCCTTTGGCAGCGCTGGCCGCTGCCCTCCGGATTGATGCGCGGTTTTCCCACCGAGTTGAGCCATGCCGGTCTCTTATTGAATACATCTTCCCGCCCGGTGGCGGGGGCGCTTTCGGTTAGTTTTGGCGGGGATGGATTTTTTAATGCCTGCAATGTACAAGAGACCATAAGTCCTTCCGGGAGAGCTTTGCTGTTTTCATCCATTGCCCGCCCCGGTCGTTTTTACCGCGCCATGGAGAACGTGGCCGGCCTGGAAATTGCCGGGCATGAAGTTTTTGCCGACCATCATTTTTTTAGCGTGGGAGAGATAGAAAGAATTATTTCCCGGGCCGGGGAGAAGGCGTGCGCTCTGTTAATATGCACCGCCAAGGATTGGGTGAAAATCATCGACGATCCGCATATGCGGGAGTTGATCCGCGACAGCGGGCTTCTTTGGCTGGTGGCCCGGCAAAAGGTAGGCTTTGAGGAGCCGGCCGTACCGGAAGAACTTTTGGAACAACTTGTTTAATGGACGGACGTTTTTTTATAAAAAAGTGCCAATAAAACAAAAACGCTTATTGACTCGTTTGGAATCTCGCCGTATATTGCTTTTCTCGATCGCGGGGTGGAGCAGCTTGGTAGCTCGTTGGGCTCATAACCCAAAGGTCGCAGGTTCAAATCCTGCCCCCGCTACTACAATAGGTGATTCCATTTGGGTCACCTGTTTTTTTTGGCGGCGTAGCTCAGTTGGTTAGAGCATCGGAATCATAATCCGAGTGTCCGGGGTTCGAATCCCTGCGCCGCTACTTCCTTCTTTTATTTTGTAGGCTCCGTTCATGTCTGCTGATCAAAATCCTCCCGGCCTTTATACAAACGATTCACTTCCCGATACCGTAAATCAATTTCTAAAACCGTATATCACGGCCGACAGCCCTGTTTTTTTTGTGGCCGTTTCCGGCGGTCTGGACTCCATGGTACTGTTACACATTATGATAGCTTTGCAAAAAGAGCTTGGTCTGGATTTGCGGGTGGTGCATGTGAATCACGGCCTGCGCGGCGCCGCGTCCGATGCCGATGAGGCTTTCGTCGCCGACGTTTGCCGGCGTCACAATCTTCCTTTAAAGCGAAAAAAACTAAGCCTTGACGATGAGCATCCTTCCGAAGAGGTTTTGCGCGCGGAGCGTTACGCCTTTTTTGAGGAATGTTTAAAGGGGGAAGAAAAGGCCTTTGTGCTGCTGGCCCACCACCTGAACGATCAGTTGGAAACCTTTCTGATGCGCCTGTTTAAGGGCAGCCATCTGCATGGTCTGATCGGGATGCGCGGGCAAAGAGGCCCCTTTTTACGTCCCATGCTGTCCGTTCCGCGCGAGGCTCTGGAGCAATATGCCCGGGAAGAGGGCCTTGTCTGGCGGGAAGATGCGTCCAACACGGATCGCTCCTATCTGCGCAACGCCCTGCGTCACGATCTGCTGCCCTTGCTCCGGGAACACTTTGGAGAGAACTATCTCCATAATTTTAGTAAAAGCCATTCCGATATCGTTATGGCCAGTCGCAAACTGGGGGAAAAGTATGCTCCGCGGTTCCGTTCCATGATACGGCGGGAACAGGGCCGTGCGGCGGTGAACACGGAAGCCTATCTGCAAATGGACGCCTTTGAAGCGCGCCTCTTTTGGAACTATTGTTTTTCTTACGTTTATCCCTTAAGTTTTCAGGTTTCCGGGACATTTTTACGGAGTTTCGGGGAATTCCTCAAACACGCGGCCACCGGGCGGTTCTTTTCGATCGCTGACCGCCTGAAGATTCTTAAAAACCGGGAAGAGTTTTTCTTTGATGATAAAAACGGCCGGATAGCCGGGGAGGGGAAACTTTACCCGGGGCGGATCGTTGCATGGGGACGTTTTCGTTTGAGGCTCTCCGAAGCGGCCGGGCGGGTCGTTCTGTCCGGCCACAACAACAACGAAGAATATGTGTGTGGTGACGGGTTGCGCTTTCCCCTGACGGTACGTTCCTGGAAGGCGGGAGACCGTTTCAGACCCCTGGGGATGAAAAAGTTTAAAAAGGTCAGCGACTTTTTTGTTGACCGCAAAGTGGATCGTTTGACAAAAAAGGAAATCCCCCTGGTGCTCAGCGGGGAGAAGATCGTCTGGTTGGCGGGGCTGCGGCTGGATGATCGTTTTAAGGTGACCCCGGATTGCGGGAGCGTTTATAAACTTGAAATCATGAAAGAGGATTGATGCAAAAGAAACTTGTACCGGAAAACTATTCGGTGCTTCTAAGTGAAAAACAGATTCAGGATCGTCTGCGGGAACTGGGAGCGTGTATAACCGAGGATTTTAAAGACTCCAATCCAATATTAATCGGCATATTGAACGGCGGTTTTATTTTTCTGGCCGATCTCATCCGCCACATCGATGTGGATCTGGAAATAGATTTTATGCGTATTTCCAGCTATGGCAATCAGCGGGAGTCCACCGGTCATGTTAAGGTGTTAAAACCCCTGAGCGCCGATATAAACGGTCGGGATGTTATTGTTGTGGAAGATATTGTCGATTCCGGTTTGTCTTTACAGTTTTTGGAAAAGTTGCTGAGCGCGTTTCATCCGGCGCGGCTCAAATTTGCCACATTGTTACATAAGCCGTCCAAAACCAGGGTTCCGATTTCCCTGGATTATGTCGGCTTTGAAATTGAAGATAAGTTTGTAGTGGGTTATGGTCTGGACGATGAACAGTTTAAGCGTAACCTGCGTCAAATATATATTGTTAATGAGTAATTTTAAGGAAACTGCATGAGCGAACATAAACCGAATGATAATAAAGACCCTAAAAATGATGATGATTTTCAGTGGAAGAAAGTTTCCAAAACCGGACTTATCTGGATTGTTATTCTCTTTTTGGCGTTGTTTTTCAGCAGCTTGTGGACGGACAACCGTCCCTCGGAACAAGAGGTAAGCTTTACCCGCTATCAAAGCCTGTTGAAGGACGGTAAGATTGAGCGGGCCACGGTTACCCTTAAGGAAAACCTTTTCCGGGGCGTATTAAAGGAAGCGGAATTCTTCGGCGATGAAACCGGCACGCAAAAGAGCAGAAATTTCCGCACCTATCTGCCCTTTGTGGATGAATCCGTGGTCAAAAGCTGGGATGAGAAGGGGGTACAGTATCAGTTTGTGGAACCTTCCAGCGAATGGACGCTTGTTTTGCTTAACTCACTGCCCTGGATTATCCTGATACTGGTCTGGTTTTTTATCGCCCGCAGGATGCAGGGCGGCGGCGGGGGCGGCCGCGGTATTTTCAGCTTTGGCAAAAGCAAGGCGCGCATGCTAACGCCGGACAAGGCCAAAATTACCTTTAAGGATGTGGCCGGCGCCGATGAAGCCAAAATGGAGCTTCAGGAGATCATAGAATTTTTAAAATTCCCCCACAAATTTCAGCGCCTCGGCGGAAAAATTCCCAAGGGCGCCCTGTTGCTGGGCCCCCCGGGAACGGGAAAAACCCTTTTGGCCAAGGCCGTGGCCGGGGAGGCGGGCGTGCCCTTTTTCAGCATGAGCGGCGCGGATTTTGTGGAAATGTTTGTGGGCGTGGGCGCCAGCCGTGTACGCGATCTGTTTGAAATGGGACGCAAGCACGCCCCGTGTATTATCTTTATTGACGAAATTGACGCCGTGGGCCGCCATCGCGGCGCGGGCCTTGGCGGAGGGCACGATGAGCGCGAGCAGACGTTGAACCAGCTGCTGGTGGAGATGGACGGCTTTGACACCCAGGAAGGGGTCATTTTGATCGCCGCCACCAACCGTCCCGATGTACTGGACTCCGCCCTGTTACGGCCCGGACGCTTTGACCGTCAGATTGTGGTCGATCGTCCCGACGTGAAAGGACGCAAGGGAATATTGAAGGTGCATACCCGCAAGGTGCCGCTGGATGCTTCCGTGGATGTGGAGGCGCTGGCCAAGGGCACGCCGGGGCTTTCCGGGGCCGATATCGCCAATCTGGTCAATGAGGCCGCCCTGTTGGCCGCCCGTCGTGATAAGCAAAAAGTGGGCATGGATGATTTTGAGGAAGCCAAGGATAAAATTATGATGGGTATGGAGCGTAAGTCCATGCTGATCACCGAGGAAGAAAAGAAAACCACCGCCTATCATGAGTCCGGCCATGTGCTGGTGGCCAAGCTGATACCGGGCATGGACCCGGTGCACAAGGTGACCATCATACCCCGGGGCAGGGCGCTGGGCGTTACCGCCTATCTGCCCATAGATGAAAAACATACCTATTCCAAGGAATATCTGGAAGGAATGCTGGCGCAGCTTTTGGGCGGCCGCGTGGCTGAAAAACTGGTTTTTAATCAACTGACCACCGGCGCCGGCAACGACATCGAGCGCGCCACGGGTCTGGCCCGCAAAATGGTTTGCGAGTGGGGCATGAGCGAGAAACTGGGCCCGATCACCTTTGGACAAAAGGAACAGGAAATCTTTCTGGGACGGGAGATCAATCAACACCGCGACTATAGCGAGGAGATTGCGCAGGAGATCGACCGTGAAGTGCAAATGATTGTAAAAAACGCCCAGGACAGAACGGAAAAACTGTTATCTGAAAATATCGATAAGTTGCATGCGCTTTCCAATGCTCTGCTGGAGCATGAATTGTTGGATGGCGAGCAGATCGATGCTATATTACGCGGTGAGGCCATAAACGCCCCCGCTTTTACCGCCCCAAGGAACGGACAGGATGATGATACGGATGTTGACAGCGAAAAACCGTCAGAAAGTTCGGAGGAGACGCCGGAGGGTTAACACGCTTTCCGTGTGTTTATAAAACGCATGTCACACGTCATATCGTTGCTCTCCGGGAATATCCCGGGGGGCATTATTTTAGCGCTTCTGGCCCTGTTGTTTGTTAACCTGACGCTGCATTTTTTAAAAAGGTCCGGTCTTATCAGACAGCGTCTGCGGGAAAAGTATGTGCTGTTGAACGCCCTGGTGCTTCTGCTCTATTCCGTTGTCTGGTTTGTAACCAAGGACGCCCCCCCGTTGGAGCGTATAGTCGTTATGCCCACCATCGACCGGGATTCAAGTTTTGTCACCCCCACGCCCTTTACCCTTGCCCATCTTTTTGCCGAAAATCAGGCTGCCGTGGAAACGGGCTATATTGTTCATCCCTGGTATTGGATCTATCAAACCCTGCAACAGGATCACGATAAGGCAGGTTCATGGCTCCGGGTCGCCCGGGGGTTAAATCCCGATTTTATTCTCCACTCGGAAAAACGTCCTTCCGGAAAAATACAGGTTCAGGTGGAACAGAGAGACGGGGGCGCGGCATGGCGGCGGGAGTATGATCCTGAAGCGTGGCAGGAAAAAGCCTTTCTTGATATCAGTCGTGAGTTCGGTTGGTTTAAATCCGCCGCGCCGGTGAGGGATGGTGAACGTCGGGCCATCCTGAAGTTAAAACTGCTGGAAAAAAACTATGACGCCGTTATCGAAGAGACCGGGGCCGATACGTCGAATTTTATACTGCTGCTGAGGGCGGAGGCCTTTGTGGGACGCGGGCTGCAAAAGGACGTCGATTATGTGAAAAAGGCCTACGTGAATGAAGTCAATAAAGATTTTGAACAGGCAAAAGGATTGTTGATTCCGTTGATAAGAGCGCGCAGGGATATCTACCCCGCCGCCTACCTATTGGGGCGCATGGCCATCCGCGACCAGGATTACGAGAGCGCGGAAGTTTATCTGAAAAAGGCGATAGCCGACAATCCCTATGACGCGCGTATCTATCATGCCCTGAGCTATCTGCTCTCTTCGCGATTGGAAGAATTGGGGCTGAAAAACCGCAAGGATGTCCTGCGCCGGGCCATTCGTTTGGACCCCGGCTATACCGATGCCGTTTATGAACTGGCTAACGAATATTTTATTTCCGGGTCGGGCATTGAGAACAGCAGTGGCAGCCAAAGCGCCTTTAATGTTTTGCATGCCTACCTGAAAATTAACCGTAATGATCCGAGAATTCTCAGCCTGCTGGCTACGATAGATTTAAAGCTGAGCAAGCTGGATGAGGCGGAAAAAATTTACCGGAACCTGGCGGAACGCTTTCCCGGTGACGCCAACGCCTGGTACAATCTCGGTATTTTATATTATTCCAAAAAAGAGTATGAGCGCGCGATTGACAACTTTAAACGCGCCATTGAAATTAATGACAGTCCCGATGCCTACCTTTATCTGGGATTGATTTATCATAAAAGCGGCGACCTGGATAAGGCGCTATATTACTACCGGGAGCGCGTAAAGCGTAAAAACGGTGAAGATGACCGTTTTGCCCGGGAAGCATTAAAGGGAATACGCAAGGTACTGGCCGCGCGGCAGGACTCCCTGAGGGGCGGAGACAGCGGCGGCTCATGAAGATGCGCATGATTTACACAGAAAACGCGCAGGATATTCACGCGCGGAGCTTGTGTAAGGCTGACAAAATACAATTTGACGGACCGGCTTTTTATTTTGAGTTCACGGATGTAACGAAAAGCGGGAGGCAGGCTTTAGAGCGGCTGACCCGGGAGATGATCTTTGAAATAATTTGCGGCGCCGATTCCACCTGGCTGTTACGCCTGATCGATCCCCAAAAACTGTTACACTCCGATCCGTATGATGATTTTCCCGACCTGAAACCCTGTTTATCGCGGATGCGGGAGTTTTTTAAGGGACGAAAACAGGCGAGCTGGCCCTTAAAACATGGCATGCTTAATTGGGACTCGGGCCCGCTGATCATGGGCATTGTTAATGTTACTCCCGATTCTTTTTCCGATGGCGGTAAATATAACACCGTTGATTCTGCTGTGGATCATGCCCGTCGTTTGATTGACGAAGGCAGTGACATACTGGATATAGGAGGAGAGTCCTCCCGGCCGGGCGCGGAGCCGGTATCACGGGAGGAGGAGCTGAAAAGGGTAATACCCGTGATCGAAGCCATACGCCGCTTTTCGGATATCCCCATCTCCATAGATACCTATAAAAGCGCCGTGGCGCGGGAGGCCCTGAAAGCCGGAGCGGATATCATCAACGATATAAGTGGTACGGAATTTGATACCGATATGGAAACGGTGCTGCGCGAGGAAAGGTGTCCCATTATAATCATGCATATGCGCGGAACGCCAAAAACCATGCAGGACGCCCCGGAATACAGGGATGTGGTGGCCGAGGTGTATGACTATTTTGAAAAAAAAATTAAACATCTGGCCTCCCTTAACGATGGACAAATAATCCTCGATCCGGGAATCGGCTTTGGAAAAAGGCTGGAACATAACCTCAGCCTTATCAGGAACATGAGGGATTTCTCATTTTTGGGATACCCTCTGTTGACGGGCGTGTCCCGGAAATCATTTCTGGGTCATCTTTTGGGCTTAAAGGTGGAAGAGAGAATATTCGCCACCAAGTATGTGGAACTAACGGCGATGATGAAAGGCAGCGCCATGATACGAACGCATGATGTGCGCGAGGCGGTGGAAGCACGCGCCATTTTCAGGGCACTTTATTAAATGTTCCGGCGTGACGCAGGTCACTGAAAAAAAAGGATTGATCAGAAATAAACACGCTAAGGATCAAAAATAGAATTTATTTAAAGAAATATGAGAACCGAACGAAAGTACCAATACTTTTATGATCTTTAAAATAGGTTTTTTGCCTGTAACTTTTATAGACGTTTTAGACGTTTTGATCGTTACAGCCATTATTTTCAAGCTGTATCAGTTTTTAAAGGGTGGCGTGGCCATACGCATGTTTGTGGGATTATTACTGATCCTGCTCTTCTCCGTGGTTGGGGAAT
>JALTKX010000256.1 GCA_027006055.1 Calditrichia bacterium | reverse complement strand
TCCATCATCGTTTCCAGGTCATGATTGGTTATAATACGTTCCGGGACATATTTACCCATCCCGGCTATTCTTGCATTTGGCATAGAGATTCCTTTCAGGCGGTTTTTTGCAGATTCAGGGCATGCTCGCGGATATGGCGGATAAACTTGATCAGGGGCTTAACGCTTTCCTCGCCCTGCCAGAACGCCCCGTCCAGAAAACGGCCGTCGGCTTTAAATATATAGGGATTGTCCGGCAGGATTTGCAGATCATCCTTTTTTCCATACAGGATAACCGGCGTTTTGATGCGGTGCAGCATCTTTTTGGGCGCCACCCGTTCAAAGCGCTCACCGGCGCGGAACTCCACAAAACGGGTCATGTTGTCCAAAAAGGCGGCGGGCACCTTGTTATCGATAAAACGCTGGCGCACCACCTCTTCCAGATCGGGGAATACCGAGGAGAGGATAAGACCGTCCGCCTCGGGAATTTCATCATGCGCATACAGGGCCACGGCGGCGGCATAGCCATGCCCCACCAAAACAAGGCGCTTCCCCGGGTGCTGCGTTTTTATAAACTTATAGGCTTCAAGCAGATCTTTTTTAAAGGATACAATGGATAAAAAAGAGGAGTTGCTGCTTTTGCAATGGTTGCGCGTGTTCAAAAGGTAAACGCTGCCAAAGCCGGTAAGGCGGGTGGTCACCGGCAACAGGGCGTCCACCGCCCGGTTCCAGCCGCTAACGCCCAGAAAAACCAGATTGCCGCTCGCTCCGGGGCATTCCCACAACTGTAACTTTTTTTGATCTTTTACATTTAACAGATGTTCATTCCAGTTCAGCTTAAAATCGCGGGGATGCTTTTCGCAATCCACATGAGGCAATTGAAACGCTTTTTGAAGCTGATAATGAAAAATGATGAAGAACATTAAGATTCCGGTTATACTTAAAAAAAGTATGGAAAGAAAGATGCTTAACCCGGTACTCATTTACACTGTCGCTCTTTTTATGTAACTTCCCCCAATAAGAATTCGAAGATAAAATAAAAACCAATGAAATGAAACCATGAAGCCTATTTTTAAGATTTTCCCCCTGATATCGCTGATTTTTCTGTTTAGCTGTAATGAACGCATCACCACCGACGACGACGGCGGCTTTACTCCGGTAATAACCCCCGTGGGCGACAGCACCTCCTTTGAGATGGCCACCTGGAACCTGGCCTTCTTCCCCCAGCAGGGCATGGCCACGATCAATGCCACCAAGGATATTATTCGCAACCTGGGGGTAGACCTTTACGGCGTGGAAGAGATTGCCGATATAGATGCCTTTAATCAATTGGTCGATTCGCTGGATGGCTGGAAGGGCATTCTTTCCGACGATACCTACAGCGACGGCAGCTACCAGAAAACCGGTCTGCTGTACAATGCCCGCTTTATCACCGTCAGCGGCGCCCACTCCATTTTCACCAACGACAGCTACGCTTTTCCCCGCCCTCCCCTGCAGGCCTATGTGGAAGTAAAGGACGCCGAAGGGTTAAAATATAACTTTAACGCCATTGTGCTGCATCTTAAAGCCCGGGGCGGGGCGGATAACGAAGCGCGGCGCAAAGCCGCCTGCGACAAGCTGGAAGCCTATATCCGCGAGCAGATCGCCAATGGCGCCGACGCCGACTTTGTGGTGCTGGGGGACTGGAACGACCAGGTCTCCGATCCGCAGGATACCAATGTGTTCACCGCCTTTTTAAGCAAAACCGATCAATACCGCTTTTTAACACAGGGGCTCACGGAAAGCTCCTATATCTCCACCACCTACGCCAGCCTGATTGATCACATCATGATCACTTCCGACAGCGAGGGGGAGTATGACGGCGGCTTCACCGAAGTACGTTATCTGGACAACGATATCCCCAATTTCCGCTCGGTGGTTTCCGACCACCGTCCGGTGATCTCCTATTTCCGGGGCTTTAAGATTATTTTAAATTAAGACGGACGGACTATCCCTTTAAGCGCGCCCTTGGGTGAAACTCCCGGTATTGCCGGGTAATTACCGAGCGATCCAGATGGGTGTATATTTGGGTGGTGCTGATGTCCACATGACCCAGCATCTCCTGCACGGCCCTTAGGTCGGCGCCGTTTTCCACCAAATGGGTGGCAAAGGAGTGGCGCAGGGTATGGGGATGGATTTTTTTGCGGATATCCGCTTCCCGGGCCGCCTTATCCAATATTTTCCAAAAGCCCATGCGGCTCATGGGCCTGCCCAGGCGGTTCAGATACAGCACATTGCCCGCCGCCGCCGTTTTGGCCAGCACGGGACGGGCCCGGTTCAGATACTCCCGTACCCAATGGAGGGCCGTTTCCGATATGGGCGTCAGACGCTCCTTGCTGCCCTTGCCAAAAACCCGCACGATACCCTGTTCAAAATAGATTTGCGGAATTTTCAGCGTCAACACTTCGGAAACGCGCAAGCCGCTGGCGTACATCTGCTCGAACATGGCCCGGGTGCGCAGGCCGAGGGGGGTACGGATATCGGGAACGGCGCACAACCGGTCCAACTCCTCAATGGTGAGCACGCTGGGCAGGGAACGCGGTATCCTGGGGCGGTCGATTTGACGGGTGGGGTCATTTTTTGTTTCGTTCTCGGCCACCAGAAACTGATGAAAGCCGCGTATGGAGGAAAGGTTGCGGGCCACGGTGTTGGCCGAAAGGCCGATTTCGCTCAACAACTGGATCAGTTGGCGCACATGATCCGGCGTCACCTGTTCCACATCGCGGATCG
>JALTKX010000255.1 GCA_027006055.1 Calditrichia bacterium | reverse complement strand
TTCATAGGCATAGCGCCCGCGGGTAACCTCCAGGATGGTCTCCCCGGGGTCGTTAAAATAGGGACGAATCAGATCAAAGCGTCCGATGTTCATCATGCGGTTCAGGTACCAGTCCTTAACCAGCCAGTTTTGGGGGTAGGTTTCGATCACCCACTCAAAATAGGGCCGGGCGTCGCGTTCGTTGTTTTCAAAGGTGTCGTAAATATCGATCAGGGTGATGGCCGCCTCGCTTTTGGTCAGCTCGGCGTTTTCAAAGCACAGTTTCAGCATGCGTATGCCTTCTTCGCGGTTACCGCTAAAGCCGAGGGCCCTGGCCACAAAACCGATCACACCGCTGAGCCGGTCGGAGTAGTAGTTAAAAATACCCAGTCCCAGCAAGGCGTCATAGTTTTCAGGGTCTTCCTCATAAAGGGCGTTGAGCAGACGGCGGCCCTTAAGGCCGTTGGTAAAGGTGTTCCACCACTCTTCGCGTTCGGCGTACACCCGGCCCTGGTAGCCGTAAAGTCCGGCCAGGAACATCTTTTGCTCGTCATCCCATTCCCGGTCTTCAAACTTGTCAATGGCCGGTTCGGTGATCCGCAGAATCAGGTCCATCAGCGAATCCCGGCGGGCATGGCGGGTGGCATAGGGGCCGGTGGCCGAAACATAAGCCCGCTGGCTGAAATGAATGGCCGCTTCCATAAAAAAGTATTTGGGGATATCCGGTTTAAGGCTTTGTTCCCGTTTGGCTATGTGCAACGCCTGCTCAAAGCGCAGGTTAAAGGTATGGTCAAAGATCAGGCTGTCCGTGGGGGTGAGCGGCAGATGGGTTGCGGGCAGGGTAAAAGGTGTTAACAGCAATATCAGGGTGATCCATCGCATAGGGAACCTCCGGTTGTTCTATCCAAAGACGTGGCTCCGGCATATTTAAGGACTGCCGGATATGTTGGACGCGCTTATTACGCCAGGCCATGATAACATGACGATTTTATCTTTATGGTCTTTTATTCTTTAGTTGTATAGCCTTGCTTAAACGGTACATAACCGAAAAGTTATCCATAGCCCGACTTCTCCAGATGCCTGAATGTTATTTTATGAGTTTTTTGTGCTCACGCTTCATAGAGTGTTCAGCTTAAATATAATTCATTTCGGATAAACAGGAAATATTTAAAACCGCAATCGTGCGGAGGCGGACGTGCATGTGATTTTGTTGAGTGGCGGGATATCCGGAATAATGATTACGGGAAGGCCGATCCGCAAGAGTGCAGGTGAAAAAGGGTACCTTAAGCTATAAACAGGGAATATGACCGAAAGCGTGTTGTCTCCTGATAAAAACGGACGCTGATTTTGCCGAACACCGCTCCGTTGCCGTATTAGCCCGGAAACAAAACGGAGGTGTATCCACGCGTTTCCGTTATAATTCGATTTATTAACAGGCACCCGTTACCGGGCCCTCCCGCAAAAGGGGAAGGCCCGCGGGTTTCCTGACTGAGTTTTAGTTTTCCAGTGTTTTAAATACGGGTAATATTTTAATATCCGCCTCTTCAAGGTCGCGGCGGTAACCGGGCCAGATTTTTTTCAGGGTGCGGTTGTAGGTGTTATACAGCGTGTCCGTTTTTTGAGCGGCTTGTTGCATCAGGAGCAAAACCGTTTCCCGCGCCGCGCCGAAGGACATGCGCAGATAGGCGGAAATCTTCCCCAGTCGCGCCGTAAGTACTTCGGGATCGCGATAAATACCCTGCTTGTCGCTCCGGTTTACGATCTTATGCATCAGGGCCTTTAGGGAATCCCTTACGGCGGCGGTTTTTTTCTTCAGCGAATCGGCTTGCTGTGGTTTCAACACCTCGATGGCCTTTTCCGCCAGTTCCAGCTCTCCCTGGCGCTTACGGACAGCGTCGGCCAGGCGGGTGCTTTTTTCCACCAGCTTATCCAGCTTTTGACGGATATCCTCGCTGGCGGCCAGCTTTTTCCCCAGATCTGCTATGCGCGGATCGGCCCGCACCTCAACCCTTACGGAATCCGTGACGCCCTGATAGCGGAAGCGGGCCGTGTAGCTGCCCGGAGACACCGGACCGCCGCCCGGTTCCATATCCTGATTCTTTTTGGGCTCGGGCGTTTGCGGCCAGCGCGGCCCCCTGCGATCCAGGTTCCAGTAAAAGCGGTTAAAGCCATGCTTTATCTTTTTGGGTTTCAGGGTGCGGATAAGGTTATGGTTTTCATCCAGTATTTCTATGGTCAGACCGTTTTTCTTTTTCTTGCCGGTTACGGAGCCTTTGCTCTTGTTCACGGTTAGCCAGGCGGTCAGCATGGCGCCCCGGGGACGGTTTTGCCCTTCAAATTCCGCCTCGGCGATGAAGCGGGTGCTGGGGGGCTGGGCGTAGGCGGCGATCCAGGCCGGGGAAGGGGGCATCACCGCCAGGGCGGCGGACGGTTCGCGGCCCTTGTTGCGGGCTAAAAAGCGCAGATAGGCGATCTGATCGAAAACCCAGGCCGCCCGGCCAAAGGTGCCGATCACCAGATCGTCCTCCTCTTCCTGCCAGGCGATATCCATGGTGGGCGCGGAGGGGAAGCCTTCCGTCCATTTTTGCCATTTTTTGCCGCTGTTCAGGCTATAATAGAGGCCGGTTTCGCTGCCGGCGAACATCAACCGCGGTTCTTTGGCGTCCTGCCAAAAGGAGAGCAGATAGCTGTCCATATCCTGCTCATCGATGAGCCGCTTCCATTTTTTGCCCCAGTTGTCCGTTTGATAAAGATAGGGTTTCCAGTCGTTTTGA
>JALTKX010000254.1 GCA_027006055.1 Calditrichia bacterium | reverse complement strand
CCGTATTGAGCGTACCCCACAGGGCCAAGGCGCCGGACTTTAAAAAGATTCTGGTGCCCATGGACTTTTCCGATTATTCCCGGCAGGCCGCCAAACAAGCGCCGAAGATCGCTCAAAAATTCGGCGCTTCCATCGAATTTTTAAACGTTATCGAACAGCAGATGCATCCCGCTTTTTATGCCGGGGGGATCGAATCCCTGTTTGAGGTCGATCCGGAAATTCGCCCCCGCACCCTGGAGTTGATGAAAAAAACCACTGGAGCGGTTCCGGGGGAAACGGTATACAAGGTGCTTGAGGGCAGTCCCCATAAAACCATTGTGGACGAGGCCGAAGAGAACGGCGTTGATTTAATAGTTATGGCCACCCACGGCTATAACTACTTAGACCACTTGCTCCTTGGCAGCACGACGGAACGGGTTGTTTCCCATGCCCCATGCGCTGTTTTAACCATTGAACGCAAAAAATAGATCACACATCCAAAGTGGCGGAGCCAGTCATGGAAAAAATAATTATTTCGAGCAGAGAAGCGGAAAAGCTGGACAGGGATGAAATTTACCGGCGTTTACAAACTTCCTCCGGTGGGTTAACGGAAAAAGAAGCCGGGGAACGCCTCGTTCTTTATGGAAAGAACGAAATTCCCGAAAAAGAGGAAACCCTGCTGCACAGGGTGTTTCGCCGCTTTTGGGGCCCCATACCGTGGATGATTGAAGTGGCCGCGATCCTTTCCGCCCTGGTTGGAAAATGGGAGGATTTCAGCATCATCGCCGCCCTGCTGTTTATCAACGCCGGTATGGATCTGTGGCAGGAAAGCAAGGCGCTTGGCGCCTTAAAAGTGTTAAAAAACAAACTGGCCCGTTCGGCAACGGTTTTGAGGGACGGTCGTTACAAAAGTCTTCCCGCGCAAAACCTAGTTCCGGGAGATATCATAAAGATCAAAATCGGTGAAATTCTTCCGGCCGACGTTATGCTGGTGGATGGCCATTATTTACAAATCGACCAGTCGGCCCTTACCGGAGAATCGCTGCCGGTAACCAAAAAGCCCGGCGACGTGGCCTACGCCAATGCCGTCTGCAAACAAGGTGAAATGCTGGCCGTGGTTATCGCCACGGGTATCAACACCTTTTTCGGCAAAACGGTTTCGCTGGTGGCCCGGGCCGAAAAGGAAGAACGCAGCCACTTTCAAAAAATGATCATACAGGTTGGTAACTTTTTAATCGCCACAACAATTCTAATGGCGGTTGTCATCCTGCTCAATGCCGTTTACCGCGATGAGAACATGATAGAAATATTGCGTTTCACCCTGGTGCTTACCGTTTCCGCCATCCCCGTGGCCCTGCCGGCCGTATTAACGGTAACCATGGCCGTGGGAGCGATGAACCTGGCCAAAAAACAGGCCATTGTCAGTCGCCTGGCCGCCATCGAGGAACTTGCCGGAATAGATATCCTCTGTTCCGATAAAACGGGTACCCTGACCAAAAACGAGATGACCGTATCCGCCCCTCACCCATTTCCCGGCTTTGACAAGGAACAGTTGATGCTCTATGCCGCCCTGGCCTCCAGCGAGGAGAACAATGATCCCATAGAAAAACCCATCTTCTCCTATCTGCGGGAAAATAATATCTATGAACGGCTGGCGGAGTACCGTCTTATCCGATTCCGGCCTTTTGATCCCGTAAGCAAACAAACCGAGGCCTTACTGGAAAAGGGAAATGAAAAGATAACCGTTATAAAGGGTGCGCCGCAGGTAATCAAAAAGCAATGCCGGCCAACCGACGGCGTTTCCGTTGAGGAGATTGTGGATAAAATGGCTGAGTCCGGCTACCGTACACTGGGCGTGGCCGTAAAAAAAGAAAAACAAGGGGAATTTGACTATGCCGGCATAATCCCCATGTACGACCCGCCCCGGGATGACGCGAAGGAGACCCTGGCCGAGGCCCGCGCATTGGGCGTACAGGTTAAGATGGTCACCGGAGATAATATCTCCATTGCCAAACAAATTTCCCTTAAGCTGGGTTTAAAAGACCACGTTTTACCCACGGACGCCCTGGCCGCCGGGGATTCTCACCAGGATCACAACACAGCCCCTGTTCCCTTTAGCCGGAGCACCGGAGAAGAGACAGCCATTGTGAAGAACGATGAGCCGCCGTTCCGGCAATATCATATAAAACATGAATCGGACGGTACCCGCCTGATAGAGGAGGCCGATGGTTTTGCCCAGGTTTTCCCCGAAGACAAATACTTTATCGTCGACAAGTTGCAAAAGGCCGGACATATCGTGGCCATGACCGGGGACGGCGTTAACGACGCGCCCGCCCTGAAAAAGGCGGATGCCGGGATCGCCGTATCCGGCGCGACCGACGCCGCCCGGGCCGCCGCGGATCTGGTGCTGCTGGCACCGGGCATTTCCGTGGTGGTGGACGCCATCAAACAGGCCCGCGTTATTTTTGAACGGATGAAAAGCTATGCCATCTACCGCATTGCCGAGACCATCCGCATTATCCTGTTCATGACCCTGTCCATTTTGGTGTTCAACTTCTATCCGGTCACGGCCATCATGATCATTATCCTGGCTTTGCTAAATGATATTCCCATTTTAACCATCGCCTATGACAATACCCGGATTGATAAAAAACCGGTACGCTGGAACAATAAGGAACTGTTCGGTTTGTCCACCCTGTTAGGGGTTTTAGGGGTAATTTCTTCCTTCCTGATTTTTTTCATTCTGGAAAAACACACCAAGCTGTCGCAGGATATGATACAGGCCATCATATTTACAAA
>JALTKX010000253.1 GCA_027006055.1 Calditrichia bacterium | reverse complement strand
CTGGCTGGTTAAGGACTGGTACCTGAACCGCATGATGAACATCGGACGCTTTGATCTGATTCGTCCCTATTTTAACGACCCCGGGGAGACCATCCTGGAGGTTACCCGCGGGCGCTATGCCTATGAATTGTGTGATTTTGATGCCGCCTGCGCCCATTACGGCCGGGCCCTGGAAAAACCGCACCTGCTCAGCCCGTTTCAGCGGCAATGGAGCGCCTACAATATGCGCATCATGCGTATCCTGGACGGAAGCTGCACCGCGGATAACACATCCGCCCTGCTGCCCTGGATGGAGCGGGATCTGGCTCATTTTGAAAAAAACCGCGATAAGCTGACCGCTTTTCTGCGTTTTAAATGCCGCCTGAGTAACGGCGCCTTTCCCGATATTCCGGACAGCTATGTTACCCATCCTCCTTTTACCGCCGGCGACCCTTTCTTTGACGGCTGGTTCTCCTACATCATGAGCAGCTATTATACCAACGCCCAAAGCTGGGAAAAGGCGGAACGCTATGCCTGGAAGGCTATTGACGATATGCCCGCCGTGTTTGGCGGTGGCAGCGCCAAAAACCTGATCTATATTTATAAACAAACCCGGCCGGACCAAAAAAAATACCAGCGGTTGAAGAAGTTTATCGATAAACAGGGTTATGAAAAACTCGCTTTTCAGTTGCGGGACATTGCCCCGGGGAAATAAGTTTTTTTTCTATCGGAGTCCGGATTTCTGTTAAGGTTGGGAAAAAGAAATAAGGTTTTAAACCGGCGGTGTTCAATAGCTATAATCAGCCCTTTTTAATCCCCGGCGGTAAAGAGCATGTAACAGCGTTTTACCTGCCTTATTTACATTGTTAAAACCTTAGTAGAAAATGTTGCCAACAGTTTCTACGACCTTATTATATGCCATACCGGGAAATGAATCACCCGGTGTAAAAAGCCGAAAAACCGCTTCCGGGTATCAATTTCCGCGCATTGGGGCGCCTGTTTTTATCCTCCGCCCTAAACCGACGATATTGAGCATATCCTGTGACAATAAAAAAAGATGACAGCTCTCATGGAAATCAGCGGCACTGAAAACAGCATAACCTTACAGCAAAGCCCGGCGGCGGTTCAAAACGATCCGACCGGCCCCGGGCAAAAACAACTTTCCCCGGAAGAAGAGGCTAAACTGGCCAAAATGAAACAGCGCGACCAGGAAGTGCGCAGCCATGAACAGGCCCACCTGCGCGCGGCGGGCAGTCTGGCCCGGGGCGGCCCGGACTTCGATATGGAAACCGGTCCCGACAACAAGCAATACGCCGTGGGCGGCAATGTGGAGATCGATACCTCCAAGGTGGAGGGCGACCCGCAAAGGACTATTGAAAAAGCGCGCCAGATTCAAAAAGCGGCCCTGGCCCCGGCCGATCCTTCCTCAAAGGATCGTAACGTGGCCGCCGAGGCCCGCCGCATGGAACTGGAAGCGCAAAAGGAACTGAAGAAAATAGAGCAGGATCAGAACGCCCTCTACTCCTCCGGCGGCGCCAGTCAGCCCATGGAGGTGAGCAGCATGATCAATGTTTTCGCCTGAGCCTTTTTTATCTGCCCGCCCATATTCCCTATTCTTATTTTCCGTTACAATCCGCTTTATCCGCTTATATCATTGTCTATAATCCACCCGGAGCGGTTGTTTTCTTCGTTTCTAATCTCTAATTTATTCTTCCTTACTTACCCGGAGATATTATGCGTTCCCTGGCCCCAATATTTATTAAAGAATGGCTGACCCTCATCAGGGAAAAAGGCCTTAAAGCCCTCATCAGGGAAAAAGGCTGGAAGGTACTTATCGCTTTCTTTCTTTTCTATCTGATCCGCGACGGCATTCTTTATCTGCTTATTCCCTACCTGATCGTCAACAATATTATCCAATGCCAATAGGAGGCCCGATGAAATTCCGTTTTTTTCTTATCATTCTGATCTTTAGCAGCGCGCTGTTTGCGGGAAAACGCGCCATCACCTTCGAGGATTTTTTCAGCATGAAGCGCCTGGGCGGCTATGCCCTCAGTCCCGATAAAAGCAAAATCCTTTATGACGTCACCCTGCCCGATATCGACGGCAACACCTTCCATCGCTCCATCTATCTTTTGGATTTAGGCACGGGCACATCGCAAAAACTGGCCATGGAAGGCAACGCCTCCCACGCCGTCTGGCTGGAAGACAATTCCGGTTTTCTGTACAACACCGGAGGACAGATATCCCGTTTCGACCTGAAAAAGAACAGCACCACAGAGGTAACCGCCTTTAAACCGGGCGCGGCCAACGCCCTGATCCGGCCGGGTGGAGAACAGTTCGTTTTTGTCAGCGAGGTCGATCCCAACTGCGCCGATCCGGATTGCATGGAACGGCATGAGGAAGCCTTCGGCAAGCGTACCGTAAAGGCCCGGGTCATCACCCAACTGATGTTCCGCCACTGGAACCGTTGGCTGGAGGGCAAGCGTTCCCATCTGCTGCTGGCCGATCGCTCGGGCAAGGCGCTTAAAGACCTGACTCCCGGCGATTATGACACGCCACCGCTCGATCTGGGCAGCGCCCGTGACTATGCCTTTAGCCCCGACGGCACGACCCTGGCCTTTGTGCGCAATATGGATGACATGGTGGCCATCAGCACCAATAACGATATCTTTTTATATCACATGGAAAGCGGTAAAACCACCCGCCTGACCACCAACAAGGCCAATGACAACCAACCGGTCTATTCTCCGGACGGAAAATGGCTGGCCTGGCGGGCCATGTCCCGGCCCGGCTTTGAGGCCGACCG
>JALTKX010000252.1 GCA_027006055.1 Calditrichia bacterium | reverse complement strand
TTTGCTTAATGGCTTCAAACTCGTTGAGGTGCTTGCGGAACTGTTTGCGCTGGGCGATGTGTTCCAGGGCGTGTTTAAAAATGAACTTCAATCCGCCCACGGCGCCGCCGGCCAGCCCCAGCCTGCCTGAGTTCAGCACTTCCATGGCCACCTTAAAACCGCGTCCCCGCTCGCCGATCACATGATCCAGCGGCACCTTGACGTCATCGAAAAAGACTGCCGCCGTGGCCGAGCCCTTGATGCCCATCTTGTTCTCCGGCTGTCCGCTGCTTACCCCGCCCATATCGCGGGTGACGATAAAGGCGGTGATCTTTTCATGGGGATCGCCGGAATCGCTGATCATCTCTTCCTTGGCGAAGACGGTGAAAAAATCGGCCAGGCTGCCGTTGGTAATCCACAGCTTGCTGCCGTTGAGTACATAGTAGCCGTTTTCCTCGTCGCGGACGGCCTTGGTTTTGATGCCCGCCGCGTCCGAACCGGCGCCGGGTTCGGTCAGGCAAAAGGCGCCGATCATTTCCCCGGTAACCAGCCTGGGCAGGTATTTCTTTTTCTGCTCCTCGCTGCCGAACAGGTGCAGGGCCTTGATGCCGATGGACTGATGGGCGCCCAGCAACAGCGATACCGAGGGATCGGCGTGGCAGACAAACTCCAGCGCCTTGGTCCAGCCGGTGGCCGAAAGACCGAAGCCGTCAAACATCTCGCTGGTATTCAGCCCGAAAAAGCCCAGCTCCTTCAGGCCGTCTATAACTTCCTGCGGAATTTCGGCATCTTCGTCGATCTTATGGGAATCGATTTTGTCGGCGGCGAATTTTTCAAAGGATTCGCGTATCAGGGCCATGTTTTCCTTTTCTTCCTTATCCATTTTGGGAAAGGGGAAGACCAGGTCTTCCAGAATCAGCCCGCTAAACAATGCTTTTGAAAAACTGGGTTTTGTTGAAGACATAAGCTCTCCTTTTTTATCAGGCGTAAAAACGCCCCTGTGATTTTTCTATGGCCAGCAGACCTTCCGCCGGTTTAAAGCGCGCGTCGAATTTCTCCTCGAAACGCCTGAGTACGTTAATCACCTTGTCCAGTCCTTCGCTGTCGGCATGGCGCAGCAGGCCGCCG
Source organism: Calditrichia bacterium (assembly GCA_027006055.1). Classification (GTDB taxonomy): domain Bacteria; phylum Calditrichota; class Calditrichia; order Calditrichales; family J004; genus J004. The sequence goes on along the minus strand of JALTKX010000252.1, from coordinate 1,679 downwards.
CGGAAGGGGGCAAAGCCGGTGCCGAAGATCATACCCACGTCCACGTCGCGCGGCTTCTCCACAATCTTCTCCTCCAGGCAGCGCGCCGCTTCGTTGATCATGGGATAGATCATGCGTTGGGTCAGCTCCTCGTTGGAAATGTCCAGATGTTTTTTCACCTCGATCAGCTTCTGGGCCTCGGGGTCCACATTCTTGTTTTTACCTTCATAGATGTAAAAGCCGCGCCCGTTCTTTTTACCCAGCCGTTTGTCGGCCAGCATTTTTTCCAACAGGTTCGACTCCGCCATGCGGTCGGCCATGGACTGTTTAAGGATTTTGGCCACCTTCCAGGCCACATCCAGGCCCACCTCGTCAAACAGCTCGATGGGGCCCATGGGCATGCCGAACCTGCGCATCACATGATCCAGCTTTTGGATGCTGTGGCCCTCTTCCAGCAGGGAGATGGCCTCCACCATATAGGGCAGCAAAAGGCGGTTTACCAAAAAACCGGGGCCGTCGTTAACCACGATGGGTGTTTTGCCCGCTTTTTTACAGAGTTCGAAAACAGTAGCCACCGCCGGGTTGGAGGTCTCCTTGCCGCGCACCACCTCTACCAGGGGCATTTTATGCACCGGGTTAAAAAAGTGCATGCCCACAAAGCGTTTTTTATTTTTCAGCGCCCCGGCCATGTCATCTATGCGCAGGGAAGAGGTGTTGGAGGCGATGATGGCGTTGCGATCGATATGACCCTCCAGCTCGGCCAGTACCTTCTTTTTAATCTCCAGGTCTTCCACGATCGCTTCCACCACCAGATCGGCATGGGCAAAGCCGCTGTAGTCGGTGGTGCCGCTGATGCGCAGCATGATTTCACGATAGGCTTCCTTGCTCAGGCGGCGTTTTTTTACCTTTTCCTTCAGCACCCTGGAGGCCTGTTGATAGGCCTTGGCCACCGCGTCATGGTTGATATCCTTCACCCGGGTGTCGATGCCCCGGGAGGCAAACAACTGGGCGATGCCGCCGCCCATAACGCCGGCGCCCAACACGGCTGCTTTCTTAACCGGCCGTATGTTGACCTTGCGCCTGACGCCGGTTTCCTTTTTGATCTCTTCCGTCCAGAAAAATATCTGGATCAGATTTTTAGCCACGGGTGAAACAATCAGCTCGGCCAGGGCGCGCGCCTCCAGTTCAAAGCCTTCGCGCAGGGGCCGGCCGTGGCTTTTTCGGATCACCTCGATGGCCTTCATCGGCGCGGGGTAGTGTCCGCCGCTCTTTTTCAGCACCATCTTTTCCGCCTGGGAAAAGATGACCGAACGTCCCACGGCGTTTTTTTCCATCAGGGCCATGGCTCCGGAGGGAGCCCGTTTTTCCACATATTTTTCTGTTTTGCCGGCGATGACCTCCCGGGCAAAGGCCAGGGCCTTTTCTTCCAGCCATTCGGCGGCGATGATTTTGTCCACCAGTCCCTGGCGCAGGGCCCGTTTGGCGTTAAAGTTGCGACCGGTAAGGATGACGTCCAGGGCGCGCTGCAAACCGATCAGCCGCGGCAGGCGGGTGGAGCCGCCCCAGGCGGGCAGAATGCCCAGATTGACCTCCGGCAGGGCGATGCGGGTGGCTTTGCTGTCGCTGGCCAGGCGGAAGTCGCAGGCCAGACTGATTTCGGTGCCGCCGCCCATGCAGGCGCCGTGAATCACCGAAACCTT
>JALTKX010000251.1 GCA_027006055.1 Calditrichia bacterium | reverse complement strand
CCATGGCTCATAATTTCAAGAAATGGCATAAAAAGGAGCTTAAAAGGCGTATCGGTGAGGCGCTTTTTATATTTTTTACGTCTTTTACAAAAATAAGGGTTAAATCACACAAAAAGCCCTTATTTTCTCCAGATTTGTTTCCGACGACCGCATATTAGAACTTGCCGGACTTAATGCTTTTGGGACGGCTCCGATGTAAGAGACGCGGAATTCCCGCCATCCGTTTCAACGGATTGGCCTCTGCCGGACACCCCTCTTGACAAGATGTGTCCTGAGACTTCGCTGCCCGCTTTCGGACCCCACCCCCGGCCCCTCCCCGAGCTTCGGGGAGGGGAGGAGTGCATGGGCAGAACGCTAAACTTCTCTATGCGTTTTAACGGATGGGACGATCTCACGGAAGTCCCGGATTTCTCGGCGCCATGCTTCCCGAAATGACAGCCGGGCGCAGCTATTCTATATCTAGTTGCGAGAGTATACGGTAAAAGTGCGTGCGGTTTATGCCGAGTATTTTTGCCGCCTCGGACTTGGAACCGGTGGTACGCAGGGCTTTTAGCACATACATGCGCCGGAATTCCGTTTCCGCCTCGGCCAGGGTGCTGCCCGTACCGACCAGGGGCGTGTCATCGGTTTTATCAATCAGTTCACCGGGCAGTTCATCCGCCTGTATGGTACCCGTCTTGGCCAGCACCACGCTGCGCAGTATCACATTCTCCAGTTCCCGGATGTTACCGGGCCAGTCATAGGCCTCCAATATCAGCAGCGCCTCCTCACTGATATCCAGCGGCCGCTCCCCCTGCTTATGTTTTTCCAGAAAATAACGGACCAGGGCCTCAATATCCTCCTTACGTTCACGCAGGGGCGGCATGGTCAGCTCCACCACCTTCAGCCGATAATACAAATCCTCGCGGAATTCCCCTTCGCGAATCAGCTTTTTCAAATCCCGGTTGGTGGCCGCCAAAATCCGTACATCAATCTTTTGCGGCTTTACGCCCCCCAGGCGTTCAATTTCATGGGATTGTAATACGCGCAGCAGCTTGGCCTGCAGGTTGACCGACATATCGCCTATTTCATCCAGAAACAGGGTTCCGCCGGAAGCCAGCTCAAATTTCCCCGGCTTGGACTTGGTTGCTCCGGTAAAGGCGCCGCTTTCATAGCCAAAAAGTTCCGACTCCAGCAGATCGGCCGGGATGGCGCTACAATTGATGGCCACAAAAGGCTTATCCGCCCGGCGGCTGTTTTCATGAATGTCCCTGGCCAGCAGCTCCTTGCCCGTACCGTTTTCCCCCAATATAATTACCGAGGCGTTGGTCGGACTGATTTTGGAAGCCACCCGCAGCACTTCGAACAACTTTTTACTACGACCGATGATATTATCGCATTTAAAGGTGCGCCGTAAACCGTCAAAATCCATATTGGCGTCATCGATCAGCTTATGTTCCAGGCTGCTGATCTCCTCGGAGATATCCATCCCCTGCACGATCTGCCGGGCAAAGGACATCAGAAACTTCAGATCGGCATCGGCAAAGCTTTGCCCGCTTTGACGGCGATCCAGATAGACCGCGCCCAAAACCCTCCTGCCGGTAAGCAGGGGCACGCACAGGGCGGATTTAATCCCCAGATTGATGATGCTGTGCGCCTGAAACAGGGACAGATTGGTATCATCCCCGGCCAGGTTAACGGGCGCGCTGCCGGTAAGCGCCTTCTTAATCACGGACATGCTCATCTCGCGGGCCGGTTCATCCTGTTCGGGATCCATATTGCGGGCAAAGGTATGGGTAACATTACCGTCCGCATCGGTGAGCACAATAAAGCCGGAATCCGCCTTCAGTTCCTTGACCACCGTGGAAATGGCTTTTTCCATCAGAGGCCGCATCTGACTGATGCCGGTAAATATAATTCCCGAAACATAAAGAGCTTCCAGGCGCCGTTTTTCTTCCTGAAAATAGGCCTGCTTTTTTTCCGACTGTTCCAGAGCCGCCAGCATCTTTTTTACTTCCGCCGTGACGCCCCGGTTAAGCGACATCCATTCCTTAAACAGCCCGGTTACGGCCTGCTGCGCCCCGGCCGAAGCCTTCTCCTCCTTTAAGCGATTGGCCAGTTCCATGAATTTGGCCGATATCCGGGCCACGCTATCGGCGTTTAACTCATTAAAACGTTTTTGACTTTCAAGAGAAGAACCCATGTTTTTTCCTTAACCGGCATTAATATGTGCGAAACCCGTTTTTTACACTGCTTAAGACCTGAATATACTTAAAGAGTGCTATCAATGCCATGCGCCGAAAAATGAGACATATATCCCGATCCGATATTGAGCCGTAAACCCTTTTCCCGTAGCTTTGTCACAAACAGCAATTGAGACAAAACCCTATGAAACATGATATCAAAGATAAGCAGGATATCGCCCTGCTGGTCAACACCTTTTACGATACCATCCGCGGCGATGAAATATTGGGGCCCATTTTTAACGATGTGGCCAAAGTGAACTGGGAGCGGCACATTCCCCTGTTGATTGAGTTTTGGAGCACCATCCTCTTTAGCAAGCCGGGCTACAAGGGCAACCCCATGCAGGCTCACATTGACCTCAATGAAATATTTCCCCTGAAGGAAGAACACTTCCACCATTGGCGACAGCTCTTTTTCACCACCGTGGATGATCTGTTCCAAGGCCCGGCGGCGGAACACATAAAACAACGCGCCACTCATATTGCCTCACTGATGATGTATAAAGTGCTCGGTACGGCCGGAGGTTTTAATATCCGTCCCTGAGAGGGCTTTTTCCTTTTACCGTC
>JALTKX010000250.1 GCA_027006055.1 Calditrichia bacterium | reverse complement strand
AGCGGCGAGCAGGCCAGCGCCCTGATCGTGGCCCGGGGCGGTAAAATTTACGCCGAGGGTACGGCCGACCGTCCGATCATTTTTACATCGGAGTCCGATGACGTTGCCAATCCCATAGACGTGGCCTATGACACGCAGGGACTGTGGGGCGGTCTGATCGTTCTGGGAAAGGCCACCATCAATGTGGTGGGCGGCGAGAACAATATCGAGGGCATCCCCACCACGGAACCGCGCGGTTTATACGGCGGCAACGACGATAATGACGACAGCGGCGTTATCCGCTATGTTTCCATCCGCCACGGCGGCGCGGAAATCGGCGAGGGCAACGAAATCAACGGCCTGACCATGGGCGGCGTGGGGCGCGGCACCACCATCGAATATGTGGAAGTATACGCCAATAAGGACGACGGCTTCGAGTGGTTCGGCGGAACGGTTAACGGCAACCATCTGATTGCGGCCTTTTGCGCCGACGACGGTTTTGACATGGACGAGGGTCTGCGCAACAGGCTCCAGTTTACCTTTGTTATCCAACATCCGGACTTTGGCAACTATTGCGGCGAGCATGACGGCGCGCCTAAAAGCGACGTAGCCGCCGAGCCCAAAGCCTATCCGGTTACCTATAACGCTACCTTTCTGGGATCGGGTCAAACCTCTTCCAATGGCGACCAAAAGGCGGTCTTCCGCCTGCGTGAAAACTGGGGCGGGGTGTATAACAACTCCATCTTTGGCGACTACAACGGTTACGGCATTACCATGGACGATAAAACCAATCCCGATTCACGCAGCCGTCTGGAGGCGGGTGAGATTACCTTTCACAACAATATATGGTTCAAGGTAGGCGCCTACTCTATTAGCGACTCCATTGGCCAGTACGATTATGTACAAAACTATCTTCAAAACAGCGCCAACGGTAATGTGGACGCCGCTTCGCCGGCTACGCTGTTAAACGGAATCGGTCGTGATCAGAGTGGCGTGCTGGACCCCCGTCCCCGGCCCGGTGGCGAGGCTTATGGCAACACCACCGGCTACGATGACTTCATTACAGCCATCGAGCGGGATTTAACCGTGGACGTTCCCGGCGATTACAGACTGGAACAGAACTATCCCAACCCCTTTAATCCCAGCACCACGATCCGCTTTACGGTACCTCAAAACGGCAGGGTCATGCTCTCCGTATACAACCTTGCGGGCCAAAAAGTGGCTACCCTGGTTAACGGATTTTACACCGCCGGCAGCTATAACTTAAACTGGAACGCTTCGCGCCTCTCCAGCGGAATGTATATTTACCGGCTGGTTAGCGGGCAAACGGTACTGAGCAGACGGATGCTGCTGATAAAATAAACCTCCCAATCCTTACTCAAGGATCATCACAGGCGCTGTTGCTATCCCGGCAGCGCCTTTTTTATTTATACTAACTCCGCGGCGCCGGTTTTAAGCCGCGCGAAGAGACCCGATACCATGAATAGCTTTTTTCCGTTTTGAAAGATGGGGCCGGCGGTTGTATATTGCCGGGTGTAATAAAGGCCGGGAAAGCAGGGGACATCATTCTTTTAAGGAAATGTCGTCTGAAAAAGTTATGCTTTTGTTTCATTTTTTCACTCAATGGTGATATATCCTTCCGGGCGACCGCTTAACTTGCTCCCGGTTACAATGCTTACAGGAAATCTTTATGAGGAGGTCTTTCATGTTGGAGATATATAAAAAATTCAGGGAAATGACGGCCATGCTGCGCGATCTGCCGCCTTTGGGCATGCGTCTGATTCTGGCATACGGCTTTATGGGCCCGGCCATGATGAAGCTGCAAAACTTCGACGGCATCGTTATGTGGTTTGGCAGCCTGGGCATACCGCTGCCCTGGATAAACGCTGTTTTGGCCACGGCCACGGAAACGGCCGGTTTTGTACTGATCTTTTTGGGATTGGGTACACGGCTGATCGCCTTGCCCATGATCGGAGTGATGGTGGTGGCCATATTAACCGTACATCTGGATGGCGGCTGGCTGGCCATTGCCAGCAGCGAGGCGCCGGGGATTGCCGAACGCCTGAGCGCGGCCCGGGAAATTTTAAAGGAGTATGGTAACTACCAGTGGCTGACCGAAAAGGGCAGCTTTGTTATCCTGCAAAACGGCATGGAATTTCCCGTTACCTATATCGTTATGCTGCTCAGCCTCATCGTTACCGGCCCGGGACGTATCAGCCTGGATTATTTTATCGGTAAAAAAATGGGTTTGGAAGAATAGACGATCGTCTGTAACGAGCGAGTCGTCAGGCAGGGCTGCCCATCCCGGGCAGCCTTTTTTTATTTAAAACGCTTCATTCTTTTGTATTCCAGCCTATGTTCCTTCTTCATCTCCCGTTCGCTGATTTTACCATCCGTCCAGGTCAGGTTCATGGGATAGACCCCGGGATGAAAAATAACAAAAAACCAATGCCATGCCAGTATGGCCATCGTGGCCAGCCAGGCTTCGTAATAATGGATTACTTCCGCCGTTTCAAAACTCCATACGGGCAGGTAATAGATAAAAAATTCCGGAAACCACAGGATAAGCCCGCTCAGGCTCATCAGAATTATTCCCCAAATCAGGGCCAGGTACTCCGCCTTTTCCATATAGGAAAAACGGTCAAACTCCGGTTTTCTGTTTTTGAGTCCCAGATGAAAGGCAATATTCTCCCACAGGTCTTTTACATCCCGGAGTGTCGGCAGCAGGGATTTCATCTCCCGTTTGCCCCTTGGGGTAAACAGCAGATAGCGGGCCTGAATCAGCGATATGATGATCATCAGCACGGCGGCGCCGCGATGCAGATTGGCGCGGAGAGTTTCGCTCATTCCCAGGTTTAGCAACAGACGAACCCAGGCTGCTTCGGGAAAGCGCAGGGCAAATCCGCTAAGGGCCAACACGGTAAAACCGAGGATCAGGAAAAAGTGCTGATAGACCTCAAACGGCTGAAAACGCTGCAGCAGCGGCCCCTCCGATCGGCGTTGCCGGCGTCTTTCCCGAATGAAATGTAGCAGAATGATGATGTTATGGGTGAGCATTCCGCCTATGATGATAAAGATAAGCCACAGATAAAGCGTCCGGAAAAACCAGGCCACCGGGTTGCGTTCCTTTTGATCCAGCGGGTGAACCACAATGCGGGTAAAACTCTGGCTGACGTCGCTATGACACTGACCGCAGGTCTCTTGCAGATGGGCGGCACTGATGCTGGAGGTGCTGTCCCTGCCGCTTTTGATGGCGTGTACCTCGTGACAACTGGTGCAGGTGGCGGCGTCGGGCGAGCCCTTGAGTACCGCCAGGCCATGGTAGCTGCGTTCATAGGATTCCAGGCGCCGGGGATCAAGGCCGAAGCGTTTCATCATCACCGGGGAAGAGTGGCAGTTCTTGCAGGTTTGAGTGGCAAAATTCAGGTGGACGGCTCCGGACAGGCTGTCGGTAACGGCCATGATCTGATGTTCGCCGTGGCAATCATTACAGGTGGGGGCTTCCATGTGGCCGCGGTTGACGGCCCGCCAGTGGATGCTTTGCTGATAGGCCTCCTGTTCCTTTTCATGACACCGGCCGCAGGTGGAGGAGAGATGGCGCTTGTTGTAAAGACAGTTATCGTCCGTTTGATGCAAAATGGAATGATAGCCGTGACAGTTGGTACAGGTGGGCGCGTCCTTTTCCGGGTTGCCGTGAAGTATCCGTGCGTGCACGCTGCTTTTATACAGACCCACCGGCCCCATGCCGCGTAGTCCCAGGCGTTCCAAAACCTCGGGTTTGCCGTGGCAGTTGCCGCAAGTCTTTTCAATATTGAGCTTATAGATGGTTGAGTTTTTGTCGTCGTAGGAAAAAATATTATGGGTTCCGTGGCAGTCGGTGCAACCGGCGCCCGGCAGATCGGCGTCATCCCGGTAAAAGCGGTGTACGCTCATCTCATACTCTTCCTGCGCGTCTTCATGGCAATCAGCGCAATTAACGGCGGCGGTTACAAGGCTGCTGTCCACATCATGCTCCGGGGGCAGGGCATGGCATTCCACGCACTCCATATCTCCGTGGACGGACTCCTGATAGACCGTTAAGTTGACGTCGTCATGACAATCGATGCATTCATTGTTTGTCTGGGCCGGGGCGAGGCTTGCCGTTAAAAGAAGAAAAAAGTATTTCATGGTCAGGCTCCTTGTAAGGGTAAGGACGCGACTCTGTGAAATGCGGGGCAGGTCTGGGTAAAGGAAAAGGGAATCAATGAAGGCACAGCTACCGGGCCTGTTTCCGTCATTGAGATTTTGCCGCTAAGTTACGAAATAAAACACGCCGTTTCCAAGGAATTGTCGTTCTTTCAACCGCCGGATGGCTCCGGAACCGGGAAGCGCCATGCCGGTTTAGGATATTCTTTCCAGTCTGTAAAAACCGAGCATAATCAGGAGGCCGGCGAGGATAATGCCGTTCCATAAAACGGCGGCGCCGAATTGGGCATAAACATAGGGCCCCAGGATGGGACCGATGACAAAGGAGGCGGAAAAGCTGAAGGTGGTGGCGCCCATATAGGCGCCGCGTCGGCGATCATCGGCGCGGTTGGCGATAAAGGCGGAGAGCAGGGGAAAGGCCAGCATTTCCCCGATACTCCAGATAACCACGGTCAGGATTAAAAAAGGGTAGCCGCCATGCCAGCCCACCATGCCGAACCCCAGGCACATCAGGCCGACGCCCAGGGCGATCGTGCGCAGCATTTTATAGCGGCGGATATGATGAACGATGGCCATTTCGAAGCTGACGATGATCAGGGCATTAAAGGTGAGCAGCAAACCCAGACGTTCCTCGGTCAGGGCGACGGTTTCTTTTAAGTACATGGGCCATGTATTGAAAAGCTGATTGAATATAATGCCGGTAAGCAGCATGAGGATAAAAACGCGGAGAAAGACCTTGTCGCGCCAGGGGGACAGTTCCCGTGGAATTTCATGCTGCTTGTCCTGCAGGGAAACGGAGGACTCATGAAAAAAGAAAAGCAGCAGGAAGCCGGCCATCATGGAGGTAGCGCCCTCAAGCCAAAAAATATAGGCATAATCGTAGGCGGCCAAAAATCCACCCAGGGCCGGGCCGAGGGCCACGCCGAAGTTTATCGCCAGACGATTGAGGGCATAAGCCCGGGCCCTTTGTTCGGGGCGGCAGGCATTGCCCAAAGCAGTGGCGCTGGCGGGGCGGAAGGATTCGATCAACAGAGCCACTAAAAAGAGCAGCAGGCCGATAAAAAAGGTGGATCGCATTTCCGACAGAATCAGATAGCTGGCTCCGCCGATAAAAAGGCTGAACAACTGAATGCTTTTTGTGCCGATACGGTCGCTGAGGTGGCCGCCGAGCCAGGAACCGGCCATGGCTCCCAGGCCGTACAGGCTGAGCAGAGTGCCCGCTTCCGTGGGGCTGAAGCGGAGCGTGCCCGTCAGATAAAGCATCATAAAAAAGAGTACCGACGTGCCGCTGCGGTTGATCAGGGTGACTCCGGCCAATAGCCAAACCGTGGCCGGCAGACCGCTGTAGGATTCCTTGTAATGCCGAAAAATGCGTTTGAACATGGAAGTGAAATTAGGCTATTTGTTTTTAATAAAAAAATCGCATTGTATAAAATGTCCTCTAATTTTCATGGATAGAATCTCTGTTTCCACCAAAAAATTCTATTCCGGGGGCTAAACCCGTCGAACATGGGTTTACTTTTAGAGAGATGATCCGGGAGAGAATGAGAAATCCGAATATAAAAAAAAGGCCCGCGGACGAAAACGAGGCCGGGCACATTGAACAACAACTGGATGCCCTGATAGAACAACAAAAGCGGCATGATCGCTGGCGTCATCACCTGGTATGGAGCGTTCTGGCCCTGATGTTTTTGATAACCGCCCTGAGTTTTTCGGGGGAACTGGTGCAGCGCACCCTGCGTCTGTTTCGCTCGCCGCTGGAAAACATGCGCCTGGAACAGAGCGCCCGCATAAAAGCCGATGTGGTGAGGAACAGCTCGGGAGAGGTGACGCTCAGCAGTCTGCGCACATGGATTAATCGCTATAACCGTGATTTTTACGGTCCCTCTCTTTCCGCGGAAGATGAAACCTTCCTTCTGGCCTGGGGCACGTGGGAAAGCAGCGGCAAAAAGGATGCCTTTCATCTGGACAGGCCCTTTGCCGGGAAACCCGGTCTAAGCTGGCGGGACTGGCTGTCCGCTAAAACCCGGTTAAAAAAAATATACGGCGGTTATTACAATCCCGTATTCGCCAATATCGATAAAAAACTTAAAAAGCTGCGTTTTAAGCAGCAGGCGCTCTATGCGCGTCCCCTGCCGCGTTTTCTTGCGGATTCGCTGGCGGCACACGTGCGGACGGCCGGCGTCTCGTCCTTCGATTTACGAAAACTGTTTACCGATTTTGTTCAAAAAAACAACTATGTTCTGGAAAACGAAACCCGCCTGGCCCGTGAAATGGAGGAGCTACGCTATGAGCGTGATATCCGTTTAGGCCTGCTGGCCGTGCGCCTGGGCAGGGAATACGGTTTTAAACGTCCCGCCGCTCTGTTCGGCTGGATGAGCGACGGCTATAATGGCGGGCGCCGGCTGGCCCGCTTACGCGGACTGGCCGCGCGCTTTGCGGAAAGTGACAGCCTGAAAGCGGCCTGGAACCGCTTTTACGGTCACTACAAGGCCATTGCCGCCGAATCGGAGCGCCTGAGCAGGGAAGACGCCCCGAGGTTTGTTTTACAGAATCCCCTGGGCATGGTTTTACAGGCCAAGTTTGTGGGACGTTTCGGCGCCCGGCGCAAAAACAGATACGGCCGTGTTTACAAGCATCACGGTATCGATCTTAAGGCCCCGCACGGGCAGGCGGTTTACCCGGTGGCGCCGGGCTGGGTCAGCTATGTGGGTTACCAGCCCAAGGGGCATGGCAATCATGTGCGCATAGTGCACGACCGGGGCTGGACGTCCGTATATTCACATTTGCAGGATGATTTTGTCTGGAAAAAATTGCGGGAACGTTTCTTAAAAGAGGGCCCTTTCTGGATAGAATCCTATGAATTACTGGCCCGCGTGGGCACCACCGGTAATATTCCGGCCAACGACGCCCAATACGGTTATCCACACCTGCATCTCGAAATTTCCCGCAAGGGCAAGCGTGAAAATCCCCAAAAGCTGTTCCGGGAAAGGATCACTTTCCTGGCCGAATAAACTTTTCGTTTAAAACAATTATTCTCCTTTCCCCGCCGATTTCAAGCCACATGCTCCATGAAGGGGATGACAGATTTGCTTTTGTATCCTTATTAATGTAAAATTAACCATCTGGTTAAAATATGTGATGGGTGTGCCATGATTAAAACACTTTTTCTTCTGTTGGCTCAGGTTCTGTTTATAGCGGCCCAGCCCCTGCCTCAGCTTTTAAAAGATCTGGAAGAGCAGAATCCCGATGTGCTGGCGGCGCGCCTGGAGCAGAGGAAGGCGGCGGAACAGGCGGACGGCGCGGCGGGGTTGTTGTGGCCCTCCTTGTCCTTTAACGCCGGGTATAACCATGTAAGCGATCTGGCGCGTATTGATTTTCCGGCGCTGCCCGGCGTTAGCCCCCGAACCGTCTCCCTGGGTCAGCGGGATAACTATGCCTTTAGCCTGAACGCGCGTTATCTGCTGTTTAACGGTTTTGGCACGCGGGCGCTTATCGACGCCGCGAAAACCAGGTCCGCCATCAGCGGAGTGGAATTGAAAGCCCGGCGCAAAAAGGCGGCCCTGACGACCATCGCCCTTTATCGGCAAATTCAGGGAGCCCGCCTGAACCTGCATGTAATGCGCGCCACCCGGGAACGGCGGCAACTGCAACTGGAAAAGGTGAAAAGCCTGCTGGAGAGCGGCTTTGTCCGTCCCGTGGATACCCTGGCCGTGCGCCTGAGCGTGCTGGATGCCGGACAACAGATACTCAGCGAACAGAGCAGGCTTTTCCGTTTACAACAAAAATTAAACAATCTTTTTGGCCGGCAGGTTAATGTGGAGGATTTTAAGGAAAGTTCTGCCTTACAAAGCCCCGAGCTTAACCTTGGTGGGGTTGAACAGTTACAAACATTGGAGCTGAACGGAAAACTGATCGATTTTCAAACCCGGCAGAAACGTTCCTCTTTCTATCCCCGCGTGGCCCTGGTGGCCGCCTATAACTATGGCAATCCGGGGGTGGACATCATAAACAGCAATTGGATGGATTATTATACCCTGGGCATTAACCTGAGCTGGAGCCTGTGGGAGGGACGCCGCCATAGCCATGATGTGCGGGCCATGGATTACTCCCGCAGGCAGCTTGAACTGCAAAAAAATAACCTGACCCGCCGTTGGCGTTCGGACTTTCTGGAAACGCGGGAAGAGATAAAAGTATTGCGGAAAGCCTTGCGACTGGCCGGAAAACGGGTGGAACTGGCGCGCCGCAAATGGCGGATACTGTCTGCCCAACTGGAAGAGGGTACCGCGCAAAGCAAGGAAGTGGACGACGCCTCCCTGCAGCTCACCCAGGCGGAGCTGGCATTAAACGCGCAAAAAATTGCCCTGCGCGGTAAACAAAACGAATTGGAATATTTAAGTGGTAAGCCCATTTCGGAATGGAGTGTTCAATGAGATATTTTTGGATAGCGGCCCTGGCCGCTCTGCTGGGGTGCCGGTCTTCCGGTGAGCAAACGGCCGTGTATCAGGGCCGGGTTGACGCCGATGTGATACGGGTAAGCGCGAAAAGCGCGGGAACCATAGACACACTGGCCGTCCGCGAGGGCATGACGGTGCGCAGGGGCGCGCTTATGGCCCGGCTGGACGAGGAACGCATCCGCACACAACTGGCCCTGCAACAGGCCCAACAGGAAGAGGCCGAGGCCAATATGAAAGCCCTGCTGGCCCAACGGGTTCAACTGACGGAAGAAAAACAGTTTACCGCCTCTACACTGGAGAAAACCCGGCGCATGGTAAGCAGGGGGGCGGCCACGGCGCAAAAGGCGGATGAGCTCCAAACACGGCTGGAGGGTTTAAAGGCACAGATTAAGGCCCTTGATGCCCGCGTGGCCGCGTTGAAGAGTAAAGAAAAACAACTGCGGGCGGCCATGGCGCTTACCGGAATCAATCTGAAGGATACACGCATAAGCGCTCCGGTCAACGGCGTGGTGCTGACGCGCCTGCACTCAGCGGGCGAGATGGTGGGGCCGGGCGCACCGCTCTTTGAAATGGCCGACCTGAGCCGCGTGGATGTGTTGTGTTATGTGCCGCTTTCCGACCTGCCGGCCATGAAGCCGGGACGGGTGGCGAAAATAAGCGTTGACGGGCTGGATCAGCCGCTGGAAGGAAAGGTTGTCTATATTGCCGACCGCTCCGAGTTTACCCCCAAAACCATTTTAACGCGGGAAACCCGCACCACACTGGTCTACCGCATAAAAATCAACGTGGATAACGCCCGGGGATATTTAAAAATAGGTATGCCGGTGGATGTAAGCTTTGGAGAATGATGGCCGCCATAGAGCTAAAAAATCTGCACAAGCAGTATGGAGAGACCCGGGCCGTGGACGGCCTGTCGCTGGAGGTGGATTTTGGTGAGATCGTGGGACTGATCGGCCCGGACGGGGCGGGGAAGACGTCCACCCTGCGCATGGTGGTTACCCTGTTGCGGCCCAATGCGGGTGACATCGTGTTTATGGGAAAGGACGCCCTGCGCGAGGTGGCCTGGGTGCGGGCCCATATCGGCTACATGCCTCAACGCTTCAGCCTCTATCAGGATTTGACCGTGGAGCAGAATATGCGCTTTTTCGGCGATCTTTTTAATGTGCCCCCCGCCGCGCAAAAAATACAAATGGAAAAGCTGTATGCCTTTTCCCGGCTGGGCCCCTTTAAGCAACGCCTGGCGGGACAGCTTTCCGGAGGCATGAAGCAAAAACTGGCCCTCTCCTGCATGTTGATGCACCAGCCCCGTGTTATCGTTCTGGACGAGCCGACCTTTGGCGTCGATCCGGTGTCGCGTCATGAATTTTGGGAAATCCTGCATGAACTGCGCGCGCGGGATGTGGCTGTTCTGGTTTCCACCGCCTATATGGATGAAGCCATGCAATGCGACCGCGTGGGGCTGATGTATGAAAGCCGCCTGCTGGCCCTGGATACGCCCCGGGCTTTGCTGAACGGTTTTCCCGGCTATATTATGCGGCTTGAGGCTGAAAAGCCGGAAAAGGTTTACACCTGGCTCCGCCCGCGCCTGCCCCGGGGCCGGGTTCAGTTGTTTGGGGACGGCATTCACATTGCCATCCGCAACGGGGAAGAGCGGAAAAAAGCGGAAGACGTTATCAAAGAAATCCCCCATAAAACAAGCCCCGCGCAAAAAACGGAACCGCAGTTGGAAGACCTGTTTCTGCATCTGCTGGAGGAACAGCATGACTGATTTTGCCGTCAGCGTTAAAGATTTAACCCGTACCTTTGGAGATTTCACCGCCGTGGATCATATCTCTTTTGACGTTTCCCGGGGGGAGATTTTCGGTTTCCTTGGCGCAAACGGCGCGGGAAAAACCACCACCATCCGTATGTTGTGCGGGTTGCTGTTGCCCAGCGGCGGCAGCGCTTCGGTGGCCGGTCTGGACGTTTACCGTTCTTCCGAACAGATTAAAACCCGCATAGGCTATATGAGCCAGAAGTTCAGTTTATACGAAGACCTGACCGTGCGTGAAAATATTGAATTTTACGGCGGTGTTTACGGCCTGACCCGGGCCCAAATCAGGGAAAAAACCGCCGAGCTTGTCGGCTATCTCGGTCTGGAAAAACAGGCGGATCAATTAACCAGCGCGCTGCCCCTGGGCTGGAAACAGCGCATGGCCCTTAGCGCCGCCATCCTCCATGATCCCGAAATTATATTCCTCGATGAACCCACCAGCGGCGTCGATCCCGTTTCCCGGCGTAATTTCTGGCTGCTGATTTATGAACTGGCCGGACGGGGCAAGACCATTTTTGTCACCACCCACTATATGGATGAGGCGGAGTTTTGTAATCGGCTGAGCATAATGAAGGATGGCCGGATCGTGGAACTGGATGAGCCCGGACGGCTTAAGGAACGCTATGGGCGCGATACCATGCAGGATGTTTTTATAGAGATCGTAAACCGGGGGGGAGGCCGCTGATGGGGCGTATCTTTCGCAGCATTGTGCTTAAGGAGTTTTATCACATCTGGCGCGATCCTCAAACGCTGGTTATCATTCTGCTGCTGCCTTTGCTTATGTTGATACTTTTTGGTTATGCCATAACCCTGGAGATGCGCAATATCGAAACGGTCATCATCGACCGTGATCATAGTCCGGCTTCCCGGGCTTTTCTGGATGAAGTAAGCTCGGTGGACTTTTTTAAGATCGTTGCCAGGGATATCGATGATAAAGAGATAGAAACCTATTTTCGGAAACGGGAGGCGCGTTGTGTTATCATTATCCCACAACGTTTTGAACAAAGCCTGAAAAACGCGTTTTCAACGCCCGTGCAGCTCATCATAGACGCCACGGACCCAAATGCGGCCAATTATATTCACAACTATCTGTCTCAAATAAGCATGCGCTTCAATTTAAAACAAAATCCCCTGGCGCCGGTTACCTTTAATATCGTCCCGCGCCTCTTCTATAATCCCGATATGAAATCCTCCTATTTTTTTGTGCCCGGACTGGTGGCGGTGATTCTGCTGCTGATCAGTACCCTGCTTACCAGCATCGCCATTGTCCGTGAAAAAGAGATGGGCACCATGGAGCAGATTCTGGTCAGTCCGGTGCATCCTTTCCAGATTATATTAGGCAAGGTCATTCCCTATGTGGCCATTGGTTACCTCATCAGCCTGATGATACTGATTGTGGCGCACTTCTGGTTTTTGGTGCCCGTGGCCGGTTCCCTGTGGATGCTGAACCTGTCCCTTATTCTCTATCTGTTGTGTGGGTTGAGCATCGGTCTGTTTATTTCCACCATTACCGACAAGCAGCAAATCGCCATGATGGTGGCCCTGATGGCCACGGTTTTGCCCACGGTGATGATGAGCGGTTTTATTTTTCCCATATCCAGCATGCCGCGGGTTTTGCAGGGAGTGGCCGCCATTATACCCGCCACACACTTTTTAACCATCATCCGCGGTGTGATGCTCAAAGGCACCGGTCTGCATGAATTGTGGCCGCAAACGATAATTTTAGTCGGCATGTCGGCTTTTCTGTTGGGGCTGAGCGTTAAAAAATTTAAATCCACCCTGGAGTAGGGCAAGGAGGAGTGACAGGATTATGAACGGTTTTAGACGATGAAACGTATTTTTTATCTGGTGCGCAAGGAATTCCGGCAGATTTTCCGGGAGCCGGCCTATCTCGGCATTTTGTTTATCATGCCCATTGTGCAGATTATTTTACTGGGTTATGCCATCTCCACCGATGTTAAGGACATACGCGTGGGCATTCTGGATCTGGACAACTCTTCCATGAGCGCGCGGCTAACGGAAGCCTTTACCTCCAATCACTCCTTTATCTATTTTGGCTCCACCGATGACGAAGGCATGATAAAGAGTTGGCTGGATGAGGGGCGCATATCCATGGGGCTGATCATTCCCGCCCATTTTCAACGCGACCTTGTCAACGGGCGTCAACCGGATGTTCAGCTTGTTTTGGATGGCGTGGACGGCAATTCCGCCGGCGTTGTGGCCGCCTATGCCGCCCAGGTGACCGCAGACCTTCAAGGCGAATGGCTGCCCCGTGTGCCCTCATTGGGAAAAGAGGCGGCAGCCTTGCATATTACGCGTATTGAGCCGCGCATGTGGTATAATGCCGCCCTGGAAAGCGTGAATAATATTGTGCCGGGAATTATTGCCACTCTGTTAACCATGGTCACCCTGCTGGTAACAGCCATGAGCATAGTGCGCGAAAAAGAGCTGGGCACGCTGGAACAGTTAATGGTGACCCCCCTGCGCAAGGGGGAGCTTATGATCGGGAAGATCATTCCCTTTGAAATAGCCGGTTTTGTTTTGGTCAATGTTTCCATTTTGGCGGCGGGCTTTATTTTTGGTATCTGGATTGCCGGTTCGCTTTGGGCGCTCTACCTGATGAGTCTGATTTTTAGCCTGGGTACCCTGGGGCTGGGCATTTTAACCTCTACCATTGCCCGCACCCAGCAACAGGCCATGTTTATCGCCTGGTTCATCATGGTGTTTGCCTTGCTGCTGTCCGGTTTTTTTATACCTATTCAGAATATGCCGGATATGATTCAGTGGATTACCTATGTGAATCCCATGCGTTATTTTATGGTGGTTATCCGGGAGATATATCTTAAGGGCACGCCCTTGGTCTTTTTATGGAAGGAAGGCCTGGCCATGCTGGCCTTTGGCCTGGGATCTTTCATTCTGGCCACGGTACGCTTCAGCAAGCGCGTGGGGTAACATAAGGGGGATGGCAAAGCTCGCGCTAATTGACAGTATCGGGAAAATTTATACTAAAAATGGCAGATATATAACTTGCCGCGGAAAGAATTCCTAAGAAATTATTAAACTTTACCGCTTGCAGAACTAACAGCGATTCTTTCTGATTTTTTAATGAGATAGAAGAGTCTATTCATTATAAATTTTAATCACCTACATCGAGTAAAAATTTGATTCTTTCGGGGAACACTGCTTCTTTTCTATCGTGAAAAAAGTGTACTGAAGTTTTACGGACGGCAAAAGTGAACAAGCAGATTCTATTCACATTGGAAAGAATTTAAGATGAAAGTTACAAACGCCCCGACAGTAGTTTCCCTTTTTTAAGTGTGTTTGTCGTATAATGACAGGCAAGTTACGAGGTTGAACACAATATACTGAAAACGGAGCGGGTAACAGCGAATTATCCTCCTTTCCCCAGGTCAGTCCGGTTATAAAAAACATTATGGTGGATGATAAGATCAGAAGATATACACATTTCACACCAACTGAAGCGGGTGAGAAACGCTATTCGTTGATTCATTGACCGTATGAAATTCTATCATAAAAATAGTAAAACTTTAGGAGGAAAGGCGATGAAGTCACTATTTTTAATACCCGTGGTATTTTTCTCTCTTATAGGCTGTGATAACCCTGACCCGAAAGAGCGGGAATCTGAAATAATTAGCGGCGTATCTAAATTACCCGAACTCATTTGCTATGATTTGGATGGAAAGGAAGAAAGAATATCTCACAGACCCGGAGAAATTCTGGTGTTAAATGTCTGGGGCATCCATTGCGGGCCCTGTATAGAAGAAATTCCCGGTTTAAACCGCCTGGTTGAAAAGTATAAGGAAAACAATAAGATTCGTTTTATGGCCTTAACCGGCTATTCCACCGACAGAGAAGATTTGGAAAGCTTTCTTAAAGAACACAAGTTTGACTTTGCGCAAAGGCGGATAAAGGAAAAGTATAAAAGGGTTTTAAATATTGATCGTATTCCAACAACCATAATATGCAATCAGAAGGGTATAATCACCTACTATATTCAGGGAGGCGGGCCGACTACCTACAAATACATCGACAGGATAATACAGACGCATTTAAGCGGCGGCATATTAACGCTATAGGCTGCTTATGTGTATCACCAAACGGGAGAAACATCCCAAAGATGAGGGCGGGCCGGATTTAACAAAATAAATATTAGATGTGTTTTAATTGAGGAAAAGCAAAAAAAAGGCACACCGGGCCAATTTAACGGGTCGCCGGTGTGCCTGAGTATGAACTACCAGCTTTGACGTCTGGGACGCTCTTCGCGCGGACGCGCCTGGTTAACCTTAAGGTTACGGCCTTTTACTTCCTGACCGTCAAGTTCCTGAACGGCTTTTTCGCCATCTTCCGAATTTTCCATCTCTACAAAACCAAATCCCTTGGATCTGCCGGAATCACGGTCCATAATGATGTTTACTTTGTTAACGGTGCCGTATTCTTCGAATACCTGCTGAAGATCTGCATCTGTCATATCATAAGACAGATTTCCTACATAAAGATTCATTGAATCTCCTAACTAAAAATGTGTGTTGTTAAAAAAAACTTACGAAAACCGAACACACAAGTTTTTCGTAAATTTATGGAAAAGGGGGGCTGCTTTCATCCTCCGCGTCAAACCGAAAGGGAGGACACGGGAAACAGACCACACTGTTTTTTATGCCGATGTCATTGTTGTTACCGGGGTCTTAAGAAGAACCATCCGCCGCATTGGCAGGGTGTAAACTTTACAAAAGGAGGGCTGCTTATGGATAAAGCAAAAGACCAGAAATAAAGATACCGGAATCAGGTAACGCGTTGCTTAATCCGGTTAAGCAAAATACCGTGCAATGTAAAAAGGCAAAAATCGGCCCGTAAACGCACCGGAAAAGAGTTCGGGTGAGTTTCAGGGCCTTGTAATGAGCTAAGCTTTAACTACCAGCTTTGACGTCTGGGGCGTTCTTCCCGGGGTCTGGCCTGGTTAACCTTCAGGCTACGGCCTTTTACTTCCTGCCCGTCCAGTTCCTGGATTGCTTTTTCGCCATCTTCGGAACTTTCCATTTCAACAAAACCAAAGCCTTTGGAACGGCCAGAGTCGCGGTCGATAATAATATTAACTTTACTTACCGGACCGTATTCTTCGAATACCTGCTGAAGTTCTTCATCTGTCATGTCATAAGACAGATTGCCTACATAAATATTCATCGAATCTCCTAAATAAAAACGTGTGTTGCTAAAAAAAACTATCGAAAACCAAACACACAAGTTAACGGTAGTTTGTAGAAACTTTTATGTGTTATGCCCGAGACAACAAAAAAATGCGGGAAGAAGCGGTCATTAATGAGGGAAAAGCGAGATACTCAATCAGATTAATGAATCATCAAATCACCCGACGTTATTTCTGTCGGCTTGAATGCATAGCAGCTAAATAATATTTCTCAATATAAAGACAATTTAATAAAACAAGATCAAATAAGGTGTCACCCTTATCTTAGCCCTAAGATAGGCATCTATTTCTTAATAATCCATTTATTTTAGAATACAATTGCATTTTTTTATGCTTTTTCCAATGTAACTATATGATATTATGGTAGTTACCATCCATACTGTCTAATAGTAAAAAAGTTAATCCAGTCGTTTTTCACTCCCAATAAGCGGATTTTATCCCTAAAAAACAAAAAACAGCCATATTCTTCATCGTTAAATCGGAAGCTGATGAAAGGGTGGTATGGCTGTTTTCATGTCTTTTATGCCGGGCGGTCTCCGGTATTACAAACCTTCAACGGAGTATACGGCATATCCCCGGGGGGGAGCCCATACTTCAACCCAGCCGTTGGTCTGGGCATACTTGGTGGCCGGTTGAACATTTTGTCCGGCAACGGAAGAGTACCAGGCGTAAACTTTTAGATTTTTCCCGTAAAGATAAGTGTTGTTGGTATGGACCCAGGAACCTTTCCAGGAGGAGGCATTGTCATTGATAACAACGATATAACCGGGCGAGGCGGAGGAATAGCCATAGCTGCCGTATATCAAAAGATCGCCGTCATCCGTTTTAAGCAGTTCTATGTTGGGCGCGGCCCCGGCCAGTTGCCCGCGTACCCATACCAGTTGGTCAATACCGTTTCCCCACTGTCCGCCGAGGTCCTTCAGGCCATAGTTGTAATAGTCCTTCCACCAGATGGAGGGGTAGCCCTGATAGGTGAGAATGAAGGCATAGGCCATCATTTTATCGTTGACGATAATATCGGTATCATGGTTGCCCGTAAAGGTAACCGCCTTTAACGGATTTTTGGCGGCAAAGGATTTGTTGGGGTCTATCAGATTGGGCAGGTAGCCGCCGCCCGAGGTGTTGTTGAAGATATCGCCCATGGTGTAGTACAGGGCGAAATCAAAAGCGGATGCGCCGGTTTGGCTGGTCCACCAATCCAGGGTGCCGGTATTGGAGTCCCAATATTCTCCAACGCTGAAGGGGTAGCCGGTGGCGGCGATCATATCTTTCACTACCCAGGTTTCAAGCCCCTTAACATAGTCAAAGCGCCAGCCTCCGTTAAAGCCTACGCTGTCCTGAAGCCAGTTCATCCATGTTTGCATATCGCCATAAGCCTGGCCGGTCATATAGCAGACGTCGGAGAAGCCGCCAAAGGAACCGGCATCGCCGGCATGCACGCCGTTGGGGTGAAAGGAATTATAGTTCCAGGTATTTTTTCCGGAGGCGACGCCGCTAAAGTCCGTCCATGTATCCGTGCCGGTATAGGGATTGCTCTCCAGCGCCCCGCCGGAGCGGTGATTAAGGACGATGTCTTCCATAACGCTGATTCCAAAGCCCTTTAAAGTGGCAATGGCGCTTTCCAGTTCCGCGCGGGAGCCGAAACGCGTCTCCGTGGTTCCATATTGGCTATAGTCGCCCAGATCGTAATAGTCTGCGGGATCATAGCCCATGGAGTAGCCGCCGCTTTGCGCCTTGGATGCGGGCGGCAGCCAGATACGGTCTATGCCATAACCGCCGGCCATGTCGGAAAGCTCGGCCGCCCGGTAGGCCAGGCTGTCGTACCAGGTGCCGCCGGAAGGCACATCCCAGTAAAATCCCTGCATCATTACGCCGGATGTATTATTGGTCTTGGAAAAAGAAGCGGGTTTGCCGCGGGAAACAACGCTCCCGGAAGCCGGAGCGGACGGAGCGGAACATTGCAGGAACAGAAAAGCGGGTATAGCGACGGCCAACCATCGCCAATGCCTGGAAAAGATCATTGGAAACCTCCTGTGAATGGGTTGTGTGGTGTAATAAAGCCCTGGGGCTATTCAATTGCGCTAAATAAAGAACGGGGATGACGCCTGGAAATCCGGACGATCATCATCACTTTCGGCGATATATACACTCTGTTTAGAGTGACTACCAAAAAAAATTAAAATTTCCTTCCGCCTAAATCGGCGTTTTCTCTTGCCGGGAATCAGCGTCCGGCTATTGAAAGAGCGGGGGATGTTTCAGATGAAAGCCGGTTTTCTCCTGATAGGCGGCGGCAACCGAAAGTATCAGAGCCTCGTCGAAAAGCTTTCCCGTAAAGGTTATGCTTACGGGCCTTCCCTTGTCGCTAAACCCGTTGGGTATAACCACCGCCGGATGTCCGGTCAGGTTGCTGAGCAAAAGATTGTTGCCAAACGGAGGCGCCACATACAGGTCGATCTTTTCAAACCACCGCTCCATCTCCGAGATTAACAGGCTGCGCAGGCGATTCGCCTGGATATATTCAACGGCGGGGATAAAACGGGCCGTGCGGAAAACATTGGGCCAGGCATTTCTGACCTGGCGAACCAACAGGTCATCCCTGTCCGAACGGGTAAGGGTGTCAAAAGCGGCCGCCGCCTCGGCGTTCAGGATAAAGGCCATGTCATAAACGGGAAAATCAGGCAAATTGACCGGTACCAGTTCAAAACCCATATCGCGCAAGGTGGACAGCGCCTGCTTGTGGAAGGCGCTCCAGGCGCTGTCGGCGGCAAACTCTTTTTCCAGATAGCCTATGCGTATTTTTTTGGGTTCCATGGAACGGGGATAATTAAAAGCAGCCTTGATGGTGGAGGGATCGTTGCGGTCGGCGCCCCGCAGGGCGTCGAATACAAGGGCCGCATCTTCCGCCGAGCGGGTGATCGGGCCGATTTTATCCATGGACCAACTGAGAGCCATGGCGCCGGCGCGACTTACGCGGCCAAAGGTGGGGCGCAGACCGGTTGTCCCGCAGCGTGTGGAGGGGGAGACAATGGAACCCCATGTTTCCGTGCCAATGGCAAAGGGAACCAGTCCCGCGGCGGTAGCCGAGGCCGATCCGGCGGAGGAGCCGCTGGAGCCCTGGGACAGGTCCCAGGGGTTGCGGGTCTGACCGCCGAACCACACATCGCCCCAGGCCAGGGCGCCCAGGGTCAGTTTGGCCACCAGCACGGCGCCGGCCTTTTCCAGCTTGCGGATAACGGCGGCATCTTCATCGATTACCTGATCCTTGTAGGGAGCGGCGCCCCAGGTGGTTTTATAGCCCCGGACGGACAAAAGGTCCTTGGCGCCATAGGGGATGCCGTGCAGCAGGCCCCGGTAATGACCGGCGGCAATCTCCCGGTCTGCCCGGCGGGCCTGTTCCAGGGCCCGCTTCTCCGTAAGGGTGATCACGCAATGCAGGGTATCGCCATAGCGCCTGAGGCGTTGCAGGAAAAAACGGGTAAGCCGGAGCGAACTGATCTCACGGCGTTGAATAAGACCGGCCAGGTCGCGAATGGAATAAAAAGCCAGTTCCGATGTATCCCGGGGCATTTTTGCCGTACCGGCGGTAAAACGGTTCGCCTGCTGATTGCGGGGAATGTCAAATCCGGGGGGAACGGGGTTGAATACCAGGGCGGGGGCGACGCCATTCTCCGGGGCATATGTGCGAAGACGGTGGTAATTGTTGCGTAACTCTTCCACTCCACTTAACAGGGAGTCGCGCTCCTGTGGCGTAAAGTTCAGGGCGGCCAGCTTTTCCGCGGCGGCAACATCACCGGTTTCGATGTGTTCACTCCGGCAGGAAAAAAGAATTATGAAAGTAAATAACACAAATAATACGCGCATGGCCTCCCCCTCACTGTTTTGTAAAACTTACGGCTCAGCTGTTCCGTGGGAAAAAGCAAAACCGGTTATGGAAGGAGCAATATACTAAATCCGGTCAAACGGGGAAACGCGGAGATAAAAAAAACGGAACCGCAAGGCTCCGCTTTCAGAGGTTGACGCCGCGCCGGCCTTATTTGATATAAAGAGGCGCGTCCGGTCCGAGGGGCAGGCCAAAAATAAGCCATATAATAAGCAGGATGGACCAGACAATGGTGAAAATAATGGTATAGGGCAGCATGGTGGAAATCACCGTGCCGATACCGGCGTTTTTCTCGTAGCGGGCCATAAAGGCCACGATCAGGGCAAAATAACTCATCATCGGCGAGATGATATTGGTCACGCTGTCACCGATACGGTAGGTGGCCTGCACCAGTTCCGGGCTGTAGCCCAGCAGCATGAACATGGGGATAAAAACCGGCGCCATGATGGCCCATTTGGCCGAGGCGCTGCCCATGAACATATTGATGACTCCCGAAAGCAGGATAAAGGCCAGCATCAGCGTAATATCGCCCAGGCCGCTGGCTTTTAGCATGGCCGCCCCTTCAATGGCCACAATCAGCCCCAGGTTGGTCCATTTAAAATAAGCCACAAACTGGGCGGCAAAAAAGACCAGTACGATATAGATACCCAGGGTTTCCATGGATTTGCCCATGCCCTTCATAACGTCATTATCGCTTTTATAGGTTTTGGCGCCAATGCCATAGGCAATACCGGCCAGGGCGGCGGAGAGGAAGATAAAGGCGACGATGCCCTTCATAAAGGGAGAATGGAGAATCGATCCCGTTTGCGCATCCCTTAGATAGCCGCCCTCGGGAATGACGCCCCACAGCAGGAAAATAACAAAAGCCAGGGAGGCGATGGTGGCATACAGCAGACCCCGTTTTTCGTCGGCCGTGAGCTTGCGTATCTCTTCGGGTTTCTCATCCCCCTTGTATTCTCCCAGACGGGGAACGACAATCTTTTCGGTAGCCCAGGTTCCGGCAATGGCGATAAAAAAGGTAGAGACGGCCATAAAATAGTAGTTGGCCGCGGCGTTGACCATATAAGCAGGGTCGATAATGCGCGCCGCTTCCTCGGACAGCCCGGCCAGCAACGGGTCTATGGTGCCCAGAAAGAGGTTGGCGCTGTAACCGCCGGAAACACCGGCAAAGGCGGCGGCCATGCCGGCGATGGGGTGACGCCCCAGGGCCAGAAAGATGATGGCCCCCAGGGGAACCAACAGCACATAGCCCACCTCGCTGGCGGTATTGGAGATGATGCCCGAAAGGACAATGACAAAGGTTAACAAGCGCTTGGGCGCGGAGATAACCAGCAGACGCAGGGCCGTGCCGATCAGGCCGCTGCTTTCGGCGATACCGATGCCCAGCATGGCTACCAGAACCGTTCCCAGCGGGGCAAAGCCGGTAAAGTTGACCACCATCTTTTCCAGAATAAGATGCAGGCCGTGTACGGACATCAGATTCACCGGACGGATGACCTCCCCGGTTCCGGGGTGGATGACTTCAAGATCGAAAAGACTGGCGACGCCGGAAAGCACGATGACGCCCATGGCAAAAAGAAAAAAGAGGGTGGCCGGATGGGGCAGGGCGTTTCCTACCCGTTCAACCGTGGACAAAAAACGATCGATATAGCTCTTCTTTGCAGTGGTCATGTAACATACTCCAGGGTTTAATGTTAGATCAGGGTTGGCAAGATAAAATAGGCAGAGGCATGGAAATATTCAACGCTTTTTTAATATTTCACCGCCTGGAGAAAAGAGTGACATCTTGGAAACGGAAAAAGAGGTCCGGGCAAAAAAAAGACGCCACCCGACTGGGTGACGCCTCTATGAGTTTCCTGGGGATATGTTTATTTTACCAAAATCATGCGTTTGCTGATGGAAACATCACCGGCCTGCAACTGATATATGTAGGCGCCGGAGCTGACGTTTTGTCCGTTCATGTCCCGTCCGTCCCATTGTACCAGCTTATAACCGGCCTGCTGCATGCCTTGCGCCAGGGTGCGTATCAGTCTACCGGAAAGATCGTATATCTTCAGAGATACATTCGCGCTACGTTCCAGGCGGTAGGCGATGGTGGTGGAGGGATTGAATGGATTGGGGTAGTTTTGATCCAGTTCGAAAGCCCCGGGCCTGGCCGCGCCTTCACCCGCAATGGCTGTTGTGGAGATACTCTTCAGCCGCTCAACCGATGACGCTTCGGTGAAGTTGGCTTCTGTTTCATAGGGCTGGCTTTCCATGGAAAACACGCGGAAATTGTTTTTGGTTACCCAGTCATAAGCTATGCTGGTGGTCGTGTCGGCCCGGAAAAAAACATCGCCAATATAATAGGAAGTAATGGTGGTGTTGTTATCGCGGATGCGCAGGCTCTCAAAGGTTCCCGAAGGCAGGGTGATGGTGCCCCAGGCGTCCACAACCGAGTAGCTGGAGTCGCTTTGATAGGTTATAAAACCGTCAATGTCGGTCGTGTCTTTACTTACGCTTTTCCAGGAAAGGCCATAGGTCAGGGGCAACGGGGCCAGGCTCTCCCGCGAGCGGTCTGCATAGACAGCGGTGTCGGTTTCAAAAAGCATTCCCTGAAGGCCAATGGAGGATGCGGTTACGTTATAATATATGTAAGCGGTGTCCAAGCCACCCTGCTCGTTGGGAAACCACTCGAAAAAAGAAAAATTACTGCCGGGAAAAGAGTCGGCATAAGCCGTGTTTTGGGGATCAACAAACGCTATCCAGTTTTCCTCGCCGTTTATCGTGGTGGAACTAAAATCCCAGACTTTATTCTCTCCGGCCTCCCCGGGGGAAATGGTTATGGAACCGGTTGTATCGGATTCAAAAAGGTGCGTTTGTCCGATTGTTCCCAGAACATCACTGTTTGTGATTGTGATTTGGGCCGGTAACCATGAAACGGATAAAAGAAGTAGTGTAACAAAAAAGCGCATAATACCTGTCTCCCTATTAATGAATGGAATAGCAATGATCATATAACGGCTACATGATAGCGGAAATAATGAAGCGGGTAAATGTCCTGCGTCACGTTATCTTTGTCGGCTGCGACGGCATATTACTTAGACGGGGCCGCGCTTATTTGAATGCGTCCGTTGTCTCTGGATGATGGTTGCATACGGTGGATACCGCCTGGCGCCGTACTTAAAACGACGGGCCGTCTATGTAAAATAGCCGCATTCCGGGAAAGCTCCGACAAGCGCCGGTATGGGGCCGCTATGGTTTTATGCCGTTAAAAATAATGTCGTAGATGTGTTTTTTCCGTTCCTGTAAAAAACGCTCGCGGTCATAGGCCCCCGTCGTCTCCATAACGCTTTTTACCATTGGTTCCGCCAGAAAAAAGTAAACCCCGGCGCCGATTACGGTCATCAGCAGTTGCAGGGGATCCACGCGGCGAATCTCCCCTTTTTCCATGGCCTCGCTTGCCCGTCGCATAAAAAGTCCCGGCAGCATAAACTGTTCAGCCTTGACCAGGCGGGGGATCAGGGCGCGGATCACCTCGCCGCCCTCGCTAAGCTCGCGCATGATAAAAGCGGGGATTTTGGGGTTGCTCTTTATAAGGTCGATATAGCCGTCTATGAACAGGCGCAGGCTGACGGAAAAGGGCATCTCCTGTTCAAACAGATGGTGCAGACTGCCGAATATCTTTAAAAAGACGGTTTGAAAAACATGGCTGTATAGTTGTTCCTTGTTGCGAAAATAGTAATGCAACATGGCTTTGTTGATCTCGGCCCGGTCGGCAATCTCCTGCATGCGCGCCCCATGGCGGCCCTTATCGATGAACTCGGTCATGGCGGCTCTGAAAATTTTCTCTTCCGTTGATCTGTTATCCTTACCCATGGGTTATCCTTATAATGCCTTTTGCGGAGTTTCTCCCGAAATTTCCTAATAATAAGCGAGAGAGTCAAAGATTAGTTGCCGGGGAAGGGCGCTTTATGTTTATAATCGGAATACTCTCGCTGAGGCTGTAATATTATAAGCTCTCTTTTTTTACCTATTTCTACTCTTTAATACACTTTTTTATTAGCTTGCCGATGCTGACGGATAAATGCAAATACGGGAAGTATAATGGTAAAAGCACGCGCGCATTCAAATATTGCCCTGGTCAAATATTGGGGAAAAAAAGATATCGCCCTTAACCTGCCGGCGGTCGGTTCCATTTCAATAACCCTGGAGGCTCTCCATACGGAAACATCCGTGGTTTTCGACGAGTCCCTGACCGCGGATGAACTGGTGTTAAACGGCCGGCCCGCGGGGGAAAAGGAGCGTAAGCGGGTTTCGCGATTTTTGGATATCATACGCGGGCGGCATGGTCTGCAAGGCGCGGCCCGGGTGAACAGTAGCAACAATTTTCCCACGGCGGCGGGGCTGGCTTCCTCGGCATCCGCCTTTGCCGCCCTGTCCCTGGCCGCCAGCCGCGCGGCGGGTTTGGAACTGAGCGGACGGGAACTCTCCATTCTGGCCCGCAGGGGCTCGGGATCGGCCGCCCGTTCCCTGTTCGGCGGCTTTACGGAGATGCACAGGGGTAAGCGCCCCGATGGCGGGGATGCTTTTGCCGAACCGCTGTATCCCGCGGATCACTGGCCGCTAAGGGTGATCATAGCGGTCACCTCCGAGGCGCAAAAGAAAACCGGTTCCACCGACGGCATGGAACTGTCACGAAAAACCTCGCCCTATTACACGGCCTGGGTGGAAAGCTCGGAGGATGATCTTAGGGCCATGCGCGACGCGCTGGCCCAAAAGGATTTTCAAAAGCTGGCGGAAATATCGGAGTTCAGCTGCCTGAAAATGCACGCCCTGGCCATGGCCAGCAATCCGGGACTGATCTACTGGAACGCCCACACCCTGGAGCTGCTGCACTGGGTACGCTCCTTGCGGGAAGGGGGCACGCCGGCCTTTTTTACCATAGACGCCGGCCCCCAGGTTAAAATCGTTTGCCCCCCTGAGGCCGAGGCGGCCATTGTAAATCAACTGGAGGGGCATCCCGCCGTGGAACGCATCATCGTAACCGCCCTGGGACCGGACGCGCATGTCATCGAATAGGGAAAGCGTTATCGAAAGCTCGGCGCCGGGTAAGCTGATTCTGGTGGGCGAATATGCGGTGCTGGAGGGCGCCCCCGCGCTGGTGGCCGCCGTGGACCGCCACAGCAGGGTACGTATCACCCCTTCCGGGGATAAATGGTTCTATCTGGAGGCGCCAACCATTGCCATTAGCGGCGTTGCTTTTCACCTTTCTCCAACGGGCGATGTTTTGTACCGCGATAATCTGCCTGCCGAAACCCTGAAGCGCTTGCACTTTTTTAAAACAACCTTTGACTATGCCGCGCGTTACCTGGGACAAAACGGCTGCCGTCCGTTACCGGCGCGCCTGGTAATAGACACCGGCGCCTTTTTTGATCCGCGGATTAAGGCCAAGCTGGGATTCGGTTCCAGCGCCGCGCTTACCGTTTCCCTGATAAAGGCGCTGTTTCTATATTGCGGATGGCCGCTGAGAGACGCGAATGACCCCGGCCGCCTGTTCCGCCTGGCCCTGGCCGCCCATCGCCGTGCGCAAAACGGCATGGGCAGCGGCATTGATGTTGCGGCAAGCAGCTTTGGCGGTGTGTTGCGCTACCGGCTGGCATTCGATACGCAGGCCCGCCAGTTAGCCCCGGAACCGCTTCCGCCCTGGGACGGTTTGCCTCTGTTATGCATCTTCAGCGGCGGATCGGAGTCCACCCGGCGCATGGTGGGCGGCGTTTCCCGCCTTCGGGAGAGCGCTCCTTCCCGCTATGATGCGTTGATGGAGGGACTGGCCGCTCTCAGCGTCAGGGGCATAGAGGCCTACGGGAAGCGCGATATCCGGACCTTTATGGAGGTGGTGGCGGCTTATCACAAACAGATGGACCGGCTTGGACGGGAGAGCGGCATGCCCATCATCAGTCCCGTGCATCGCGATCTGGCCAGGCTGGTGGGAGAGGCCGGCGGAGCCTATAAGCCCAGCGGCGCCGGCAGCGGGGATATCGGCATTGCCTTTACCCCCACCATGGAACAGCGCCTGGCCGTAAAGGCGGCCGTGGAAAAGGCGGGCCTTAGCTGTGTGGATATTGCCGTTGCCCCGGAAGAGAAAGCTTAGATGACGCTTTGCCGGAGCGGGCCCCGCCAAGGGCGGGTTTTATGGAAAGTAGCCTTTACCGGCATTCGCAATTTATTAAAATATAGCTTAATTTTAACCATCAGCAACATGGTAGTTTTATGAAAAAGACATCGCAAATTTCCGGTTTTTACAAGAAGAGTATTCCCCAGCGTCTGCAGACACTGGTGGAAAAGGGTATTTTAACCCCCGAAGACGCTTTGCTGCTAAAAAAGGGCAAGCTGCTGCTGGACGCCGACGGTTCCGACAAGATGATCGAGAACGTGGTGGGTGTATTCGGGCTGCCCATGGGCCTGGGGCTAAACTTTGTGGTAAACGGGCGGGAGCATGTGATCCCCATGGTGGTGGAAGAGCCCTCCATTGTGGCCGCGGTGAGTGCCATGGCCAAGCTGGTGCGTTCGGCGGGCGGTTTTCGCAGCGAAACCACCGAGCCCATTTTAATTGGTCAAATTCAGGTTACCCGGGTAAAGGACAGCGTCTCCGCCAAAAAAGCCATTTTACAAAATAAGGAAGATATTATCAGCCTGGCCAACAGCCTGCATCCCAACATGGTGGCCCGGGGCGGCGGCGCGCGCGATGTGGAAGTGCACATCCTCAATGCCGGAGAAGCGGGGCGGGAGATGGTTATCGTTCACCTGCTGGTGGATGTGCAACAGGCCATGGGCGCCAATCTGGTGAACAGCATGTGCGAGGGGATAGCTTCCCTGGTTGAAAAACTAAGCGGTGGACGGGTCTTTTTGCGTATTCTGTCCAACCTGGCCGATCGCTCGCTGGTACGCACCCGCTGCACCATCCCCGTGGAATTGCTGGAAGACAGGGATTACAGCGGAGAACAGGTGCGGGACGGCATCATCCTGGCCAATGAATTTGCCCTGGCCGATCCTTACCGCGCGGCTACCCACAACAAAGGCATCATGAACGGCATCGATCCCCTGGTAATCGCCACCGGAAATGACTGGCGGGCCATGGAAGCGGGCGCCCACGCCTATGCCGCGCGCGGCGGTCGTTACAGTGCCCTGACACGGTGGACAAAAAATGAAAAGGGCGACCTTGAAGGTTTTATTGAGCTGCCCGTGCGCGTGGGCACCGTGGGCGGATCGCTGCGCGGCAACCCCATGGTGGGGCTGGCCTATCGCCTGTTGGGCACCGAGGACGCCCGGGAACTGAGTGAAATTATAGGCGCCGTGGGGCTGGCCCAAAACCTGGGCGCCATCCGCGCCCTGGCCACCGAAGGCATACAGCACGGACACATGAGCCTGCATGCCCGCAGCGTGGCCATGACCGCCGGAGCCGCGCCGGAAATTTTTGAAACCGTGGTGGAAGAGCTGATCGACAGCGGTGAAATAAAGGTGTGGAAGGCGCGGGAAATAATCGAAAAAGTACAGGGACGGGAAGACGAAGCCCGGAGCGGGGCGCTGCTTACCGCTCCCTCTTCCGATCTGCCCACGGGATACGGCAAGGTGATCCTGTTGGGAGAGCATGCCGTCGTGTACGGCTCGCGGGCTATTGCCGCGCCCATTCCCCTGGCCATGCAGGCCC
This sequence comes from Calditrichia bacterium, assembly GCA_027006055.1. GTDB lineage: Bacteria > Calditrichota > Calditrichia > Calditrichales > J004 > J004. The sequence goes on along the minus strand of JALTKX010000250.1, from coordinate 9,374 downwards.
GGGTTAGTCCCGCCAGGCGCGAGGGGGTGCATCTGATCATACCCCGCTGGGGCGTGGAAGAGCAACTGGCCAAGGGGGCCAAGTACAAATATTCCATTTTTCAATCCCTGGAGCTGATACTCAACGAGCTCGATCTGCGTCAGCAGAATATGCAAATCGAGGTCTTTCCCCATATTCCGCGGGCCATGGGGCTGGGGGGCTCGGCCGCGCTGGCCGTGGCCATCATCCGCGCCCTTTCCGATACCTTCGGGCTCAATCTGTCCGATGAGCGGGTGGCCGAACTTTCCTATCGGTCGGAAACCATCGTCCACGGCCGGGCCTCGGGTATCGACAATACCCTGGCCACCTATGGCCGTTTTATAAAATTCCGTAAGGGCAGCCCGCCGGAAATAGAGCCGCTAAGCCTGCCCGAACCGTTGCGCGTGGTTATCGGCCTGACCTGGACGGAGAGCCTGACGGCAACCATGGTCAATAAGGTGCGTAAGGCCTGGGAAGGACGCAAGCCGCTGTATGAGCGTATTTTTGACGAGATAGACGATCTGGCGCTGATGGCCGAGGAAGCCATTTCCGAAGCGGACTGGGTACGTTTGGGTGAGCTGATGAATATTAATCAGGGGCTGTTGAACGCCCTTCAGGTTTCGGGGCGTGAACTTGAGGAAGTTATAGATATCGCCCGAAGCAACGGCGCGTTGGGGGCCAAGCTGACCGGCGGCGGAGGCGGCGGGGCCATGATCGCCATTTGCCCCGAAAACGCGGAACTGGTGGCGGCGGCCATACAAGCCTCGGGCTACCAGGCCATGATCGCCGATTTAAAATAAACATAACAACAGCAGGGGACATAACGGGTGCTGGATTATTTGAAGGATGACCTGGAAACGGTTAAAAAAGAGCTGCAAAGGATTCATTTTTTCCTGACCGAACCGGAGACGGAAGAGATTCGTCGGCAGACGCTGGACTATTTCGATACGGTTTTTAAGGATACGCTGGCTTTGCTGAGCCGCTTTCTGAAAGAGGAATATTCGGTACGGGAAAAAGAGGCTTCGGGCATAATAAGCCGCGGCTTTGAACTGAAACTGTACAATGCGCCAACCTACAAGCGCCTGAAGGAACTGGCCGCGGACATGCGGGGGAAGAAGAAGGATGTAGAGGCCGTGTTTGCCCGCATCCGCGATGACTATGTTTTTTTACTGCGCCTGTTGCTGGATATGCTGAGCCGTTTTGGTGACGAGGCTGACGAAGAAGAGGGATAATGACCGGCCGGTGGCAACGGATACATGGCAAGAAGAAAAAGAAGCGATTGAAATATGAGTAACGGAGAAGGCATGTCCAATACCAGAATAGTTTCGTTTGACGATGAACCGCTTATCCTTGTGGATAGCGCGGACAATGTATTAGGCTATGAAACCAAGGAAAAAGCCCACGACGGAGAGGGTATGCTGCATCGCGCCTTTTCCATATTCATCTTTAACGGCGCCGGTGAGGTACTGATGCAGCAGCGCCATGGCGATAAGCGTCTGTGGCCGCTGATATGGTCCAACAGTTGTTGCAGCCACCCCCGAAAAGGGGAGAGCGGCGATGAAGCGGCCGCGCGGCGCCTGTATGAAGAGTTGGGGCTGAAAACACCGCTGACCTATCTGTATAAGTTTGAGTATAAGGCCCGCTATGAAAATCTGGGCACCGAACATGAATTGTGTTCGGTCTATATCGGCGCCAGCGATGATCCGCCCAATGTGAACGCCACCGAGGTGGCCGACTGGTATTTTATATCGCCGGAAAAGCTGAACGCCCGCGTTGCCGCCCATCCCGAAAAATTTTCACCCTGGTTTAAGATGGAGTGGCGGGAGCTGTGGGACACATACCGGCCGGAAATAGAAAAGGTGATCGCCGGATTGAAAAAAAATTAGCCATCGGGAAGAGATAAAACAAAGCAATATCAAAGCTTGGGTATTTGAAATGAAAGGGAGTATAGCCTTTTAACGCAGGAAAATCAGCCGGGCATGCCCGTGAAATAAGTTTCCGATGGTTAGTTCGGGCGGCCTATTTTAATTGACGCTGCCGTCTTTCTTCATACGCTCTAAAATCTCCCTGCTTTTTTCCATATTCCCCACCTGCCGGTAGAGCCCGGCCAGGTTATAAAGCGTGCTTTTATCGGCAGGGCGGAAGTTCAGCGCCGCCTCAAACTGTGCAATGGCCTTGTTAAACTCAAGACGGTGTGTGTAAATCAGTCCCATCATGGCCCGGGCGCGGAAGCCATCCTGAATGCGCGTGCTTTTTTTCAGCCAACGGAGGGCTTCCTTTTGTCCGCCGGTTTGCAACAGCGCGGCGGCCAGCTTTACCATCAGCCGGGCGTCCAGAGCCACGTCATATAAAAGGGCCCGGTATTCTTCGGCGGCGGCCTGCCAGCTTTCACGGGAGCTGTACATTTTGCTCAGGTTGTAGTGGGCGTCGTGCCAGCTCATCTTGCCGTTCCAGTACTCCCAGGCCAGTTGATCCAAAACACTGAGCGGGTTATAGGCCGCCAGGAAGGAATCCAGACGGGAGGTTTGGCGGAAGGGCCACCCCGCCTTCAGGATGTTGATGCGCAGCCGGCCGATGGCGTCATCCAGGGCGGTTATGCCCAGCATTTCCCGGGGAATGGAAAAAAGGGTGTCCGCGGGATGAATGAGTCCGCTTGATATCAACGCCCTGTAAAAGGCCCCGCTTATTTTGCGCGTGGCTTCCAGGTTGGGATGCAGATGATCCAGCATGGCCTTGTCGCCAATATAGCCGTTTGTATCCAAAAGGGCCACGGCCTTTTCCCCGGAAACGGCGTGGTAGTTCAGGGCGGCGGCCCGGGCATGGATGAGCCGGTTAAGGCTGTCCGCCGCGCGAAAACGCAGCTGGTCATAGTCCCGTGCCAGGGAAAAGGCCTTGCGCGCCCGGAGGTGTTGGCCCTGCCCGCGCAGGGTTTGGCCCCTTGCATACCATTCCGCCGCCGGATAGGGCGATTGCCCGTCGCTGATAAAAGGCGGCTGATCGCTGAGATTAGCGGCCAGATCACTGACATAAAGCGGCACGGAAGCCGAGCGGCATTCCGAGGCGATCGCTTTAAGATTCTCGTAAAAAACATCCAGACCGGCCTTGTAAAGGGAGGAGGCGTAGGGGATTTTTTGCCGCCCGACCATGCGCTGCATTAGCGTTGCCCCCTTCCCGCCGGTTGACTTTTGTTCTCCGCCCTTAAGCAACCGTACCGCCAGTTGAAACAGACGCCATTCGCTCAGGCTGAGGTAAATATCCGTTAGGACGGGGGAAAGACGGATGGAGCTGGCCACGCCCAGGGAACCGTAATATTCATTGTGCCCGGCGTAAACCAGGATGGCGTCGGGTTGCCAGCGCAGGCTCTTTTTTACCAGCCAGCGGACGGCCCGGCTGTTAACGGCGGGCATGCCGAAATTGACCACTTCAACCTGGCGGGCGGGCAGGGCCCGCTCCAGTTGCCTGTGAAGCATACGGGCAAAGGTACCGTTATAATAGTAGGGCCAGCCGGCGGCGGAAGAGCCGCCGAAAACAAAAATGCGCAGGGTGGAATCGCTCTTTTTCCCGCGGATCACATCGTTGGCCATGTGCGGTTTGATTTTTTGCCCCGGAAAAAATATACGGCCCAGCTCGCCGTTCACCCGCAGATAGTCCGCATGCAGGGTGTCTTCCACAAACAGGTCCGTTTCCACGCCCACATCGCTCCAGGCCAGCACGGCCTCCAGCGCCAGCAGAATAACATAAAAAAGAAGAAGGGTGATCAGGGTAAAGGAAATTTTTTTTAGCATGTTTTTCAAAAAACCGTTAAATATTATAGGCTGTTGAGTGATCAGGCCATGCAGTTTAACGGAAAACGGGGAAAAATTCAATTTTGAATGCGACAATCCGGGTGGGCGTCGGTGCGGTTATTTTTCAGGAAGGCAAAGTGTTGCTGGTGCTCAGAAAAAACGAGCCCGCCGGCGGCTGGTGGGCTATCCCCGGCGGCAAGGTAAGGAGCGGCGAAAGGCTGGAAGAGGCGCTCCGCAGGGAGATACGCGAGGAGACGGGACTGGAAATAAGCCCCCGGGAAGTGGTTTATGTTTTTGATCTTATCGAAAAAGAACCCGGAGGCGGGCTGCGCAGGCATTATGTGATTATCGATTATGACGCCACTGTAAGCGGAGGGCGCCTGCGCGCGGGAGATGACGCCCTGAAGGCGCGCTGGTTCACGGCGGAGGAACTGGACCGCTGGCCCGTGCACCACAGAACGCGACAGTTGCTGCGCGAAAAATATGATTTTGGTTAAAACAGGTGATTTGCTTACTTTTCCCCCTTGTATTACATCCGGCCATGAGCATCCGGTTGCCTCGGTTTGAGTTGTGTATGCAATCATAAAAATCAATTAGGGATACGCTATGGATACGCTTGCCGTTTTGGGCATAGATATCGGTGGAACGAATACGGCCTTCGGCCTGGTGGATGGCGACGGGCGCCTGTTGTTTGAGGCCACCGTGCCCACGGAATCCGACAATGGTCCCGCCACGCTGATGGGGGAGATACACCGCCTGGTGGAACAGTTTAAGCGGCAAAACGCCGCCGTTACCATTGCCGGTATCGGCATCGGCGCGCCCAATGCCAACTTTTATACCGGTCATATTGAAAATCCTCCCAATCTGAGTTGGGGAACAACCGACATGGCCGGTCTGGTGCGGGATATCTTTCATTTGCCGGTCTATCTGACCAACGACGCCAACGCCAGCGCCATCGGTGAGATGCTGTTCGGTTCGGCGCGGGGCATGGAACATTTTATTGTGATCACCCTGGGCACGGGGCTGGGCAGTGGCGTTGTGGTTGATGGTAAGCTGGTGTATGGCAGTAACGGGCTGGCCGGGGAGCTGGGGCATAATTGTATCGATTTTCACGGACGGCATTGCGCCTGCGGCAATCGCGGTTGCCTGGAAACCTATGTGTCCGCCAGCGGCATTGTCCGTTCGGCGGTGGAGCTGCTGGGTAAGCGCATCGATCCTTCGCCCCTGCGCGACATGGCGGCAGGGGATATCACGGCGGAAATGCTGTTTAACCTGGCCGTGGAGAACGATCCCATCGCCCTGGAGGCTTTTGACTACACCGCCCGTCTGCTGGGGGTCTCCTGCGCCAACGTGGCCATGCTGACCGCCCCCCAGGCTTACATCATCACCGGCGGACTGGCCCGCGCGGAAAAGCTTTTTTTCGATAAAACAAAAAAATATATGGAACGGCATCTGCTGGCCAACTTTCGGGGAAAAATAAAAATATTGCCTTCGGGCTTAAAGGAAAACCCCGCTATTTTGGGCAGCGCGGCCCTGGCCTGGAATGAACTGAGGGAAAACGGAAACGCTAAAGGACAACAGTAATGGAAAAGAGCAGTCTGAAAGTAGGCTATCAGGGAGAAAAGGGCGCCTATTCGGAAATGGCCCTGAACGAATTGTTTAAGGAAATCGCGGCCGAGGCCGTACCTTTCCGAACCTCCTATGAGGTGGTGGACGCCATGAAAAAAGGGCGCGTTGACGTGGGCCTTTTGCCCATTGATAACAGTATTGTGGGCAACATAACCCATACGTATGATCTGATGGTGGAAAACCGTCTGACCATCACCAGGGAAATCATCATTCCCATCCATCACAATCTGCTGGTCTTTCCCGGCGTGCAGGCCGAGCAGATACGCAAAATTTATTCCCACCCCGCGGCTATTGCCCAGTGCGAGGTTTTTTTACGCGGGCTGCCCCTGGCGGAAATCATCCCTACCTATGACACGGCGGGCAGCGCCAAAATGATCGCCGAAAAGGAACTGCGGGACACCGCCGCCATTGCCGGAGACCGCGCCGCCGAGCTGTACGGCCTGGAAAAGCTGAAGGAACAAATTGAGGACTATCCCCATAACCAGACACGTTTCGTTCTGATCTCTTCCGAGAATATCAGCTACAAACAGGATGATCTGGCTCCGTGGAAGACCACCATCGTTTTTAACACGTTGGATCAACCCGGCATGTTGTATAAATGCCTGGGAGTTTTTGAAAAATACAATCTTAACATGACCATGCTTACTTCCCGGCCGCACAAAACCGAACCGTGGAAGTTTAACTTTTTTGCCGAGATCGACGGCCATTCCGAAAGCGAGCCCCTGAAAAAGGCTTTTGAGGAGATTCGCGGGATGACCGGATTTATCCACCTTTTGGGTTCCTATCACCGTTATGAAGCGCGGGAACTGTTTAACCTCAGCCGGGAAAAAGAAACTCAAAAAATTAACATAAACGCCCCGTTGTACAGTCTGGAACGTCATCCCGAAGCCACGGTGATAGAGGTGGGCGATGTGCGCATAGGCGGCGGAACCTTTACAGTCATTGCAGGGCCGTGCAGCGTGGAAGGGCGTCATCAGATGATCGAATCGGCCAAGATCAGCAAAGAGAACCGGGCCCATATTCTGCGCGGGGGCGCCTTTAAGCCGCGCACCAGCCCCTACAGTTTTCAGGGCCTGGGCGAGGAGGGGCTGCGCCTGCTTAAGGAAGCGGGAGAGCAGTTCAAAATGCCGGTGATAACCGAGGTGATCGCCCCGGAAGATGTGGAACTGGTGGCCTCCTACTCCGATATCCTGCAAATAGGGGCGCGTAATATGCAAAACTTTGTCCTTTTGCAGGAAGTGGGACGTTGCAAGAAACCGGTTTTTCTGAAACGGGGCATGATGGCCACCCTAAAGGAACTGCTGCTTTCGGCGGAATATATTCTGGCCAAGGGGAATGAGCAGGTTATTTTATGCGAAAGGGGCATCCGCACCTTCGAAACGGCCACGCGCAACACCCTGGATATAAGCGCCATACCTTTTTTGAAGGAGAAAACACATCTCCCCGTATTTGTGGACCCCAGCCATGCCACGGGCATCCCCTCGCTGATAGAACCGGTGGCCCGGGCCGCCGCCGCCATTGGGGCCGACGGTATTATGGTGGAGGTTCACTTTAACCCGCCTTCCGCCCTGAGCGACGCCGACCAGGCCCTGAGTGAGAAACAGTTTGCCTCGCTTATGGCGGCCCTGAAGAAGATGCAATTATTTATGTAGCCAAAACATCACCTTAGGGGCCGGTTGTTATTAATTTTTGATGAAAGTGTGGCATTTGTGGCCATCGCGCCTGTACGATGTGATAGATTAAGCGTCCTCGTCATAATTGGGAATTCTTCGTGAAGATAGCTGTAATTTCGGATATTCATGGCAACTACCAGGCCCTGAAGGCGGTGTTGCGTGAAATAAACACCCTTGGCTGTGATCATATCATCTGTCTGGGCGATGTGGCCACCATAGGGCCGCAACCCCGCGAAGTGCTGGATACCCTGCGCGCCCTGGACGCCCGTTTTGTTAAGGGCAATCACGACGCCGTGCTTTTACACCCCGCCATGAAAAAAGAATATGCCATCGCCCCCGTGCTTTCGGCGGATATTGACTGGTGCGCGGAGCGTCTTACGCCGGAGGATTTTTCCTTTTTGGAAAGCTTTGATGATTGTCAGAGACTGCCCCTGAGAGAGGGCGACGCCATGCTGGGCTATCACGGCAGCCCGCGTTCCATCGTGGAAAATATCTATCCCGAAGCGGCGGGGCGGGAACTACGCGACCTGTTTGCCTCCTTCCCGGAGCGCCTTTTGGCCGGGGGACACACGCACATCCAGATGCTGCGCAATTTAGACGGACGCTGGCTGTTAAACCCCGGAAGCGTCGGCCAGCCCTTTGTTCATCCCCCCGGTCAGGGAAAGCCGCCGCGGTTGTTGAAGCATGCCGAGTGGGCCATGGTCACAATCCGCAATAAAAACGTTTCCGTGGAACTTAACCGGACAAACTACGATATAAGCAACTATTGTAAGATTATAGAAAAAAGCAGCCTGCCCGTAAAAAAGTGGCTGCTGGAGCAATATACCTGAGATGATAGCCGCGGCCCGTTTGGGAAAGATGTTTTTTGGCTGGCATTTGCACCGTAACAGATTCCACCGGATAACTTTTTAGCCTTCCATGCATTATTTAAACTTGATGTACATTGGTGTTTTCCTGTAAATTTGACGCTTGTCACACCGGGATTTTTATTTACTTAGGGGAGAAAAATGTCCGATACGCATACTTTTCATATTCCTGTCATGGGAATAGGTTTTACCATTGATTCACCACTTAAGGTTTCCGCTTACGGGATAGACTCGGTCATTTCTCTGGTTGACGATATTCTTATGGAAAAATTGCGGGAGATGTATTGTCAACGCTATGCCATACCCTATCAGAAAATATCGGAAAAGGTAGAAGATTTCCGGGCCAAGCGCATTACCTCCTATTTAAATCTGATCCACGACCTTTCCGAACGGAAGTTTGAGGAACTGAAAAAAGCCGCCGTCGATAAGGGAAATGAAATCCGCGAGTTTTTTGACATGTTGCCGGACAGCGCCTCGGTAAAGCAGGAGTTTAAGGCCCTTGGCGGGAAATACCTGAATTTGCATGAAATCAGCGACTGGCTGAAGGAAAACCTCTCCATGGGTCGCATTGACGTCAATATCATGACCAAGCTGGATAAGGATAATTACATCAAGGATGAAAAGCTGCCCGTGGAGTATAACGATGCCCATGCCGCCCTGCGCGGTTACGCCAACAGCAAGCTGGAGTCCTCTCTGGTACTTTCGGCCGGTATGAATCCCCGTCTGTACAGCTATATCGAAAAGTTTGATGATTTCTTTCCCGACAGCAGGGGATATATCAAAAAGAAGATCGCCTTAAAAGTGAGCGACTACCGCTCGGCCCTGATCCAGGGTAAGTTTTTAGCCAAAAAGGGCATCTGGGTTTCCGAGTACCGCATTGAGTCCGGACTGAACTGCGGCGGGCACGCCTTTGCCACGGATGGTTACCTGATGGGGCCGATACTGGCTGAGTTTAAGGAGAAGCGGGCGGAACTGCGGGAGAATATTTTCAGGATTCTTGAAAAGGCGCTCGTCAACAAGGACCGAACGGTGCCGGAGGCGCCTCTGAATTTTAGAATCACGGCCCAGGGCGGAGTGGGCACGGCGGAGGAGCATCGCTTTTTGACGGAATATTACGATATCGATTCCGTGGGCTGGGGAAGTCCCTTTCTGCTTGTGCCCGAAGCCACCACGGTGGACCGGGAAACCCGGGAAAAACTGGCCCGGGCCCGCGAGGAAGACCTTTATCTGAGTAACATTTCACCGCTGGGCGTGCCCTTTAACAGCCTGAAGGGTAACACAAAGGATATGCATAAGGAGCTGCTTATTAAAAAGGGCAGACCGGGCAGTTCTTGTCCTAAAAAGTATCTTTCCTCCAACCGGGAGTTTACCGAGAAAAGCATATGTACCGCTTCGCGTCAATT
>JALTKX010000249.1 GCA_027006055.1 Calditrichia bacterium | reverse complement strand
CCAACATCAGTTCATCGTCCCTCACACTAAAACGGTACTCCCTCTCAAAATCATAGTCTTCGGTTATAAAAGTGATGATATCTTCCCGGAGGGTATAACGGCCTTTGTAAACGGGCTTCAGCGGCAATACGGCCGGATTGGTCAGGTAAGACATGTAGACACTATCGGCAATTATATAGGCGTTGGTACTATCCTTAACCAGGGAATCCGGGAAATCGAAGCTATGAGCCAAAATGGAATCAAACGGGAAAAAACTTACGCTAAAACGTCCGTTATCCAACTGCAACTCGGCAACAACCTCCGGGGTCGTCTCATCTTCAGGGAGCGGTATCAGGGAGCGATAGGTAAAAGACTCCTGCCAAACCCCTTCAACTTTAGCGGAGTCTTCCGCCTCCTGCCCCGCGCACCCCCACATGAGAACCATGGCGGCCATAATCAAAATACGTATCACACCTCGCCCTTTTTTTCTTTAAAAAACAGTATGTCTAACTATAATAAAATATATTCCACCAATCAAGTAATATAAAAGCCTCCCTCTTTTTGTATCCTTTTTTAATTCTTTACATAAAAACTATTGGCTATATTTATCACGTCCTTACAATAACGGAAACCTCGGCCTATGGCGGACACAATCATGACCCAAAAAAGCAGACGTCTCTTTTTAAAATCATTTTTAGGCTTTCTCTCCCTGCCCTTTCTCTATCTTGGCAAAAACGCCGCCGACACTGCCCGGCGTTGGAATGAAAACCGTATTCTTAACATCCCTTTAAAGGACATCCGGCCCGGGCAAAATGATTTTGACACGGTTATCATCCTGAAAGACAGGGAGCGGCTGACCGTCCTCTCCAGGGAGTGCACCCACCTGGGTTGCCGCATTCACGCTAAGGGTGACGGCTATGTCTGTCCCTGCCACGGTTCGGAATTCACCCGCGAAGGCAAGGTCAGCCGCGGGCCGGCCGCGCGCGACTTACGGGAGCTTGCCTTTAGTAAAACCGGCGACAGCGTGCGGATCAGGGTCTGATATGTTTAGTTCCGGTATTTACAGACGCTTCCTTAAACTATGGAAGCTGGATACCTTTGGCTATTTTGCCGTGGCCATGCTGCTCATCGCCGTCGCGAGCGGTATTGTGCTGGCGCTCTCCTTTAATGTGCAACAGGCCCAACAGTCGCTTTCGCTGATTTTATTAAGCAACCCGGCCGCCTCCTTTTTACGGAACATGCACTACTGGAGCGCCCAGCTTTTCCTCGTGTTCACCCTGCTTCATATCTGGGAACACTTTGTTAAAGGCACCGAGAAGAAAATACGCCGCGCCGTTTGGCTGCGCCTGTCAGCCGCTTTGTTTTTCATTTTTTATGTGATGATCAGCGGTTTTATTTTAAGGGGCGATGCCGACGCCCAACAGGCGGACCGAATCCTGCGCGCCCTGTTTTCCCGCATACCCCTGGCCGGCTCCTATATGTTGGATCTATTCATCGGCGATAACGGCAGCCTGCAGCTGCTCTATGTACATCATCTGGCCACGGCAACCCTTTTTATTTTTATCATCCTCTACGATCATTCAAAGATTATTTGGGGCAAGGCCAAAACCTTTTTATATGCGCTGGCGCTGGTTGCCCCGCTTAGCCTGTTTCTCACACCGCAATTAAAAACCGCCTTTGACCCCATCATCAGGGGCCCGTGGTATTTTCTTGCTTTCCAGGAAATCCTGCACCTCCTTTCGCAACCGCTTTGGGCTGTTGGCGGACTGTCCCTGTTGCTGCTTCTCTTTGGCCTGTTGCCGGAATTCAGACCATCCGCGCGCCAAAGAATAAAAAGCACCCTGACCGTCTCCGTGCTTTTATATGGCCTGCTGACCCTGTTTGCCTTTTTTTTCCGGGGTGAAAACTGGCAACTGAAATTACCGGAAGAAATCTCCCCCAACAACGAACTTCACTGGGGCGCGGTGTATGCCGCCAATGACAGCCTGCCTCTACCCGTTGCCGTTCAGGGCCGCTTTGAAGGCTGCCTGAGCTGCCATGCGGATGTCAGCGGCTTTTCGCCGGCCCACTCTCCCCAGGCTCTGGGCTGCTACTCCTGTCACCGGGGCAATCCCTTTAGCATGAACAAAGAGGCCGCGCACAGGGAGATGATTTTGGTGCCGGGCAATCTGAGCAGCGCCAGGCTTAGCTGCGGCACGGCGGCCTGCCATCCGGGCATCCATGAGCGGGTGGAAAACTCCCCCATGAACCGGCTAAGCGGCATGATCGCCGTAAACCGCTTTGTATTTGACGAAAGCGACAGCCCGGACGATTCGCTTATTTCGGTTCATCATCTGGGCTACTCTCCGGCGGACAAACACCTGCGTCAGCTTTGTGTGTCCTGCCATCTGGGGAAGGAAAAAAAACGGCCCGGTCCGATAAACCTGCTTAGCCGTGGCGGCGGATGCACGGCCTGCCACCTGAATTATGATTCCGGGAATGACCAAAGCTTGACTGACGCTCTCCCCGGTGGCGGGCATCCCTCGCTTGATCTCAACATCAGCGACGAGCATTGCCTGGGTTGCCACAGCCGTTCCGGGCGGATATCCCTCAACTACAAGGGTTTGCATGAAACAACCCTGGAGGCCGTTCCCCTTAACGACACACTGAAGCACACGGTTTTAGCCGATGGCAGAGTGGTCCGGCATGTCTCCGCCGACATCCACTTTGTAAAAGGCTTAAGCTGCATCGACTGCCACATTTCCTACGAGCTTATGGGCGACGGCAAACTATATGCCCACAAGGAAGAACAGATCATCGTCCGTTGCGAAGATTGCCACGGCAACACGACGCGCACAAAAAACTATGCCGCCTTTGACGGTGAGGAG
>JALTKX010000248.1 GCA_027006055.1 Calditrichia bacterium | reverse complement strand
ATATCGTCTCCGGCGGAACCGATAATCATGTTTTTCTTGTGGATCTGAGCAATAAGGGCATTACCGGCAAGGCGGCCGAAAACGCCCTGCATGCCGCCGGTATTACCGTAAATAAAAACATGGTACCGTTTGATACGCGCAGCCCGTTTGTTACTTCCGGTATCCGCCTGGGAACGGCGGCCATGACCACAAAAGGCATGACCGAAGCCGAAATGAAAACCATCGCCGGTTTTATCGATACGGTTCTTGCGGATGTTGAAAACGAAGGCCTTCAGGAAACGGTTAAAGCTCAGGTTTACGAGTTAAATAAAGACTTTCAGCTTTATAAGTAAAAATTCTGTTTAAAGAAGACCCGCGCCGGCAATCGCGGGTTTTTTATTGGAGTAAATATGTCCCGGGATGAGATGCCCTTTCTGGATCATCTGGAAGAGCTGCGCTGGCGCCTGATAAAGGCGCTGGTTAGCGTTGTTTTTTTTACCATTATCATTTTTTACTTTTCCGATCCCATTTTAGAGTTTATGCTAAAGCCGGCCCTGACCACGGAAGCCCAGGTAAATCTTCAGGTTTTAAAGGTACAGGCCATTTTTATTATCAAGCTGGAGATCGCCCTGATTGTAGGTATCGTCTTCAGCATTCCGGTTATTTTATATCAACTGTGGGCCTTTGTGGCTCCGGGTTTGCATAAAAACGAACGGCGGTTCATCTGGCCGATCATTGCCGGCGCCTTTGTCAGTTTTATCGGCGGAGCGGCTTTTGCCTATTTTCTGATCATCCCCTATGCCCTGGAATTCTTTCTGGGCCTGGCGCCGACAACGGTGGAAAATAATATCGCCGTTGATTTTTACTTCGGTTTTCTCATACGCATCATGGTCGTGTTTGGTATAGTATTTCAAATGCCGGTGATCAGCGTGATCCTCTCCAAGCTGGGCTTGATTACCCCGGCTTTTTTAAAAAAATACCGCCGCCATGCCATAGTGATCTTTTTTGTGGCCGCCGCGATACTGACGCCGCCCGATCCAACAACACAGGTGATGCTGGCCATTCCCATGCTGCTTTTATATGAAGTGACTATTTGGCTAAGCTATATCTTCTATAAAAAACGTTCACAAGAGCAACTGCCGCAAAAAGCGGCACACAGCCCTTTTGCCGACCCGGAATAGGGTATTTTTTGCTTTTTTGTGGGAACCTCATATCTCACACGAAACCACAAAGCTACCCACAGGATTACTGTTAACCCCCGATTTCAATCGGGACCATAACACCATATAACAAGACGAACCCTCTCTCTTCCCCAACCTTAGTAGAAAAAAGCAATCACAAAAGCCTTCAACCTTATTACCTTATTGGCCTTCCCATAAAATAAGCAAATAAGCTTGAACATGTTTCCCCCACGGTTTCTACTAAGGTTTGTTTTTATCAATAAGGTTTAGTGTTCCAATCGGAATCCGATGAATCGGATTCTATCGAGCGCGGTTCCGCCCATCTGCCCCGCGAATGAATTCGCGGGTTACTCCTATTTGGTTTTGGCCGATGTTGCTGCCAGCTCCGGGCCGCAAGGGATATTGCTAACCCCCGATTTCAATTAGGTTCTTAGCCCCTTCCGAAAAGCCTAACCTTATTTCCTTCCCACAACCTTAGTAGCAAAAAAACAACCCCAACTCCTCCAACCTTATTACCTTATTAACCATACCCATAACGGCTTTGTGCGAGGATCAGCTTGAACGACTCCGAAGCAATAAGCTAATAAGCTTGTATGTGTTTTTATACAAGGTCTCTACTAAGGTTTGTCTTTATCAATAAGGTTTAGTACTCCAACCGGTATCCGATGAACCGGATTCTCCGAGAGCGGTACGCCTCTGCCTGTCCCGCGAATGAATTCGAGGGTTAACCCGATGTGACCTGGGCTGATATTCCTGCCCGCTCCGGGCCGTAAAGGATACTGCAAACCCCCGATTTCAATCGGGGGACATAACGCCTTATCACACCCCCCCAACCTTATTGGCCGTGTCTATTAGCGTTTTTGTGTGGGAATCAGAATCCGATGAATCGGATTCTATCGAGCGCGGTTCCGGCACATCCGCCCCGCGAATGAATTCGCGGGTTACCCCTATTTGGCTTTGGCCGATGTTCCTGCCAGCTCCGGGCCGCAAGGGATATTGCTAACCCACGATTTCAATCAGGTTCTTAGCCCTTCCGAAAAGCCTAACCTTATTTCCTTCCCACAACCTTAGTAGCAAAAAAGCAACCCCAACACCTCCAACCTTATTACCTTATTAACCATACCCATAACGGCTTTGTGTGAGGATCAGCTTGAACGACTCCGAAGCAATAAGCAAATAAGCTTTAACATGTTTCCCCCACGGTTTCTACTAAAGTTTGTCTATATCAATAAGGTTTTGTGTTCCAACCGGAATCCGATGAATCGGATTCTATCGAGCGTGGTTCCGGTCCAACTGCCCCATGAATGAATTTGCGGTTTACTCACGTACCTTCATGTGTGGATTAGATTGAACCAACGGAAAGCGCTTAATATCCACCTCGGGCATAAGTCCCCCTTGGCCCAACAGGTAATCGGCCATCTGTTTGGAAAACCAGGGCGCCAGCGAAATCCCTTTTGTACCCAGGCCGTTAAAAATGTAAAAGCGCTTTTCCCGGGGATGCTGGCCCAGAAAGGGGCGGCGATCTTTTACCGTTGGCCGTACCGCAGCCTTGTGTTCTAGTAGCGCATACGGTACGCTTAAAATATTTTCCAGTTGGCGGGTCATGCTCCTAAGTCCCTGTTCGGTGGCCGTGCAATCCAGCTCATCCCAGTTGTAGGTGGAGCCGCAGCGGAAATGATCACCAAAAGGCAATAAAAACACCCCGGCGGCAATACCGGTATTTTGCGAAATATCGGCCCGGATTTTAAGCACATCACCCTTACAGGGATTGAACGGCAGGTAAGAGAACCAGGGATTGGCGGTCGCTTTCCAGCCTTCACAGAAAATAAGTTTTTGGCAGGCCAGCTCTCCAAGGCGGATATGTTCCTTCTCCGTTTTTATTTCATCGTAAGCAATGTGGGCTTTTTGATAAGAATGGCCCAAAGCGCCATGCAGGGCCTTAAGCAGGGGAACGGTATCCACGGCGGCGCCCAACACCGTGCCGTAACCGAATGGCGTTTTAATGCCTAAAAGGCCGGTTTCATCCCCGTCATTTAAAATGAAGGGCCGGTAGTCCGTTTGACGGCAGCGCACCAGCCAGTCATTGGCTTGGGCGGCGTTTTTAAAAACCCGTCTCAGGGGCAGTTCCCGGTAAAAAGGAATGCCCAGGGATTTTTCAAGCATGGGATAAAAACGGTGATTATAATCGTATAGCTTTTCGGCCATCCATGTCAGAACAAGACGCTTACCGGTGATAGGATTGATCATGCCCCCGGCCACGCGGCTGGAGGCGTGGGGGGCTTCATTGTCTATAAGTAAAAAAGACTTCTTACGCAGATGCAATTGCCAGGCCAACAGGCTGCCGGCAATGCCTCCGCCCAGAATAATATAGTCGTATTTTTGTGTATCTGTCATCGTAAGCCGGATTTTTTATTGCCGGGATAAATTAAGCATAAATACTGTTCCATTCATTAACATTAAAAAAGAACAAGTCGGTGATGGCAAAATATTTGTTTATCGTTATCCTTTGGGAATTATAGCCGGAAGATTGGCCTTTTTTAAACGCAGTCGGCTTTTTATTCAGCGGGAGAATAATTATATTTGTTGAAATTAAACCCATGGAGCATGTAATGAAAACCTTAATCGTATTGGTGTTAACCTTCGGCCTGTTAAGCGCCGGGGAAAAAAAACCGTTCAGCATAGAGGCTCTTTATCAGGTGAAATCGGTAAGCGATGTACAGCTTTCTCCCAATGGAAAGAAGATGGCCTTTACCGTTACGAAATACAGCCTGGAAAAAGGAACGGCCAACAGTGACATCTATTTGATGAATGCCGACGGCGGTGACCTTATTCAATTAACCAACAATGAAGCGGCTGATTTTCATCCCCGCTGGCACAGCGATGGCGAGCATCTTTTGTTTATCTCCACCCGTGAAAACGGCCCGCAGGTATGGATGATCCGTACTACCGGCGGAGAGGCGGGACAGCTGACCGATTTTCCCATGGGCGTTTCCGCCGCGGAATGGCTTAATGACGGCTATAAGGTGATCTTTGCCTCAAAGGTGTTTAAGGAGTGTGGCGCGGACGCCGCCTGCAATGAAGATTTAAAAAGCAGCCTGAAAGAAGGCCCGCTGCAGGCTCATTATGCCAAAGACCTTTTTTATCGCCATTGGACGCAATGGATGGACGGCAAGCGCAGCCATCTGATCGCCTATGACCCGGACAGGGATGAATACCGTGACCTGAACCCCGACGATTACAACTATCCCGCCCTTTGGGGCAGCTTTTCCGTTTCCCCGGACGGCCGTTTTGTCAGCGTGGAATCCAATCATGATAAAAATAGTTGGGAAACGACCAACAAGGATGTCTATGAAATTGATCTGAACAGCTTAAGGCAGGTAAACCGCACGGAGGATAACAAAGGCTACGACGGCAACCCGCAATATAGTCCCGATGGAAAAAGGATTGCCTTTCTGCGCCAAAACACTCCCCGGTTTGAGGCGGACCTTATGCGTCTGATGGTTCAGGATCGTAAAACGGGAAAAACCCGCGAACTGGCCGCGGAGGTAAGGAACAGCATCCGTAATTTTACCTGGACGCCCGACGGAAAAGGGTTGATCATTAAGGTGGCCGAACAGGGTTATTACCCGCTCTATTATGTGGATGCGAAAAGCGGAAAATCCCACTTACTGATACGCCATGCCACGGTAGACAGCTATACGGCCAACGCCGACCTGAGCATGCTCTATTTTGGCAGCCGGGCCATCGACCGGCCGCAGGAGATTTACAGCGCGATGGTGAAAAACGAAAAAGCCGGGAAAGTCCGAAAACTAACCGGTTTTAACGATGAGCTGTTGAAAAACTACGATATTCGTCCTTTTGAAGAGTTATGGATACCCAGTAAAACGGGAAAGAAAATACACACCTTTTTAATAAAACCCCACAACTTTGATCCGGCAAAAAAATATCCGGCCATCATCAACGTGCATGGCGGGCCGCAATCACAATGGGCCAATTCCTTCCGCGGAGACTGGCAGATATACCCGGCCGCCGGTTATGTGCTGGCCTTTCCCAACCCGCATGGCTCCATCGGATACGGACAGGAGTTTACCAACGCTATTTCCCGCGACTGGGGCGGCAAGGTTTATGAAGATGTTATGTCGGTTACCGACTACATTGCCGGTTTGCCCTATGTGGATAAGGAGCGCATGGGGGCCATGGGTTGGTCTTACGGCGGCTATATGATGAACTGGCTGCAGGGGCACACCACCCGCTTTAAGGCCATGGTTTCCATGATGGGTCTTTTTAATCTGAAATCCTTCTACGGGGCCACGGAAGAGTTGTGGTTTCCGCAGTGGGATTTGGGCGGAACGCCGTGGGAGTCGGAAGACTATGTGAAATGGTCGCCGGACTCGTATGTGAAAAATTTTAAAACGCCAACCCTGATCATTACCGGCGAACGCGATTATCGCGTGCCCTACAGCCAAAGTCTGGAATATTTTACCGCCCTGCAAAAGCGGGGAATCGCGTCGGAATTGATTGTGTTTAAAAATGACGGCCACTGGCCCAACCATGTAAAGTCGATGCCCTTTTATTACAACGCCCACCTGTACTGGTTTAATAAGTTTCTGGGCGGGGCGCCGGCGCCGTATGACATGACCAAAATGTGGCAAAACAGGGCTTTTTAATGGAAGAAAATTTTTATCATCATCTGTTTCGCTTTTATGCCCGCTGCCTGATGTTTCCCTATGATGAGATGGGGCAGGAGCTGCAACACATTTTCCGCGAGATGGAAAAGCATGGCGGCGATGAGATCGAAGTGCAACTGGCCGGCCGCACCCTGGAAGTGATCAATTTTTATCAGGGGGAAGATATGAGCGCCCTGCAGGCGGAATACGGACGGCTTTTTTCCATAAGGGAAACCACGCCGCCCATGTTGGACATCAACTTTACCGCCTATGCCGATACCCGCCGCGCGGAGGCCTTTTTGGATCGCATATATGAAAGCGATCTGCAGATCTCCTTTGACGAGGCGCCGGAGTCGATACTCAATTTTATCGGCTACTTTGCCTATGACGCCGACAGCCTGGTGGAAGAAGAACCGCGTAAGCTGTTTGTGGATGTACTGGACGCCTTCAGCCGGGAGTTGTCGGATAAAACCATGCTCAATTTTTACAAGGAAGTGAGCCGGGGCCTGAACGAGCTTACCATCGTCTTAGCGGATT
Source organism: Calditrichia bacterium (assembly GCA_027006055.1). Taxonomy (GTDB): domain Bacteria; phylum Calditrichota; class Calditrichia; order Calditrichales; family J004; genus J004. The sequence goes on along the minus strand of JALTKX010000248.1, from coordinate 4,536 downwards.
AGAATGGCTGTTAAAAGGGACGGTAGGGAAATATACCTGACGGTGCGCGACCTTATGGCCCCGGCGGATAATGACGAACGCCTGGTGGCCAGCATTCCCCTGCCGCAACGGGGGAAAATGGGCCGCCAGGCCCAAACCTACCTGCAACACAGCCACCGACTGCAGAAAAGTCTTTTTGTCAGCGAAAGTGTTGTAAACCGTTCCTATTCCTTTCGTGATGTGCGCTTTCACATCAGCGGACGCATAGACGGACTGTATAAGCTGAAGGAACGTCTGGAGCTGGAAGAGATAAAGTCCGTTGTTTTACAGCCGGCGGAATTTAAAAAGCTGCACGCCGGAAGCTATCCCCGGTTTAACAACCAGTTATTGTTTTATGCCTACCTGTTGCAGGATATGAACGACGGGTGCGAGGTGGTTCCCTATTTGCGGCTTTTTAACCTGATAGATGACCGGGAAAAGGTTTTTAAGCTGGACTATAAGCGGCAGGAGGTAGAGCGCGCCCTTTTAAAGCGCTTTGAACAGATATACGCCCTTTCCGCCGAGCGCCAAAAAAACAACCGTCGCCGTTCCCGCCTTGCGCAAACCTTAAACTTTGACCTGCCGGATAAAAGAGCGCCACAGGAAGAGATGATGCGCCGCGTGAGTGAAGGGCTGGAAAAGGGCAGACGCATGATGGTTTCCGCGCCGACGGGTACGGGAAAAACCGCGGGGGCGTTGATTCCCTTTTTAAAAAAGGCCCTTAAAACGGGTCAAAAAATTTTCTTTGCCACCTCGCGCACCGATCAGCAGAACCAGGTGCTGGAAACCCTGCGCCGCATTGATCCCGATGAAAAGGTTTTCCGTTCCTATATTGTCAGTTCGGCCGCGCGCCTGTGTGCCAATCCCATCTATTTTTGCCACGAGTCTTTTTGTCCTTTTATAGAAAACTTTACAAAACGGCTGGAACAAAGCGCTTTGCTGGAAAAGCTGAATGCCAAAAAATCCCTGAACAGGGAAGATGTTTACAATGCCGCGGTGGAAAAAAAGCTGTGCCCGCTGGAGGTTAACAACAAACTGTTAAAACATTTTGATGTGCTGGTGGGGGACGTCAACTATGTGTTTGATCCCATGGCTTCCCGTAAAAACCTTTTCGGGCGGGAAGGTTTTGATGAATGGCTGTTGATTATCGATGAGGCGCACGGTCTGTTGGAACGCAGCCGCGCCTATCTTTCCGTGGAAGTGGGGCGTGGGGAGATCGACGCCTTACAGTTGAATGTATCGCTGAAGGAAGGCCGGGTTTACGGAAAATTGGCCGCCGCCCTGGAGCTGTGGCAAAAGCTGTTTGACGGTTGGGAGCAGGAGGGACGCCTGCATCACGAGGGACAAAGCGACTACGCTTTTGATGTGGACGTCCTGACGCTGTTGGAAACCTTCCGCGTATATGAAGCCGCCTATATCGCCTATGTGATGCACAAGGTACGGAAAAATATAATACTTCCGGACGACCCGCTGGAAAACCTCTATTATCGTCTGCGTCGCCTAGCATTTATTCTGCGGCAGGAAGATGTGCCCTTGAAGGCCTTGTATGAAACACGAAAAGGGGGACTGTTTCGCATCATTTGCCTGGACGCTTCGAACTATCTGGCCAACCGCATGGCGCGCTTTGCCAATGTGTTGGCCATGTCCGCCACGCTGGACCCGTTGGACTATTTTGAAAAGATGCTTGGTTTTCCTCCGGGAGAGACCGATCGAATTTTTATTCCATCGGCCTTTCCTCCGCACCATAAAAAGGTGATTATCGTTCCCGGAGTGTCCACCCGTTACAAGGATCGCGGTGCCTCGTGGCCCAGGGTGGCGGACATTATCAAAGAGACCGCGGCCCTGCGCCGGGGAAACTATCTGGTCTTCTTCCCCAGTTTTGACTATATGCGCAATGTATATCTTTTTATGGGCAACACGACACAGGAGGTTTTAATGCAACGGCCCGGCATGGGGCAGGAAGAGCGCGAGGAGATAATGGCACTCCTGAGGGAAAAGGGCTCGGCGCGGATATTGATGGCCGTGTTGGGCGGCGGTTTTGCCGAGGGAATTGACTTTCGTGGCGACATGGCCATTGGCGTCATCATCGTCGGGCCGGGCCTGCCGCCCTTTAATCATGAGCGGGAGCTGATGCGCGCCTACTATGATAATCTGTATGGGGAAGGGCAGGCTTATGCCTATCGTTATCCGGCGGGACAAAAAATTATCCAGGCCGCCGGCCGTTTGATAAGAACCCATACCGACCGGGGTATAATCGTCCTTATTGGCGATCGTTTTAAAGAAGAAAGTTACAACGCCCTGCTACCGGAATATTGGTTTGACCGTCCCGGCGATGTGGTTGTCACGGCACATTACAAAGATGAAATCACGGAATTTTGGAACCGGAAATAGAAGATATTCCCCTCAATTTGAAATAGCTAAACCTGAACTGTAAAACGGACGGGGGTACAAAAAGCCCCCAAAAAGAAAGGTATAATTTATGGCCTCGGCCTTCGGTCATGTCGTTTCCGCCCTGGCATTGGGGCGGGGTTTCCCCGGGCAGCTTACCCGGCCACGATTTTGGATATTAGGCGCGGTATGCTCGGTTTTGCCCGACGCCGATGTAGTTACCTTTCGCCTTGGCATCGCCTATGAAAGCATGTGGGGACACCGAGGCTTTAGCCACTCACTGCTGTTTGCCCTGATCGTCGGAATACTTTTTAGTTTTCTTTTTTACGGAAAAAATACCTCCAAAAGAGACCGTCTGTTTCTTGCGGGCTATTTTTTTATAGGCACCGCATCCCATGCCGTTTTGGACGCCATGACCAACGGCGGTTTGGGCGTGGCCTTTTTTGCCCCCTTTGATAACAGCCGTTACTTTTTCCCCTGGAGGCCCATACAGGTTTCCCCCCTGGGGATAGGCGCTTTTTTTGGAGAAAAAGGACTGCGCGTGTTGTTGAGTGAATTCCTTTGGATTGGAATACCCGCCTTGTTGTTCACTCTTATCGTCTGTTTTTTCAAAAGGGTCGGCGCGGGGCGGTCATAAGCGGATGCTTACCACCCGCCGTTTTAATAAGTGTCTTCCCTGCTGAGTTTGCTTTCGTAATAGTCGGCCATGCCGGCAACCTCATTGATGATGGTTTTAAAAATCTCCGCTGTAAGTTCGCCGTGAAAGATGACCGAATAAACCAATACAAAAGAGCTGTCGGAAGGGTAGCTTTGAAAGTGGCCATACTCCAGGTTGCTGTTTCGGACAAACATATCCTGAACGATACTGTCGGGGATGGTTTTTTTATAGCGGGTTATGGTGGACCAGACATCATAAGCGGGCCTGGAATTAAGAGAGGCCACCATGGGATAAACATGCACCAACTGGGTGCGCTTGTCTTCAAAGGAAAGCGTTAGCGAATAGGAGCCGTTTTCATTGCGGTCATAGGTGTAGTTGATGGCTTTGAACAGACGCTCGGCCAGCGGCGCCACGACGGCCTTTTTGATCTTAAGGGAATTGAAGAACCATTCGCTAAAGGAATTATAAAGAGTTTCCTCATTCCCGATCGCCATAAGTTGAAACAGGCGGTTGTTTACCAGAAAATAGCGCGAACGTACCAACACATTACCGGGAATGGAATATTTCAGCTCAATGCCGGGATGTCCCCGGTAGGTGATCTTGTTTTTGGATATAAGCGTTCCCCTGGTGCTGGCCAGGGCGCTTCTTGCCGCATTGTTATATACGCTGTCCGGCACCACATTAGTATTCATGGCCGATTCGGGATAATCATTATAACTGACAATATAGCCGCTGTTGGCCTGTTCATAGATATATAAAAAAACATCCAGCTTGCCAATGTCGGAATCGACCACTTTTTTCTGTTCCTGCGGTTTGCCGGGCATCTCGACGGAAAAGCTGCTGTCGGCCGGTTGAACGACAACCCAATCCTGCGCGGAGAGAAAAGAGACGGAAATCAAAAGCGTAAAGATAAACTTCATGGCAGTTCCTTGTTTTTAATTCAGTGTATGTATGAAAAGTTAAGATGACGGACACCTGTTATGGCGGAAAGCGGTAAAAGGGAAAGGAGATAGTCATTTAACTTACTTTTTGAAAGAAAAATAAACCTAAGAAGGCCAATGGCAAAAAGCAAACAAGGAAAACGGATAAAGGCGGGGGGTACGGTATAAAATCCTGTTTTAGCCAAGCGGGGATTTTTGTATATTCCCAAAACGAAAACGTTAGCATAAAGGAAGTGACAATGAAAACCCTATCCGCGCGCGCGCAGGAAATGCCCTCTTCTCCTATACGTAAACTGGTGCCCTATGCCGACCGGGCCAAGGCGGCCGGAAAACATGTTTACCACCTCAATATCGGTCAACCCGATATCAGGACGCCGGAGACCTTTTTCAATCCCATAAAAAATATGGATATGCCGGTGGTGGAGTACGGGCCCTCGGCCGGACTGCTCTCCCTGCGGGAAAAGTTCGCCGCTTATTACCGCGCCAACAATATAGACGTCAGCGCTCAAAATATTCTGATTACCACCGGCG
>JALTKX010000247.1 GCA_027006055.1 Calditrichia bacterium | reverse complement strand
GATAAAGCTGCATGATACCGCTTTCCACCGCTTTTTTAATAAAGGATTTTGCCCAGTGGCTGTCCGGCACATCCTTAATTCCCAGATCCGAGGCGTTTTGTACCCGCGGCTTGCCCATAACGCTCTGCCCCGGCGCGCTGAACTTGACAGCCTGCCTGTTGGGCGACTTGCGAAATATTTTATCCAGGGGCAGTTCCGTCACAAACAGAACGGCGATATCAGCCCTGGTGACTTCTTTCTGGCGGGCAATTTTTTGCAATTCCGGTGACTGGCCGGCCACGGCGGCAAAATACTCGGCCAGTTCCTTTATGGCCAGTCCTGCGCGGGTATCGGTATTGTCCAGCTTCAGAATATTCTGAAAAGCATTTTGGGCTTTGTTGTATTTGCCCCATCGTTTATAGGTCTCGCCCATCCAATACCAGGCGTCCATCTTAACCGCTTTTTTATCTTTAACCGTCCCGGAATCATCCACATCGTCAATGGCATCCTGAAACTCATCCACGGCGTCGTCATATTTTTCCCGGAGCATCAACAGGCGTCCCTGGGCCACCTGGGCGGGCGTCCAGTCGTCATCGCGGCTTAAAGCCTCATCGATCAGTTTTTCCGCCTTATTAAGCTGATTGCGTTCCAGGGCCACCACGGCCAGTCCTTCAAAGGCCGGGGCAAACTTATCCTTCAAACTCCTGGCCAGTTTAAATTCACGCTCCGCATTGGCCAGATCGCCGCTCCTAAGGAACTTTTGTCCCTGGGTATAATGATATTCCGGCGTATCCAGCGTGGAAGCGGCCTTGCGCTCTTTCGGTCCGGAACAGCTTGCCAGAAACAGGGCCAGGGCGAGAAAAATAAATATATTCTTTGTGGAAATTTTCATGATTTTCTCCTTCACTAATCAAGTATAAACATCACTTTACACTGTTCCATAAAATTAAGATTCTTACCGGCGGCCAGGATATTGGCCGCGTCGGCGTTGGATACCACGATATCGGTTTTATTGGTGCCGGATACGGAGACGGCTTTAACGACCATGGGATTATCCTTAACCCGCTCATTGCTTTTGGCGCGGGCGATATTTTTCTCATAGCCCACAACGCCGATTTGCACGGCATAGTCACGGCTGACAAAACCGGTGCCGTAAATTTCATTGCCATTTTCGTCAAGAATACGCGGAGCCATGGCCGGGCGCAGTCCCAGGCCACGGGCGTCGATAATCAGGCCGCTGTAGACGGCGTTGGCATAAGCCGGTTGCGGCGCCACCCCATATTGAACCTGCGCCGGAGTCTGTCCGCCAATTTGTTGCGGCAACAGGGCGTCCAGCAAAATACCGCTCAGGGGAATTTCCACATCCACTTCCACGCTGCCGTCGCTGAGATAGCGTATATCCGTTTCACGAAAATTCTTAACAATACCCGACACCCGGGTTTGAATGACGTCATTTTCCACCATGGCATTGCGCACGGTGGTTTCCGCGGTCAGGTTCATGCCCTTAACCGTTTCCAAAAGCTGACGCAGCGCGTCCAGCTTGGCGGCCCGTATGGCCCCGGCACGTTGAGCGGCAAAAGGGACCTTGGGATTCGGCGCGCCGATACCCGTGCCTTTGATGATCTGATCCTGCCAATTAACGGTTCCGCCATTGGGGATTTGTTGAACAATCTGACCGGATAAAAAACCAGCCGCGCACAAAAACACAAGCAATACGGCTACTTTTAATTTGAAGTTAGCGTACATAGCTCCTCCTGGGTTAGCAATAGAAATCGTTGGAACATCCAATTAAGGCATTATATACCAATAATACTGTGACTCGAATCACCGGAATTCGAAATACACAGAACAGAAAACAGCTCAGGGAATTATGCTATCGGCATGGGAGAGGAATTGATTATTTGAAAAATGCTTTTTTAAAAAAAGAGCGGGAGACGGGATTCGAACCCGCGACGTCCAGCTTGGGAAGCTGGCATTCTGGCCTCTGAATTACTCCCGCTTGAATGGCGTAATTTACATAAGCAGCCGCTCCTCAGGCAAATTAATCTAAACCGTGGCTTGCCACATGGGCAAAAACCCGCGCGTCGTTCAGCAGATTGCTAATCCGGCAATATTCGTTGGGCTGATGGGCCATATCATCCAGAGTAGACCATACGGCCGCGTCAAAACCGGCGCGGCGAAAAACAGCGGCCACGGTACCGCCGCCTATGCCCACGGGTCCGGCCTCCACGCCGTAGACCTCTTTTATCGCCCGGGCCAGGGCGCCCACCACCGGCGCATCCGGCGCCGTTGCCGGAGCTGCTTCTTCCCTTTGCACCTCTTCCATGGTTATCTCTACCCCGAATTCATCCTCTATTTGCCTCATCATTTGACGAATGGCCTTTTGAACCGCATCCAATTGATAATGTGGCAGTATCCGGCAATCCAGGTAAAAAACGTCATCGCCGGGTATGGTATTCACATTGGGGACATTGGCCTCGCGTTGCGTGGGTTCAAAGGTGCTTATGGGAGGATCAAACACCTCGTCCCTGTCGGCAAACAAGCGGTATAAATCCCCCAGTTTCACGATAAAATGCGCCGCCGCCTTAAAAGCGTTTACGCCCCGCTCCGGCGTACTGGCATGTACCTGCTTCCCCTTGGTGATAAACTTCAACCATAAAATAGATTTCTCGGCGATCTCAATCATGGTGCTGTCCGGCTCCCCGGCATCCGGTATAATATATATATCCTTTTCATTAAAAAGATGCGCATGATGCTCCACCAGATACTCCAGGCCATAGATGCTGTTGGTCTCCTCATCGGAAACAAAAACCAGGTTGAGATTGTATTCGGGCATGATCTTTAAATCCACAAACGCCCGGGCCGCTATCAGCGAGGCCACCAGCCCCTGATGATTATCCTCTGTTCCCCGGCCAAAGA
>JALTKX010000246.1 GCA_027006055.1 Calditrichia bacterium | reverse complement strand
CCGGAAGATTTGATGGAAACAAAAAATCTGAAAAAGCGCATGCGCGATGTGGTGCGGCGGTTGCCGGAGCGGGAACGCCTGATACTGGCCCTCTATTATTACGAAGAACTGACCCTGGCCGATATCGGTCAGGTACTGGAGCTGAGCGAGGCGCGTATCTCGCAGATTCTGAACAAAACCCTGCTGAAGATACGCACGGAGATGTGATGGACAGGCTGGGACAAACCACTGGTGTGTCCGCCTATGGCCGGCACAATCAAAAAAGAAATGATTCCCATAAAAACAGGAAGAGCGTGTATTATATTGATACGGATATATCGGCGCTGCGGGACAGGCTGAAAAAGGGCGATAGCATCAAGGCGCGCATAGTGCTGGACCTGGGAGAGAATAAATATGTCCTTCGTTTTTACGGCTATAACTACATCATGGAATCACATATTGAGTTTAAACGGTTTGACGAAGTGACTTTGGAAGTGGAAGCCATAGACCCGCGTTTGAAGCTGCGCATACGTCCGCCGGGAAGACGGATGCCCCGCAGCAGACACATGGATATACGGGTATGAGACAAACAAGGCGGCACGGCATTGTATAAGGATGATTTATGAAAAAGATGGATAAGCGCGCGGATGAGGATTATAATCCCACGGTGGCCATACTGGAACATTTGCATGACGCCATTTTTATTTTGAATGCGGCGGGTATAATCGAATATGCCAATAAAAGCGCCATGGAACTGTTGGGCCTGAACAGCTATAAGCTTGTCGGTACGTCCCTCAGAAATTATCTGGTGAGCGATACCGCCGATAACTGGTTTGACGAGGTGCTTGCCGGCAGCAATATGGAAATTGAAGCCCGGCTTCGCGGGCATGAATATGCCATACCCGTTCTGGTCTCCTTCGGCGTGATAGAAGACCCCGCCCGGGGCATGCGTTTTATTTTGGTCAGCGCACGCGATATCGGCTGGCGCAAGGAGATGGAGCGCATGTTGAACCAGCAACAAATAATGACCCTATCCAAAAGCCGCTATAAGGAGATGGGCGAACTGGCCATCAATCTGGTGCATAACCTGGGGCAGCCGCTTACATCGTTGCAGCTTAAACTGGACCTGGCCAAAAAGGAGTGCCAAAAGGAGACGCCCCGCCTGGAGAAAATAGACAACCATCTGCATAAAATGGCGGGTTTGTTGCAGAATATCCATAAAACGGTGGAAAACGCGCGGCAGTTTGCCCATCAGTCAGAGGATGAATCGCTTAAGGCGCTAAATGTGGAAAGCGCCCTGAAAAAAGCGCTGGAGCAACTGGACTATGAATTCACGGAAAAAAACATTGCCATTATAAAAAAGACTCCGGGTAAACCTACCCATATTCTGGCCAATCCGCTCTCCATCCAACAAGTTCTGGTAACCCTGTTGCGTAAGCTGATACAGGCAAACCTGGAGACACAGATTCAGGAAGAACGTTCCATTGAGATTGAGCTGGCATCGGAAAACGGCAAATGGACGGCGGTGAGCATTAAAAGTCCCTCCGCCTATTGGCAAAGCCCCGATGATATTATGCTGACCATGGACCTGAAGGTGGTTCAGCTTATAGTGGAAACCATAGGGGGCGACTTCCGCTGGTATAACAATAAAAGCAACGGCATCCTCTTTCAGATACGCTTTCCGCTTAACTCCGGTAATGAACGTGAACAACTGCAGAACCTGATAGCGCTTTTGCACCAAAGCTGATAAAAAATAAAAAATACAAAATAGTACGGTTTGTGTTTTTATACGGCATTAACACGATGGGCGGTAAAAGCACATTTATAATCTGCGGATACTTTTTTAATGCCCTGAAGGACCAGGATGAGGGTTCCCGGGGGGCTGATCTTTCCGGGAAGAAATTAAAAATTCTCAGTCTCTTTATGGCTTTGTGCGATCGGAATATCGGTGTGGTGTGAGTTGCGAAATGAAGGGGCGACCTCATCCCCGGCCCCTCTCTCCCTGCCCGGAAGGGGGGAGGAAAAATGAATAATCCCTAGCTCTTTGTGTGAGAATTGAAAAGCTTACCCTCTCTTCCTTACCGTCAAAAAGGGCATTCCCTTTACTTTTCCATAACACGAGGAAAGCTACCGGACAAGCCGTTCGCTAATCTCCGCTATTTCCCGTATCATCATGGCGGCTGCCTTCAACTGGCTTTCCGGGACATAAGGTGTAAGCAGGGCAATGCTGCTTAATCCGGCGCGATTGGCGCTTTCAATCCCCGAGGGTGAATCTTCAATGGCTATTATTTTTTTAGAAGCTTCCAGCCCCAGTCCGGCGCAGGCCCGCAGGTATAGTTCGGGATGGGGTTTCCGTTTGGGCACCTCATCACCGCAACTGACCGCTTCAAAAACCTTATTCAGGTCTATCCCTTCAGTACGCCTTATCACCCGGGCCACGGTTTGCCAGTGACTTTTATCGGATGAGGTGGCCACGCCCAGGGCCAGTTTGTTGTTCAGGGCATAGTCGATCAGGTCGGCCACGCCGCTGTTCAGGGTCAGGCTGCTTTTCTCCAGAAGTTGTAAATAGAGGGCGTCGCGCTTTTGTGCCGCCTCTTCGATCGTTATATCCGCCAACGGTGCGTACCGGGATTTCAATATCTTTATGTTGTCCGGGACGGAATGTCCGATAAAAGACCACAGCGTTTCCGGAGGAACATGAATATCGTATAACTCAAGAAAAGAGACAAAAGCCCGCATGTGGAGCGGTTCCGTATCCACCAAAACGCCATCCACATCAAATATTATCGCTTCAAGTGACTCAAAGGGAACGGGCATCTTTTTCTCCAAAATGGCTAATTTAAACGGATTTGCCACACGAGGCACTTTTTATTGATCCCGGCCTTTGCTATAATTAGGGTTTCCGGGGAACGGAAGAAGATAAAACGAGTGGGAAAGAATATGTTTTTTTGCAATGTCAGTTGTGCCAATATATACCGGGAGGCCAGTTTCCATAGCGAAGTGGATACACAGGTACTGATGTGGGAAGCTTTGGAGCCTTTGGAGCGTAAGAATGATTTTGTACGTGTGCGGTGCGAAGACGGTTATGAGGGGTGGCTGAACCGGCATCAGTTGGCCGAACGGGAAAAACCCCGGGAAAACGTTTTACCGGTTACCCGCACGCAGGCTGTTATCTGGGCGGATGTGGAACGAAAAGAGCCCCTGGCGGATTTAACGGCTGGCGGGTCTTTGCTGGTGGTGCAGTCCGGCCCCCGGGGGCTGGAAGTGGAATTGCCCGACGGCCGGCGGGGCTGGGTGGGGCATCAGGTGTGCGTTCCCCTGGGCGGATTCACGCGTGAAAATCTGACGCGGGTGGCCCGCGGCTTTATGGGACTGCCCTACCATTGGGGCGGCAAAAGTGGCAAGGGAGTGGATTGTTCCGGTTTGGTGCAGTTGTCTCATAAATTATTGGGACGGGCCATTCGCCGCGATTCACCCATGCAATACGCGGATGCGCGGCCCGTGTCCGACAATTTTAACGAAGGTGAGGCGGGCGATCTGCTCTTTTTCGCCGAGTCCGGCACGCGCATCACCCATGTTGCCATCCGCCTCGATCGGGATTATTTTATCCATGCCCGCGGGAGGGTACGCATAAACTCCTCCCGGGAGGAGGACGCCCTGTATGACCCGGGACTGGCGCAAACCTTTGTGGAGGTGCGAACCTTTTTTTAACGGAGTGGAAAGATGCTGAAACAGAGTGTTTTGGTGTTAAATCAGAATTATGTGCCGATTTCTATTTGTTCGGCCCGCAAGGCGGTTGTTCTGTTGCTGCTTAACAAGGCGCAGATGATTGAGCGTTATGATGACGCTATTCATTCCGCGCGGCAGGCCATGCCTTATCCCTCCGTGATCCGTCTGAACCGTTATATCCGTCGTCCCTATCAAACCGTATCGCTGAACCGCAAAAATATCGTAAAGCGGGATCGCAACCGTTGTCAGTATTGCGGAAAAAATCACCAGCCCATGACCATCGATCATATCATCCCCAAGTCGCAGGGCGGGCGGGACACCTGGGAAAATCTGGTGTGCGCCTGTTTTCGCTGTAACCATAAAAAAGGGGACCGTACGCCGGAGCAGGCCGGCATGAAACTGTTGCGCAAGCCCACCCGTCCCACGCATCTTTTTTATTTACAGTACCTGGCCAATGGTCATCCTCATCCCACCTGGCAGGATTATCTTTTTCTCAATTAGCGGAATGAAAGGGATATAAATAAAAAATAAAAAATAGAAAATAGAAAAGGGTGGCCGGGATTGACCCGGAGCCTTCGGGGAGAGGGTGGATATGATAAATGACAAATGACATATGACAAATGAATAATGACAAATGACAAATGACATATGAAATACAAAATACAAAAGGGCGTCTGTGAGTTATGCGGGATGGACATGATTTTTGTGGTTTTGTGTGAGAATTAATAAAAAGAGCAGCTTCTGCTAATATGGTTTTCTGGTACCGGGGAGAGCTTACGACCTCACCCCGCCGGAGGCAGTCTTGCCCGCGGTAGGGGGTGCTGTGTAGATTGGGCCTTTCCAAAAATAAACGCTAATAAATGAACGTTCGCTTTTTCCATCCCCATAAAAAACGGGGTATGCAGTTTAACAGGCCCCTGACCGTGATCCGCGCGCTCCGGGCGGAGGAGGTGGCGCCCGCGCTTACCGAAGCCGACCATTGGCTGAGCGAAGGGAAATGGCTGGCCGGTTATATCGCTTATGAAGCCGCTTCCGGCATCGACCCTCATCTAAAACATCATCCTCCCCCGGAGGGGCTGCCGCTTTTGATGCTGGGGGTCTATGATGCTCCCGGAGAAATCCGGGCCGGGGAGCCGCCCGCGTCCGGTGACGCCAACCTGCCCCAATGGCAGCCCTTGCTTGCCAGGGAGCGCTATGACCGCGCGCTGAGAAAAATCCGGGACTATCTGCGCGCCGGAGACAGCTATCAGGTTAATTATACTTTTCCCCTGGAAGGAGATTTTCAGGGTGACTTTGAAGCCTTTTTTAAACAACTGCACCGGGCGCAGCCGGGCAGCTATGCCGCCTATATCGATATGCCCGGCCGGGCCGTGGCTTCCGTTTCTCCGGAACTGTTTTTTGAGCTGAACGGGAACCGGATAAAAACGCGGCCGATGAAAGGCACCGCTCCCCGCGGACTTTTCCGCGCGGATGATCTGCGCCGGGCCCGGGAACTGGCCGCCTCGGAAAAGGAGCAGGCGGAAAATGTGATGATTGTGGATATGATGCGCAACGACCTTTCCCGCTTTTGCCGGGCCGGCACGGTTCGTTGTCCCGCTCTTTTTAATATTGAACAATATCCCACCGTATGGCAAATGACCAGCGAGGTGGAAGGTGAAACGGAGGCCCCCTTTAGTGAGATCATGAGGCGTCTTTTTCCCTGCGCCTCTATCACCGGAGCGCCCAAGGTGCGCACCATGGAAATAATCCATGAACTGGAACCCTTTCCCCGGGGCGTCTATACCGGGGCCATTGGCTATATGGGGCCCCGGCGGCAAGGCTGTTTTAACGTGGCCATCCGCACGGTGCTGCTGGATAAGGAGCGAAAAAAAGTCCGCTACGGTGTGGGCGGCGGCATTGTCTGGGACAGCCGGGTGGAAAACGAATACCGCGAATCACTGCTCAAGGCGGGGGTGCTGGCTTACCGCCTACCGTCCTTCCGTCTGCTGGAAACACTTCTCTACAAACAGGGGAGCGGCTGGTTCCTGGCTGAAGAGCATCTGCAACGCCTGGAGAGCAGCCGGGACTATTTTGGTTTTACCTTTTCTCTGACGCCGATCCGGGAACGTTTGCGGGAGGAGGCCCGCCGTCTTTCCCGCCTGGGTGAAGATCAGCGGGTACGCATGCTTGTGGAGCAAAACGGGCATTGCACCCTGGAAACAGCCCCCCTGGTGGAGAACGCTTCCGCCGACTGCCTGGCCCTGGCCGCGCGGAGTATCGATCGCGACAGTGTCTGGTACTATCATAAAACCGACCGTCGCGCGGTTTATGACTCCTTTTTGCGGGAAAATGAACTTGGTTGTAATGATCTTCTGTTATATAATAATGCCCGGGAAATAACCGAGACCACCATGGCCAATATTGTCTTTGAGTGGAAAGGAGAACGCTATACCCCTCCACGGGATTGTGGTCTTCTCGGCGGTGTTTTCCGCGCCGTCCTGCTACGGGAGGGGCGGATCAGGGAAAAAGTTTTAACCGTGGATATGCTTGCGGAGGTCTCCCGCCTGTGGCGGATTAACTCGGTTCGGGGATGGATGCCCGTAAAAAGCGCGCGGCTGAGCGCCACGGAGCGGATAACTTTTAATGTAAGGGATGGAGTGTGATATGCGATTGGGATTGTGGATTGTTTTAAGCTGGATTATGATTTCCCCGGCGGGGGAACTGGACAAGCTGCCTGTGATAAGCAAGGCGCAATGGGGTGGAAAGCCGCTGGCGGATTCCGCGGACACCCGCGGCTACCCGCAGGAAATCAAATACATTACCATTCATCATGGCGGCGTTTTTTTTGCCGACAGCGCCGATCCCGTGGCCTATCTGAAGCACTTGCAGGAATTTAGCACCGGGGAGAAAAAGTGGATGGATATTCCCTATCACTTCCTTATCGATCCCGAAGGCAGGATATATGCCGCCCGCCCGCTAAAATATGCCGGGGATACCAACACGGAGTATGACCCGCATGGTCACGCCCTGATCTGCGTCATCGGTAATTTTGAAATCCAAAAACCCAACGAAAAGCAACTGGCCGGCATGGTGGATTTAACCCTGGCCCTGATGAAAGATTACAATGTGCCCGCCGCGCGGGTGGCCACCCACCGCGATTATTCCCAAAAAACCGTTTGTCCGGGAAAGAATCTGTACCGCTATTTTCAGGATGGCTGGGTAAAGAGTATGCTGCAATCGCGAAGCCGCTTTTTAGGGAAATAGCCGGGCATTGTCATCCTAGGGGATGGTCAGGACAGCCTTTTCCATGCGGATGGGCACGTTGAGGAAGTCCGCCGAATAGTTGCCGGCATTTTCACCGAAATATTGCAGCAGTCCATCGGGCAATGTCTGTTCCACGCCGACAAAGGGCCACAGTTCGTAGCGTCCTTCCTCGCTGACGCCCTCGGGCGGCCACTCCAAAATCAATGACCAGATATTTTTGTCGACAACCTCTTCCCAAACGCGGAAATAATCACCGGGCAACAGATGCACCTTTTCCGGCGGGTCTCCGATTTTTTTGATAAAAAGGGAACGCAGGGTGTCTCCCCGTCCCTTAAAGGTGTAAACCCGCACGCCGGGAATCCGTTTATAGAGTTCCACCGTAACCCTGAACAACCCCGACGCGGTTTTATTGAAAACGGCCGGCTCAACCAGGGTGCGGATATGCAGCAGTTTTTGCAGCCGGATATCTTCCTTTATACGGCCCTTCTCATCCAGCGCCTCCCGCTTATATTTAAATCTGCCCTGAAAGACGAAGACACGCACCCGGGCCAGCAGATAGTTGGCGCAATAAAAATAGATATAATGGTAGCCCGTTTCGCTTTGGGCGCTTTCCTCAATATTGGCGGGCAGGGACAGGCGGAAGCGGCCGTCTTTTTCGCTATGGCTCACAATGTCCAGACCCTCCGCCCAAATAAAAACGCCGCTATGATCGCTTTCCTCCTCCAAAAAAAGGCGGCCGCTGATCTCCAGGCCCGATGTGGCGCGGATAGTATCCTTATAAAAGGGATTTTCCGTGCAGGCGGCGGCCAGCAGGGAGACGATGAATATCCGTAAAAAGTGTTTCATATTTTCCCCGGAGACGGGTTTACCGTCTCGGTTTAACTGTTCGGTTAATATTTTAATTCCAGGGCCATGTAAAAGCGGCGATCGCGGATGGCCAGACCGTTAAGTTCCGTCTTGTCACTTATCAGGTTCTGCGCGCTGAGGATGAGCCGCGAGCGGATGTGCCACAGGCTCAGCTTTTGCGAAAGATGCAGATTGACATTGCTGAAAGGTTTCAGGCGCAATTCGCTGAAGCTGCCATCCTGCCCGCGGAACCAGCCCACCTGCTCATTGGCCGAAAACCAGCGGATTTGCGCGCCGAAGTCCCGCCAGCGGAAAAAGGCGCCCGCGGTGAGCTTAAAATCACTTTTCAGGGGAAAGGCGGCTTTCTCCGAAATATCGTAATCGGCCAGCGTTCCTTCCAGCCGCAGGCGTTCCCGGAACAGCCACAGCAGGGCGCTGAGTTCCAGGCCGTTGATGGAGGCGGTCGGGATGTTGTCATACAGGGCCCGGGAGCTAAAACCGACGCGGAAATTTCTTATTTTATTCTGATAAAGGTTTTTAAAATAGCTGAGATTTATTTTCCAGCGATCGATCAGGCTGCCGTTGGGCTCCCCGCGCTCCATTTGAAAGCCCAGTTCGGTGCTCCGGTTCTTCTCGGGATCGCGGTTGGCGCCCGCCAGGGGATTTACACCGGGGGAAATGGGTTGGCTCAGGCGGCTGGCGACGGTAGGGAAGCGCGCGTTTAAGCCTGTGTTGACATAAGCGTTGTAGCTGTAGGCGCCGGATGTCATGCCGAGCCGAACGGCCACCTTAAAGGTACTTTCGCTCCATGTCCTATTGCCCCCGATGGCGGGATAAAGCGCCCGGGTCAGGGAGTCCGGCGGCGCGCCCCGGGGGATATCGCTTACCCGGTCATAACGATAGCTGCCATCCACCTGGATGGTTCCCGGAAGACCGTTGCCCACGGGGGAATTAAAATGGCTGATGATGACGCCGCCCTGTTTTACGCGGATCAGGTCCAGGCGCAGGGAAGAGCGGGCGCCGCTTAGAGAATCCTGTCGGCCGTCCTCGAAAAGAACGTTGCTTTGTTCCGCCTGATAGGCTCCTATGAGACGCCAGTTACTGCCTTTAAAGGTCTTCCGCGCGTCCAGCCGGTAGCTTGCGCTGTTAATGGTGCGATTCAGTACATCCTTAAGCAGCAGAATATCATGTTGCGATTGCAGCTGCTGCAGAGAGGCGGTAATCAGCCAGTTACGGGTGGGGCCCAGATCGCCCCGGTAGCGCAGGGAATATATGCGGTTGCGATCGTTGAGGCCCTCCAGGATGCGGATATTACTGTAGCCCAGCCGCGTATCGATAAACATGGCGCTCAGAGTGTTGGCGGCGTCCCCTTTGTCTTGCGGGTTAAACATATAAAGCGCGTGGGCCGTATGCTGGGTGATCTCATTTTCCAGGGCGTCGTCGCTGTCGGTGTAGGATTTTTGACTGGCCGCCCTGCGTAGATTATAGGAAAGGTGCAGTCTGCCGGCAAAGGTGTGGTTCAGATTCAGGCTCCAGTCCCCGGAATTGTAGCTGCCGAATTTTTGGATAAAGCGCAGCTGATGGTCCCGGCGGACGCGGGGAACCAGGTTGATAACGCCGGAAAAGGCCTCCGCGCCGTAAAGGGCGGTATTGCTGCCCTTGATCACTTCAATTTGTTGCAGGTCTTCTATGTTGAGCAGTCCCAAATCAAAGCCGTTGTCATAATTGCTGTTCATGCGGATACCGTTATAAAAAACGATCACGTCATCGGCATTGCCGCCGCGCATGGAGATGGTTTTTTTGCCGCTCTGATTTTCATCGATCTGAATGCTTTGCTCGGTACGCAGCAGATCGCCCACATCGATATAGCCCTTGCCTTCAAAGGAGCGGGCTTGCAGGGTGTTGATGGCCACGGGCAGGTCCTGTTCCATATCCGCGGGTTTTTTACCCTCCACAACAATGCCGCCGCTTTTCAGGATTTTGGGCCGCAGATAGAAGACGCGGGTTACACGGGCCTTTTTTAAGGCAACATGCAGGGTGTCGTAGGAGATGTGGTCAAAAACAACGATGCTTTCATCCGCGCTTCCGGGAGGAACTTCCAGCCTGAAGTTACCCCGGGCGTCAGTGACGGCCCCGCCGTGACCGTTGATCAGGTAAATGTTGACGTCGGCGATGGCCTTGCCTGATTGCCGGTTAAGAACTACCCCGCTTATGGACTGGGCCCACAGAGCCTGCATCAGCAACAGTCCGCCAAGCCAGAAAAATTTTATCATGATATCTGTTATTTTTTGAGATAGGATAGTCTAACATTCTTATGATGAAAGTGCAAAAAATACAAAATAAAAAATAAAGAATAAAAAAAGTGGATGGGGGGATTGGTTGCGGCTTGGGAGAAATATGACAAATGACCCGCCGGAGGCGGGCAGGCAAATGACAAAATATGACAAATGACAAATGACAAATGACATATGATGGGAATAAAAAATAAAAAAATGGCTGAGAGTTTGAGTAAAAAAGACTTTGTGGCTTGGTGTGAGTAAGTCTCTGGAGTACTCTCTGTTTAGCAAGGCATAATCCTTTAAACTCAGATCGTTTGGCAAGAGGAAGGAAAGTCTATAGTTATTATTACCCATCCATAAACAACTTTTATCCTTTACCGTACAAGTCGGCATTCGCTTCCGATGATAAGAGAACCTGAAAATAAGTTAACGGGCCATCTTGATGAGAATAGGGAAAAGTTGACATCGCCCAAAAAGCAGGTTATCATAAACCGCGGTGGAATTAAAGGATGAAAGACGCATGAAAACAATTACCATTCATAATAAGGAAAGCCGGCAAACATATGCCAAAAAACTGGCTCAACTTAAAATAAAGGGTCTGGATGCTAAAAGGTTTTCGGGAAAGCTGAAAATAGAAGCCGATCCTGTTGAGAGACAAAAAAAGCTGCGTGATGAGTGGGAATAGTTACCTGATCGACACCAATATTGCTATCTACCTGTTGGCCGGAGATCCTAAAATCGCTGAAGTATTGGATCAAAACCAGATATATATATCATTTGTAAGCGAATTGGAACTATTGAGCTTTAGGGATTTTACGGATGATGAACTTGATATTATACAAGATTTCCTGAATAACGTTATTATCATAGATATAAATACAACGATCAAAGCCAGAACCATTAAGTTGAGAAAAAAGCGACGCATAAAACTTCCCGATGCCATCGTCGCGGCCACGGCCCATTATTTAAACATCCCGCTATTGACGGCGGATAAACAATTTAAGTCCATTGAGGACGTTCAAATCATAATATATTCGCTTTAGCAAAAATGACCAATGAATAATGACCCGACGGAGCCGGGCAGGCAAATG
>JALTKX010000245.1:9026-11200 GCA_027006055.1 Calditrichia bacterium | reverse complement strand
TCCGAGAGCCGCGGCAGGGATTTTTTTTTAAGTTTTAACAAAAGCTTTACCGTTCCCAGTACCCCGCCGGAGAAAACCACCCCATGTGCCGTCAGGCTTTGTTTTTTAGAGCGGAGGGTTGCGCTTTTTTTAAAGACGACCCGGTAACCGGCGGAACCGTCATCGTTCAGGGGCCGCA
This sequence comes from Calditrichia bacterium, assembly GCA_027006055.1. Classification (GTDB taxonomy): domain Bacteria; phylum Calditrichota; class Calditrichia; order Calditrichales; family J004; genus J004. The sequence goes on along the minus strand of JALTKX010000245.1, from coordinate 11,022 downwards.
CATCCAGCACTTCCCTTTCGGCACGGATTTCCACGCCCGCTTTTTCCGCAAACCACAGATAGTTTTTATCCAGGGTGTTTTTGGCGTTAAAGCGGCAGCCCAGCATGCAGCCGCCGCAAAAGGTACAGCCGCCGCGCGGCGGTCCCTCGCCATTGAAATAGGGGTCGCTTGTTTCTTCGGAGGGTTTGCCAAAGTATACGGCCACATCCGTGGGGCGGAAGCGGCGCCCCTGCCCCTTTTCCTCGGCGATCTCTTTAAGGATGTGATCGCCTTTTTTCAATAAGGGATTTTGAGCAACGCCCATCATGCGGCGGGCCTTGTCATAAAAGGGGGCCAGTTCCTTTTTCCAGTCGGCCAGACTGCTCCAGTGCCCCTGTTTAAAAAAGGCATCGCCCGGCACGGGCAGGGTATTGGCGTACACCAGCGAACCGCCGCCCACGCCCACGCCGCTTAATACCGTAACATGGCGGAAAAAGGTCAGCTTAAACAAACCCCTGAAGCGCAGCAGGGGCAGCCAGAACCATTTTTTCAGATTCCAGTTGGTTTTGGGGAAATCTTCCACCCTGAGCCGGCGTCCTTTTTCCAGCACCAGAACGCGATAGCCCTTTTCCGCCAGGCGCAGGGCAGCCACCGATCCGCCAAAGCCGGAACCGATGATGATATAATCATAATCCATAAAAGGAACATAAAAAAATACCCCGACAATTAAAAATTGCCGGGGTCTGTTTCCAACGATAGGGAGGAATTTATTTATTCAGCTTCATGGCGCGGCGCATTTTTTTGCGCGCTTCCTTCACCTGGCGCTTACGCACCTCGGAAGGTTTCTCATAATAGGCATGGCGTTGCAACTCGCGGTACAGGCCACCCTTTTGCAATGAACGCTTTAATATTTTCAACGCCTTATCGACGTCATTATTCCGAACCATTATCTTCATGATCTTCTCCCCGTGTTTATCTATGCTACCACCCCGAAGGCAATTAGTTCCTGATAAGGTATGGCGCTTTTAATATTTCAGTGATGTGCCTTCATTTAATCGATGAGAGTAACGGAAGCCTGGGCAGGACTACTCTGCCGCATTCCTTTTTAAAGGCCGGAGGCAAAGCCCCGATGATGCTTTAGCCGGGAAGGCCCGTTTAACAAGCCGGGCGGATCACCTTTTGATTAAATAAATACCCGATGAATTTACGGTAACTGAGCTCAAAAACAAATAAACCCGCTTTAAGGCCATTGTTCGGAAAAGGGCGCTATGCTAACTTTGGCCCTCAAACAGATTATATACAGGGAGAAAACCATGTCCGTTAAACAAAAATTACGCAGCGAGATTGCAGAAAAAGACAAATGGAAACTGGAGGATATTTACGCCGACGACGAGGCCTGGGAAGAGGACTTTAAGCGGGTCAAGGAGGAGATTCCCCGCCTGGCCGGTTATAAGGAAAGCTATACCCGCTCCTCCGGGGAACTGCTGCGCTGCCTGCGCGCCATGCACAGTCTGGAAGAGACCATCGGCAAACTTTACGCCTATGCCCATATGCGTAATGATGAAGATAAAACCGTTGCCCGCTACCAGGAACAATACGACCGCATGGGCAGCCTGCTGGTGGACTTCAACCAGGCCGTGGCCTTTTTTGAACCCGGCCTGCTGGCACTGGATGCCGATGCTCTTAACACAATGATCGATGAAAATGATGACTTAAAGATATATCGCCATTTTTTTGATAATATCCTGCGTGTAAAGCCGCACATCCTTTCGGAGAAGGAGGAACGTCTGCTGGCCCTTTCCGGAGAGGTACGCCGCGCGCCGGCCGATATCTTCGCCAACTGGGACAGTGCCGATGTCGAGTATCCGGTCATCCGGGATGAAAGCGGACGGGAGGTGCGCCTGACCAATGCCCTGTACGGCAAATTCCAGCAATCCCCGGACCGCCGTGTGCGTAAGGAATCTTACCTGGCCCTGCACAAACCCTATCTGGCTCACAAAAACATGCTGGCCTCTTC
>JALTKX010000245.1:0-8926 GCA_027006055.1 Calditrichia bacterium | reverse complement strand
GGGAGGTGCGCCTGACCAATGCCCTGTACGGCAAATTCCAGCAATCCCCGGACCGCCGTGTGCGTAAGGAATCTTACCTGGCCCTGCACAAACCCTATCTGGCTCACAAAAACATGCTGGCCTCTTCCTACAGCGCCATCGTAAAAAGCCATATTTTCTCGGCCCGGGCCCGTAACTACCCCTCTACCCTTCATGCCGCGCTGGATGCCAACAACATTCCGGTGGAAGTCTATCACAATCTTATAAAAACCACCCGTGAAAACACGGGCCCCTTGCAACGCTATCTCCGCCTGAGAAAAAAAATCCTTAACCTCACCGACGGCGTGTTTGATTATGACCTGCGCGCTCCCCTGTTCAGCATGGAACAAAAGCATTACAGCTGGCAACAGGCCACCCAAATGGTTATGGAAGGCGCCCGGCTGTTAGGCGAGGATTATGTGCAACAGTTAAAGCAGGGCTTTGAAAAGCGCTGGATCGACGTCTATGAAAACAAGGGCAAGCGCAGCGGCGCCTACTCCTCCGGCACCTATGGCGTGCATCCCTATGTGCTGATGAACTACAACGGCACGCTGAACGATATATTTACCCTGACCCACGAAATGGGCCATGCCCTGCACACCTGGTATACCATCAATAATCAGCCGATCGTTTACGGGGATTATCCCATCTTTCTGGCCGAGGTGGCCTCCACGGCCAATGAGGCGCTGTTGGAAAAGCATCTGATCGACAATGCCGCCGATAAACAGGAAAAACTGGCCCTGCTCAACACCACCCTGGACGGCTTTAACAGTACCTTTTACCGGCAGATTCTTTTTGCCGAATTTGAGTGGCGCAGTCATGAACTGGTGGAAAAGGGCGAAGCGCTGACCCCGGACAGACTGAATGAGCTGTTCGGCGCCATCTATCAGGATTATTACGGCGGGGAGTTTACCGTTCTGGATGAGACCAAAGCCCTGTGGAGCCGTGTGCCGCACTTTTACTACAACTACTATGTGTTTCAGTACAGCACCAGCTTTGTGGCCTCGGCGGCGCTGGTTTCCAAAATCATTGAGGAGGGACAACCCGCCCGCGAGCGATATCTGGACTTTTTGAAAAGCGGGCGCAGCCGCTATGCCATGGATACCCTGAAACGGGCCGGGGTGGATATGAGCAGTTCGGAACCGGTATTGCGTACCATTAAACGGATGGGCAGCCTGCTGGATCAGGTGGAAGAGCTGCTTTAGAACAGTATTCCCCCCGCGCGGGCTTTCGGCGGGAGAGGACAAAGATATTCTGGGCGGCGTTCGTTTGAAGGCTCGGGACGATGATTCCGTTATCGCAAACCGGAGCGGGAATCTCTTTTTTCCAACATTTTTACAGCCCGGCGGGCGGCAATCATCAGCGGATCGTTTACCGGGGCAAAAGGCGGCGCATAGCTCAGGTCGGCCTCGGCCAGTTCCCGGACGGTCATTTTTTGTTGCAGGGCCAGGGCGGCCACGTCGATGCGTTTGGCCACCCCCTCTTCGCCGATCATCTGCACGGCCAGCAGGCGGCCGTCACGCCGGGCCCAGGTCATCACCACGGTAATTTCCGCCCCGCCCGGATAGTAGTGAGCGCGACTGCCCTGGGTGATGACAACGCTGTCATAACCCGAGGGGACTTTCTCCAAATCCTTGCCCGTTAAACCGCTGAGGGCTATCTGCATGTCAAAAACTTTTACCGCCATCGTGCCGGTGACCCCCTTAAAACGGGCATAGCGTCCGCTGGCATTGTCTCCGGCCACGCGCCCCTGTTTGTTGGCGGTGGTACCCAGGGGAATCCACGTATAGCGGTTACTCACCCGGTGGCGTACCTGGCAACAGTCTCCGGCGGCGTATACCCCCCGCAGATTGGTTTCCATCTTGTCGTTTACGGCAATGGCGCCCCCCGCGCCCAGACGCACCCCCCCGCTTTGGGCAAAGGATGTATTCGGTTCCACGCCGGCGGCGATAAGTACCAGGTCAAAATCTTCGCTGCCGCCATTTTTAAAAACAACCTGCTTCAGCCGCTTTTCACCGTTAAACTGGAGAACGGAGTTATTTATCATAAAACGGCAGCCCCGGGCCAACAGTCCGGCCATCAACTTTTCGGCAATGGCCGGATGGACAACGGGCAGCAATTGCGCGGCGCTTTCCACCAGCGTGACCTCCAAACCGCGCAGGCTAAGCGCCTCTGCCATTTCCAGACCGATAAATCCGCTGCCCAGGATCAACGCCTTGCGCGGATGCTGTTCCCGGATATAGGCGTCAATCGCCGTGCCGTCATTCAGGGAACGCAGATAAAAAACACCCTCCAGAGCCACGCCGGGAATGTCCAGCCGGCGCGGCCGCGCGCCGCTGGCGATAATCAAACGGTCATAGCTCAGCTCAAAAGTTTTTTGGCGGTTGAGTTCCTTAACGACCACACGTTTTTTTATGCCATTAAAGGAAAGGGCCTCATGACCGGTCATAACACGGATATTCCGGGCTTCAATTTCTTCCTTTTGGCGGACAATCAAATCTTCAACAGCCGGAATCCGGCCACCTATAAAGTAGGGCAGGCCGCACGCGGCATAGGAAATCCGTTCTTCCTTCTGGATGACGGTGATTTCGCTTTGCGGGTTGTTCCGGCGCGCGCGCATGGCCGCGGAAAGTCCGGCCGCCACGCCACCGACAATAACGATTTTCAGAGATCTGTAGGGTGTGTACATGGATTAAGCTGGTTTTATTTGCCCATGGGGAAAGATACATCACTGGCGGGTTTTATACAACGGCGACCTGCCTCTCTAACCGCCAAAACTATGGGCAAGGACCAACTGTTTTAGCCGCATCGCGGGCTCAAAGTCCGGTTTGAGGTTCAGGGCGCGGTCACAATCCTTTAAAGCCCGGGCCATATCACCCAGGTCCTTATGGGTCAGGGCCCGCATATAGTAGGCCTCGTGTTGCGAGGCATTCAACTCCAGAGAGCGATTCAATACATGCAGGGATTTATCGAACCGGTTTTTGAAACGAAGAGTCAGCCCCAGATTGTTAAGGGCCCGGAAATTGTCATAATTAAACTCCAACGCCTTCTCAAAATCCGCCTGCGCCTTATCATAACGGGAGAGCACAAATTGGGCCATGCCCCGGTGGTTGTAAACAATGGAGCGTACCGTTTCATTTATGCGCATGCGCAACAGGCGCGTATACAACTCTATGGCCTTTTCCATTTTACCGGCGCTATGCATCTGTAACGCCTGGAATAAAAGTTTTTCGCTGCTGTTTTTGGGCTGGATGGGTGTGGCCAGTTTGAAGTTGGCCTCGGTCAGCATCTCCTTTTCCACGCCGGGTATAAGGCTGAAATCGGCGTCATTATCCAGCTTTTGCTGCATGCTGCGCCTCAGCTTTAATCCATAGGTTTGCACCTCTTTCTGATAGTCGCGGATTTCCTGAAAAATAACGTCGGAAAGGGTGAGAATGGCATTCAGGGAAGCGAGCTTGCGTTTGATGGGGGCATTGAGCAGCGAGAAATTGGCTTTATAAATCAGCTCATGCTCCACTTCGGCCCAGGCATCCTGCAGGATGGTGCGCAGTTGAACCTCCAGCACATTCCTGCTAAAGCTCAGCGAGGGGGCGGATTTAAGCTCGGGCACATCCAGCAGCATATGGATTGAATCATAGCCAAACTCCCGGAAGGAGTGACGCAGCCCCTTATACTCCACCTCCTTTACCTCAAAATTGGCCACCAATATACGTTCCACCTGATCCAGGTCTTCCAGAAAGGGGCAAATTATGCGCAGGCCAAACAAATCGGTCAACTTAGGCCTTTTATGCCGGGAACGTAAACGCATAATTTTTTCAAAATAGCTGTCAAAGGTTTTAACACGATACTTTACATCGGCATTAACCCCGTTATGCTCAAACAAACCGACAATACGCCGTTGCAGGCGATGCATAAGCGCCTCGTAGCGGGTGGCGTTTTTTTTGTATTCAGCCAGAAGCTTTTGACGGTCGGGTATTTTAGGGATCATTCCATTTGCCTGTTTAGTGATATGTGGGTTAGCGTGAACCCGGCTTAATTTAACAAAGCCAATCCATGTATCCAATCAAACCAAAGGTTGTTTAAGCGCCTAAAAAAAAAGCCGGTTCCCCAAAAAACCGGCTTAAACAAATTATTGGCCCTGAGTGCTGTCCGGCGGCGCGGGAGCGGGTTTGGGCGTTACCTCTACTTCGAAGGATTTAGAGACCTCCTCCGAGCCATCGGAGACCGTTATCGTTACCGTATAATCCCCGGAAGCATCATCCGCCGGCGTCCAGCTTACGGTACCGTCAGTGGAAACCGTCATGCCGGAGGGAGCGCCGCTCAGCGTATAGCTCAGCTTATCCCCATCCGGATCACTGCCCGTAAAGGCGAGGGAAAGGGAGGAACCGGCCTGAACCTCACCCGAGCCGGGGCCATCGATTTCCGGAGCGCGGTTGACGTTATTGACCGTAATCTGCACCGGGGCCGAAGTCTCGGTTTCTCCGTCGGATACGGTAAAGGTGATGGTATACTCTCCCGCCTGATCGAAGCCGGGCGTCCAACTGAAATTACCGGCGTCAAAGGAGGCGCCCGAGGGAGCATCGCCCATGGTAATGGTCAGCTTATCCGCGTCTTCCCTGTCCGGGTCACTGGCGGAAACACTAAAGGCGAGGGCCTTATTCTCATCCACCTGTTGGTTGCCGGGTACTTTTATTTCCGGCGCGCGATTGACATTATTGACCTTAATATCAAAGGAAAGCGCATCCTTTAAACCGCCGGCGTCGGTTACCTCAACCTGAATGCCGGCATAGTCGCCGGCCTGGTCATAGCCGGGCGTCCAGGAAAGGGTACGCGTGGCCTCGTCAAAGGCGGCCCCTTGCGGCAGGTTGGCGACGGTCACCTTGAGTTTACCCGTATCTTCCCTGTCGGGGTCTTTTACATCCAACGTCATGCGCCAGCTTTGGTTTTCATCGATTTGCGGGTTGTCAAAGCGTCCCAGCTCCGGCGCCAGATTGACATTATTCACTTTAATGGTAACCGGCTGTTCCACCGTAAAAGCGCCATCGCTGACGGAAAAAGTGACCGTATATTCCCCGGACTGATCATAGCCGGGCGTCCAGTTAAAGGTGCGCGTGGCGGCGTCATACGTGGCCCCCGGCGGTAAACCGGCCGCGCTGTAAACCAGCTTGCCGGCATCTTCCTTATCCGGATCGGTTGCCGGAAGCAGGGTAAAGGTCAGCGTACTGTTTTCATCGGTGGTTTGAGCAGCCTGAACAGGAAACTCGGGGGTACGGTTCACATGGTTGACGGTAATTGGAACATCTTGCGAAGCCTGGGCCTGCTGCCCATCCGTTATGGTGAAGGTTACCGTGTATTTGCCGGACTGTTCAAAGGTGGGCGTCCAGCTAAACAGGCCGCTTTGCGCGTCAAATATAGCGCCCTGGGGCAGATTAGAGGCATTCAGCGTTGTCTTGCCGGCATCTTCCGTATCGGGATCGCTGCCTTTTACGGTAAACTCCAGTTTAACGTTCTCATCCACGGTTTGCGCGGCAATATTTTCCAATACCGGCGGGCGATTCACATGATTTACGGTAATGGTCATCGACTGCGAAACGCTTAGCTTGCCGTCACTGGCGGTAAAGGTTAAGGGATAGGAACCGGACTGGTCGTATCCGGGCGTCCATTTAAAAACATTGCCTTCCAACACGGCGCCTTGCGGTAAATTATCCACGCTATAGCTCAGATTGGATTTATCTTCAATATCGGGATCGCTGCCAACCAGGCTTATCGTGACCGGGTTGTTTTCATCCACCGTCACCCCGGCAAGCGCTTCCAACGTGGGCGGACGGTTGACATGGTTTACGGTGATGCTTACCGGTTGAGTATTTTTCAGACCCGACGGATCGCTGACCGTAAAACTGATTTTATCATAAACACCCGATTGTTCAAAATTGGGCTGCCAGGTAAAGGTCAGGGTTTCACCATCAAAGGCGGCGCCTTCCGGCAGATTGGCGGCCGTCACCACCAGCTTACCGTCATCTTCCACATCCGGGTCCGAAACGGTAAGCGTGAAACTAAGGGTATCGTTCTCGTTAACGCTCTGCATGGCCACGGGCTGCATCACCGGCGGACGGTTTACATGATTTACGGTGATACTGACGGGGATGGTGTCCGCCAGGGCGCCCGCTTTAAAGATAAAGCGCAAGCCGTCGTATTCGCCGGACTGATCATAAGTGGGCGTCCAGCTAAAGGTAGCCGTGGCCGGATCGAACACAGCGCCCTCGGGCAGATTTTCCGCCGCGTAGGAAAGTTTATCCTGATCTTCCTTATCGGCGTCGCTTCCTTTAAGGGTAAAGCTCACCTCTTTGTTTTCATCCGTAACCTGAGGTTTTACCTCGCTCAACAGCGGCTTACGATCCACATGATTCACGGTAATGGTCGCTCCGTCGCGCATCAGGCCGCCGGCGGGGTCTTCCACAACAAAGTCCACGGTATACACACCGGATTGTTCATAAGTGGGCGTCCAACTGAACATACGCAGAGTGGGATTAAAAACAGCGCCATCAGGCATATTCTCCGCCCGGTATTTCAGGCGGCCCTTGTCTTCCACATCCGGGTCCTGTCCCTCGGGGATGATAAAGCTTAGTTTTTGTTCCTCGTTAATGGTCGTATCGCCCACATCGGCCAGGGTCGGCGGACGGTTTACATGTTTTACTTTTATGTCAAAAGTGGTGGAAGAACTCAGCTTGCTTTCCGTCTGTTCGGTAACGCTAATGGTGACCCCGGGATAGACGCCGGACTGGTCATAGGTCGGCGTCCAGCTGATCCCGCCGGTGGCGGCGTCAAAGTGGGCGTCGGGCGGCAGATGACTGGCGCGGAAAGAGATGGCGTCGCCATCGGGGTCGCCCGCCTGGGGGGTGATAACCAGGGGCGTGTTTTCATCCACGGTCACATCGGCGATAGGCGTAATGTAAGGCGGGTGATTATGGCGGAGAATGATGGTACTGGAGTCCGCCGCCACATAAACGATAACATCATTTTTCCAACTGGAATACATTTTAGAGCGGCCCTGATAGCTACCCTCCACAACCGGATTGGCCGGATCGGCCACGCCGATGATATCCAGTCGCTTTTTGGTCTCATTGGCCAGAAAAACGTTGCTGCCGAATTTAAAGGCGTCAAAGATAAAACCGTCGGCGGGTACGCTGGCCATCAATTTCGGAAAGGCTTTATTCTTGACATCCAGAATCCACAGACCATCGGCGCCATTGCTCACATAGGCGATTCCGTTTTCCACCTGTATGGTTTTGGCATTGCGCATGTCGGCAAACTGTCCCAGACGCTTAGGATTGCCGACGTCACTGACGTCCAGAATGGTTACCCCGCCGGATTTATCGGCCACATATAAGTCCGTTCCGTCCAGAAACAGCCCCCAGGCAAAACCGGGCGTATCATAGTGCCCCATCGCTTTGGGCGCGGAAAGATCGGATACATCATAAACGGCAATGCCCCGGGCGCCCTCGGCCGTGTAAATATAGGGGGCGCTGCTTATAACCCACTGAACATCACCTTTGGTACGGATACGTCCCACTTTTTTCGGCGCGGCGGGATTACTGACGTCCAAAACCTGAACGCCATATAATTCGCTGGAAAGAAAGGCCAGGCCGTTTTCCACAACGCTGTTGTGCGAACGGTTTTCCGTGGTAAAGCTGCCCAGTTCCCGGGGATGAGCGGGATCGCTGACGTCAACAATCTGCAGGCCGGCCCAAATATTGGTCACATACAGCTTTTGATCCTGATAAAAAACGTTTTTTATCCCGTCGTATATCTGCTCGCCGGATTTTAAACGGGCCGGTTTTATTTTAGCGATATATTCGGCGCTGGCTTTTTGGGCATAGCCGGCAGAAATCGAAAATATAAACACACCCAGCAAAAGAACGAGGGGTATGGCGGATCGGATTTTCATAAAGGATACTCCTGTCAGGCCTACAGCCTTTTTAGTTTTTAAAGTTGAGAAAAGCATGAAAATATTCGTCTTATTGTTTTGCTTTCTTTAGAAATCACCCTTTAAAGTGAAGGGTTTGGGAGCTTTTTTTTTCCGATAGATATTAAAACGAAAACAACATTTTTAAACTACAACGGGAGATAAGGAATTGTCAATGATTTATATTAAAATCTTGCTATTTTTTGTCAGTCAGTGTACTGAAAAATTCATGCAGTTTTTTAGCCTGCAGCCTGCGTTGGTGGGGGATGTCCCTGCCGGCGGCGTTTGTTTTGTTAGCGGCCCGGCTTATCAGGGCATGCAGGGCCTCAACCGCTTTTTCCCTGTGATGGGGATTAACGATAGTATGTCCGCCCGTTTCCCGTAGAAGCGCCGCCGCCTCCCCCTGTTCGGGTATCAGGGCCAGTATGGGCCTGCCCAGGCGCAGATATTCATAAACCTTACCGCCGACCGTATTGCCCGCCAGCGGGTGAGCCGGGTCCAGTATCATGCAAAAGGCATCCATGGCGGCCAGGATGTTCAGCGCGCGGCGGTGATCCTGATACCCCAGGCTATCCACAATAGAGGCACATCCCGCCTTGCGGGCCAGGGCTTCCATATCCGGGATGCTTTGCCCCAAATGATGAAAACGCAATCGACTGTAGCTCTGCGGATGCTTTTTTTTAAGTTCCGCGAAAAGAGAAAACAGAAGACGGGGATCATTCAGATGGGAATAGAAGGTGCCCGAAAAGGCCAGATGGAAACAATTCTCCTCAAGGGTAACCGGCTGTAGCTCACGGAAATCATCCTCGTCATAGCCGTTGGGGATATGTATCCAGGTATTCGTTATGCCCTGACCTTTACGAAGATAATCAATAAAGGAGCCATAGGCGCTCACGCCGTGTTTTATTACAGACAGGCTCTTTTTTTCCAACCGTCTGTCAATAT
>JALTKX010000244.1 GCA_027006055.1 Calditrichia bacterium | reverse complement strand
GCGCTGTTTATTTCAGCCATCTTCTCATTGGCAATTTTTATAAAATCCTCGGGCACGCCCTTGGCCTGCAGGCGATCCGGGTGATACTCGCGTACCAGTTTGTGGTAGGCCTGTTTAATTTCTTCCGCGGAGGCTCCGCGCTCGATGCCTAAAATTTTATAGGGGCGGTCATCCTCTTTTACATACAGGGCGCGGATATTTTGATACTGCATGTGGTTAAAGCCAAACACGGTGGCCACCTGTTGTAAAAATTTCTCCTCATCGGGATGCAGCTCGCCGTCGGCCAGGGCTATTTTAAACAGCAGTTCCAGCATCATATCCAGCACCTCGTGCTGATAGCCGATAAGCTGCTTAAATTGCAGGGCGATGGCGCCGGCGTCCTCGGGACTGTTTTTGGCCTCGTTAAAAATGCGGGCGATATTGCGACGCTCTTCCGCTTCCAGGCCCAGGTCGAAACTTAAAAAGCGGTCAAAGGCTTCAATCTCATCCCGGGTAACGCGGCCGTCGGCCTTGGCCATTTTTGCCGCCAGAGAAGCCAGCCCCGTATAAAACAGTACCTGCCGGTCGAAGGTGTTTTCCATTTCCGGCCAACGGTCGCCTTCCTGTTGATAACGGGTGCGTGTGTTTTCGGTATCCCACGCGTGACCGAGCACGCCGCCCAAAATCGCCCCGATGGGCCCGCCCAAAACAAATCCGAATCCGGCGCCGAGCGCCTTGCCTAAAAATGCCATTCTGTGATCCTTATTTTTCTTTTGATTGAATGTTAATAAATTTTAGTTTAAAAACGAATCGCAATATTAATTCTATACTCGCGGGGCCATGAAAGGTTACATCTGTTTAACGCTTCTTCTGTGCGCGGGCCTGATGGCCGGCAACACATCCTCGGACGTTTTTGTGGTAAAAGACGCAAAAGCCCTGCAACTGTACGACAAATATCAGCAGCCCGTACCCTTGAACCGCCTGGCGCTTTATCCCGCCTTCAGTCCCTGGCGTATCACCGAGGCGGATGTCGTGCGGGCCGACGGCTTTACCCGGGTCAGCCGCGTATCCGATTTCAGGCACAACTTTTCGGTCGCCCTGAACGATTCGGGCCGTCCGCGTCTGCGCTATCCCACGCCGCTGTTTTATTTTAAAAACTGCCAGCCCCGGGCGGATACGCTTACGGTCGGCGCTTCGGGCCGCGTCCGCGCCGGGGCGATTACCGCCAATCCGCGCCGGGCGCTTATCGAGGGCGACTATCTGCCGGCCGGGACGGTTTTGGAGCTGCTTTTCCGCTATAAGGGATATCTGTATGCCTACCTGCCCGGTCAACGGCGCTATGTCTGGATTGCCCGGGCGGCAAGACGGCATTTAACGAAGACCGTGAACGGCGGCGCCGCACCGGGGCCGGTGGCCTTTTTCGGGCGTGAGTTAAAAAAGCGCATCGACTGGTATAACCGGAAGTACCGGCTTTTGGCGGAATATCTGCAAAGTAAAAACAGGAGCGCGCGTCCCGCCCCGCAATGGAAGCTAAGCCATGAGGCCGACCGATGGACGATCGCGCTGGAAAAGCCGGAGCTTGCCGTTCCTTTCCGGGAAACGATGGAACTGTTTTTTAAGGAGATGACGGCCTGGGCGGAAAGCTATAACTATTCGGCCCGGCGTCGCGGGGAAACGCTTGTAATCGGAGAGGACGCGGATGATTAAGATGTTCGGCAGACACTTTATTTCGCTGTTGGCGGTTACCCTGCTCCTGGGGACTTTGATCGTCCGCCTGAACCGCCCGCAAGGCGATCCGCAAAAAACGGCCTTGCGTCAATGGGAAAAGCTCTCCTTTTTGGACGTCGGCGACGAGGCCGACCGGGTTTTGCTAAGGGAAATGCTGGACTATTATGAACCGGGACGGGAAGGCGAGCACCTGCGCCTGGTTGAAGAACTGAAGCAGGCGGCCCGGCAGCAGCGTCTGGAACAGGCCCGGGGTCAACAGGAGATACACGCCCTGGACGGCGGCACGATAAAGCATATTTTGACAATGTTCCTGGTTTTCAGCCTGATTTTTATCTGCGCCCTGCTGATCAGCTATTATGGCGCGCTTACATTGGGCACCCTGCGCTTTATACGGGAGCAACAGAACCGACCGTCAGACGGCGAGCGGCTGAGAGCGGCCTTTTTTAAGCTGCCCCGCCATTGGAGCGGTAAGAGCCTGTGGGCCTACCTTAAACCCCTGCTGGCGGCCCTTGCCCGGCCCCTGGCCCGCTTTATGGCCTATGCGGTTTTGTTTTCTCCGGCCTATGTGCTGGCCTACTCCTTTAAAAGCCGTTTCGAAGCGGACATGTTTCTTTTTGTCATTCTTTTGGGGGTGATTTCCAACGGCATGCTCATTACCTATACCCATAAGTTTTATACCTTTCTTATCCATGAAAGCCGCAAGGGCTACGTTGACCTGGCGCGTGTTAAGCAGATGCACGACAGCTATGCCTTTAATAAAAAAAACGGCATCTCCCTGAAACAGCTTTTGCACTGGAACAAGCGTTTTCCCGGACATGTTCTGGGCGTTATTTATGAGAATGCCCATTATCAGTACACGCAAACCCTAAAGGAACAGGCCGCGTATCTGATCAGCAGCCTGATCATTACGGAAATGGCCCTGAATATACAGGGACACCTGAGCTACGGCATGTTGCAGTATCTCTATTATGGGGACTATGCCCCCGCGGCGCTGATTGTATTGTGTCTCTTCTGGCTGGTAAAACTTACGGAGCTGGTCGTGGATCTGCTTGCCTTTCGCCGGGATAAAAAGCTGGGCTACCATTAATCCCCCTTAGAATGCCGCCGGTCTTACTTTTAGGCAAAATCCCGAAAATACAAAGTTTTTTAGAGGAGCGGCCCCGGCAGGGCCGCTACAAAAAGAAAACAGATAATCTTTTCCTTACGCCTTTGTGCCCAGGCGTAAGCTATGGGCATTAA
>JALTKX010000243.1 GCA_027006055.1 Calditrichia bacterium | reverse complement strand
GCAGCAGGATGGCTGTATCATACTTCAGGTTCTGCCCATATTTGAGGATGGTGCTGTTTTCAAAAACCGGGCGCAGGATATCAAGGACCCGGGCGCTTTCCAGGTGGCAGTCCAGATGGTTAACCGCTATATAGACCGCCTCCCTTTCCCGGTAACTGATGGCGATGCCGGCAATACCCGCCCGCAGTGGGTCGAGGCTGTCCGTTTCCAGATCGAAGACAAAACTTTTTTGCCCGGCCAGTTCCCCGGCATAAGCCTCGATCTGCTCATAGCTGTTGAGCAAACGGTAATTCACCGTCTTCCCGTCATGTTTTTCCAGTTCCGGCAATGGTGCCTCATCCTGCGTCAGGCGGCTCATACGTTCGGCCAGACGGTTGAACTCGAGCTCCCGGGTTACCGTTACGGCCACACGGGGGTCCCACAGCCTCAGTTTTAAATCATCCAGCCCCACCTCCATGGGCACATCGGTTTTGATGGTGGCCAGTTCATAGGAAAGAAATGCCTTGTCCCTATGGGCAATCAGATTCTCCTTGACCTTGCTTTTTTTCAGCTCGTCGATATGGCGGTACAGGTTCTCCAGCGAGTCGTATTCGGCCAGCAGGCTTGTTGCCGTTTTAGGCCCTACCTTGGGCACGCCGGGGATATTATCCGAGCTGTCGCCCATCAGGGCCAGCCAGTCCACAATTTGATGCGGATGCACGCCGAACTTTTTAAAAACGCCCTCTTTCCCGATGATTTCTGCTCCCTGGTTGCCCTTGCCGATGGCATAAAGGAAAATATGATCATCCACCAGTTGGGCCATATCCTTATCTCCGGACATGATGTATACATCCATCCCGGAGGAACCGAATTTTTTGGCCAGGGTACCGATAATGTCGTCGGCCTCATAGCCATCCTTTTCCAGCAAAACAAAATTGAGTTTTTTCATGGTATCCACCAGCCGGGGATACTGGGCGCGCATTTCCTCGGGCATGCGTTCGCGCGTGGCCTTATATTCCGGATAAACCTTATGACGAAAGGTGGGCTCGCCGGTATCAAAGACCACGGCGATATAATGGGGCTGTTCCTCGGTGATCAGGCGCACCATGGTGTTTAAAAAGCCGAAGGTGGCCGAGGTGTTCTCGCCCCTGGAGTTAATCAGCGGATTGCGGATAAAAGCAAAATAGCTGCGGTAATACAAAGCGGAACCGTCTACCAGAAATAATTTTTCGGACATGGATGAGCCTCATGATATGGTTGGAGGCCAAAAATACGATCTTTGACATTATACAGCAAGCACGGGAGGGCCGGGCCTTTTGGAGATTAGTGTAAAAAACGGTAAATTTTCCCTTTAATTTTCATGGCAGGAGTCTTGCCGCGCTTTCATCAAAAAAAAGGAAGGACTATGTCCCACAAAAACCCCTGGAAAACCCTCTCTTCACGGGAGGTATATAAAAATCCCTGGATACGATTGCGTGAAGACCGTGTTGTTACACCGGCAGGCCGCCCCGGTATTTACAGCGTGGTGGAGGCCCGGCCGGCCATAGGCATAGTGCCGCTCACGGAAAATCTGGACACCTATCTGGTGGGCCAGTATCGTTATGCCCTGCAAACCTATTCCTGGGAAATCCCCGAAGGGGGCGGACTGGAGGGCGAGGACACTCTGGACGGCGCGAAACGGGAACTAAAGGAAGAAACCGGGCTCAGCGCCAATAAATGGGATTTTTTGGGCACGCTCTACACCAGCAACTGCTTTACCAATGAAGTGGGCTATGTTTATCTGGCCCGGGAACTGACCGAGGGCGTGTCCCGGCCGGATGACACCGAGGAACTGCACATACGCCGCCTGCCCTTTGAGCAGGCCTGGCAGATGGTTTTGGAGCAGGAAATCCGTGACGCGCTGGCCGTGATCGGCCTGACACGCGCCTATTTTCATCTGAGGCAAAAGGGGCGCATACGCTTTTAGGCTTAGCCTATAAAACGCGGGTTATGCTAAAAGCCAGAACCAATTTTTTAAGGCGAAAGGGAGCGTCGGCGCCGATCAGATATTGACTGCTGTTTAAGCGGCGGTTGTTGGTTATAAAAAGATAAAACACATGTCCGCCCGTTTCTATGGCCACTCCGGCGCTTACACTGTTGGTAGAACGAAAATTCTCCGCTTCAGCCAGGGTAACGCCTCCCTGCCAGCCTCCCGTAACCATGCCATACTCCGCGAACAGGCTCCACATGCGATTAAAATAGTATTGAGCGTAAAATGAAAAATTTATAGTGTACTTTGTTTTCAGCCGATAGTCACTTGCAAAAATAAAGCTGTTGTATATCAGGGACGGCGCCAAACCCAGGCCCAATTTTTTTTCCAGTATCACAGAGTTGACAATAAACTGTCCAAAGTATTGAAAATTACGGCTGTCCCTCACCGCTCTTTTACCCCCGGGGCTATAGACCTCGCTGTTTAAAGCCAGTCCGCCCCGCAGGGCAAAGGTCATGGGCAACATGGAATTATCCCACTCACTTATCCCATATTTAAATATTAAATCCACATTATCCATAATGTTGCTGCGCCCCAGGGTAATCATTAAACGGTCGCTAAGGCCATAGGCCAGCGCGGTGCGCATGTTAACCGGGCCGTCCAGGCCGAAAAAACCTTCCATCCCGCTGGAAACAGGGCCAAAGCGATGGGCGATTTCATAAAAAAAATCACCCCTGGCCAGCAACTCCGTTGTGGGGAGACTGGCCAACTGAATACTGTGAAACCGTTCCAATGGCGCTTTACGTTGCCCTTCTTTCCGCTTCCAGGAGGGTTGAGCGTCTGCCAGGGTGGAGAACACTACGATATAAAAAAGCCCTTTTATCCACATATCTCCTCCTCACTTTACGCGAATTAAGGTTATTCTGGCCGAAATGTCTATTTTTTCAGCCACTTTAATAAAGGCCAGCAACTCCGGCGCCCGGATATTGTAATCCTTTAAGAAAACGGAAAAGCGGCCTTCCACGCTAAGATATTTTCCCCGCGCAACCATGGTACCGTTTATGTCAACGGGGCGGGAAACGCCATGCAGAAAAAACATTCCCCGCACCACGACCTTGTAATGTGCCGCATCCCGCTCCAGAATATGCAGCCGCCCCCTTATCCAGGAAAGCGGATATTTGTCCGTATGCAGCACATCTTCCCGCATATCGCGGTCCCGTTTTCCATTACCCGTATTAAAAGCGGCGGGGCTGACTTCGATATAGACTTCGGCGTTTTCGGCCGGCAGGGAGTCTTTCTCAATGTAGATATAGCCGTCAAGGGCATCCGTTTCGCCCTTAAAATCCAACAGCGTGGTGGAACTATGGAAAACAACGCGGTTTGCGGCGGAACCATCCACATGCCATTCCCCCGCGCGCGGGGCTCCTGTCACCAGGATGAGGCCGAGTATAAGCGTTCTCATGGTTAACTCGCTAAAGTAGTCTTAGGCGGTATAACACGAACGGGGAGAAAATAGTTTCAGTTTTTGGCGGGGCTAAAACAATGGCGGGGAAACGGAGCTGTTTTTAAAGCCTCCCTTTTTCAGGAACGGCTGC
Source organism: Calditrichia bacterium (assembly GCA_027006055.1). Classification (GTDB taxonomy): domain Bacteria; phylum Calditrichota; class Calditrichia; order Calditrichales; family J004; genus J004. The sequence continues at coordinate 34,531 of JALTKX010000243.1, read as the reverse complement.
CGGACTCATTTTCAATCTCGCGCATCTTGGATTGGATATTCTCCTCGATGTTAAACATGGCGTTGGGAATATCCACATAGTTGGTGGTTTGAATTTCCATGGTGGTAACAAAGCGCTCCAGTTCCTTAAGCACAAAGGTAATCTTTTTCGTCTCCTTAATGCTGATATTGGCAAACTTTTCAATCTTGGCCAAATCATTGGGAAACTGCAGGGCCAGTTGGGCATATCCGGATATGGTGGTGGTGGAATTGTTAATATAATGGGAAAGCGTGGTCAATACCTGGCGCAGGGTTTCCACCTTGGTATCCAGTTCTTCCTTTTCCCGCTCCTGCTCCTGGGCCTTTTTGCTTTTGAGGTAGAGATTATAGGCTTTTTTGACGATGCTGGGCAAAAACTTGATATTGTTGGGTGATTTTTCCAGAAAGTCGTTGGCCCCGTCCTTCAGGGTTTCGATGGCAATCTTTAAATCCTTCTGGGCGGTAATGATGATAACGGGAATATCGGTTTGTTCCCTGATAATACGCAGCAGTTGATCTCCGGTGCTGTCCGGCAGGTTAAAGTCCAGTAAAACTACATCCTGACGCGTCAGGTCGATAGCGTCAAACTCCGATTTGGAAGCGGCTACCGTAATGGTACACTCCAGCTCATCCTGAAGAATATCGCTCTCCAGAAAAGCATGATCATCATCATCCTCAATGATCAGTATTCTTAACTTCTTCTTGTAATCTTCCATCGTTTTCCCGTTGAGGTTCTTCCTTAAAGCGTACAAAAAAGGTACTGCCCCTGCCCACCTTGCTTGTTAAATGGATTTCACCGTTCAAGCGCACCAGCATGTTTCTGATCAGGGCCAGCCCCAGCCCCTTGCCCTTACCGCTGTCCACGGTAAGCTGGGTATAGGATTCAAATACCAACGCCTGTTTATCCTGCGGTATGCCGATACCGTTATCTTCAACCTTATATGTAATATAGCCCTCTTTTTGTTCACCTGAAATAATTATTTTATTACCCTGATCCCTGTCGGGCATATACTTACAGGCATTGTCTATCAGATTGATAAAGACGTGTTTAATGATGGTCTGGTTGCTGAAAAGCGCGGGCATATCCCTTTGGAGTTGTACGCGCACATTTTTTACTTCCAACTCATAGGAAAGCTCTTCCAACAAATGGGAGAACATCTCGTTCATATCTATTTCACGGTAGGTTTCGCGCAATTCACGGCTTTTCAGGTCATCGATCACCGTTTGGATCATGGCCATCTCTTTTTCAACATTATTGCGAATACGGTTTATCCGTTCATTCAGGTCTTCATTGATGGTCGTCTTGTACTTCCGCAGGATGGAGTCGATCAGTCCCAAAACATTACGCATGGGCGCGTTAAGATCGTGGGAGATGATCTTTATGATCTCATCCCGCTGCTTGATGCTGTCGCTCAACAGGTTATTCGTGGTTTGCAGCTCCGAGGTACGCTGGCGGATCATCCTTTCCAGGCTGGAAACCATTTCGATGTTTTCAAGGTGCAGGGCCACCATATTGGCCAACAGCATCAGTTTTTCCAGATCCTTATGCTCCAGACGCCCCGTTTTCTCCAGCGTACCCACAACGATAACCCCATACAATCGCTGTTTGGTACTGACGGGGATGATACCGAACGAGCCTTCGATATTTAAGCGGGTCAGCTCTTCCTGAAAGGGCACGGACGCGGTTATGACGGGAATGGCATCCTTCAGGTTTTTATAAAAAATATGATCACGCGGGATGGTATAGGATTCCAGGGCCTTTTGCAGCCGGTTGGTCAGCACCATATAGGTTTTTATGGCCGAGGCTTCATAGTGCAGATTTTCGCCGTCATTGGTAAAAACGATGCACAGTTCATGCCCCTGCCGGTTGGTCAGTTCCAGAACAAGATCCTTAAAAATACCGGCAGCGGAGGTTTCCCGGCGCAGGTCCAGCAGATAGACCACAAGGTTTGATAGTGAATTTAACTCCTTATCCAGGTCCTGACGTATTTTTTCATATCTTTTTTTAGACTTTTCTATATCAGCGGGAAGATGTGTCAGTTTTTTGCGTGAAGCGACCAGGTTGGAGATGATAACATCCAGATAGTCATAGGCCTCCTTAAATTCCGGGCTGACCTTTCGCGCGTCTTTTATTTTCTCCTGACCAATGGAGATAAAATGTATCCAGTTAATTAACAGCCGCAACGGGCTGGACACAATGCGGTCAAAAAAGAAAGCCAGCAGCAATAAACCGGTCAGGGAAATTAAAATTAGTATATAAACAAAACGCCGGGCAAAGATCCGCGAGTTGGCCACCCCGCTGCCATCCACGCCCACATAAAGGGTAATTTTTCCAATGCGATTCTCGTTGTTAATCATTATGGCCAGGGCCAGCAGGGGCTTATCCTGAATCCGGTGTATACGGTTAACCCCAAGACTGTCTATCTGCTCCATGGTGAACTTGTCGTCCGGCCAGATATAACGGTTAAAATTATAACGGGTATAAACATATTCGATATCGGGTATGTTTTCGATATAATTGAGCAGGGTGATGATAAAGTCATTCTCATCGTCAAAGCTGGCGTTGCTGATAATGCGGTTTATAAAGGATATCTGTTTCTCAATACGTTGTTTCTCTTCACGTATTTCTTCCTTTTCCACCATGCCGGGATAGATGTAGAGGATTAAACCGTCCACAACAAGGATAAAAACCAGCGCTATCAGCACAAACTGGTTTTTCAGAGAAAGGCGTTTGAGTAACTTGAACATGGGCCGCGTTATGTTATTGGCAAGAAAACGCCGGACACGTGCCGGCGTATATTAAGGATACTATCGAGCAAGATAATCTTTTATTTAGCCCGTTCAAGGTATTTCCCGTCGCGGGTATCCACCCTCACCACCTGGCCTTCCTCGATAAACTGGGGCACCTGTATGGTTGCGCCCGTTTCCAGTTTGGCCGGTTTGTAGGAAGAGGTAACGGTGGCCGTTTTCAGGTAGGGTTGCGTTTCAACGATCTTCAAATCAACCGTGGCGGGCAGTTCCACGCCAATGGCGTTTTCCTCGAAAAAAACAACATCGCATTCCGCGTTGGGTAAAAGATAGAGCAATGAATCCCCCAGAAGTTCCTTGGAAATGGGAATCTGCTCATAGGTTTCATGATCCATAAAATAGAGACTGTCTCCGTCATCGTACAAATACTCCATTTTACGCGTTTCCAGGTTGGCTTTTTCCACGTTTTCATCGGAGCGGAAACGGTTTTCGGCATTATTTCCCGTCTTCAGGTTCTTCATTTTAGTCTGAACTCCGGCCTGCCCCTTTCCGGGGGTGAAATGCTGCATGGCCGTAACCACGTGCAGTTCGCCATTATAAATAAGAATCATACCCTTGCGAATTTGTGTCGCTTTAATCTTCATCTATTATCCTCCTTAAATGTCCAGTTATCATCAAGTTTAAATTTATAATCCTTCATATAATTTTCCACCGCCTTTTTATAGGGCCGCGAGCGATACATACCACTCCAGCCGGAAATAAGCGGAAACACCTGCCTGCCGGTAAACCATTCAAAGGGTTTATTGCTAACCGCATCCAACACGGCGCTCTCTTCCATGGCCCAGGCCAGCTTATGCAAAGGCACTTTTCCCAGGTCCCGCAGAATAGCCTTTAATTTAGCCTGTTCCCTTGGATTTTCATAATGGAAAATCCGCGAATAGAAATAGGCGTTATGAAAATGGTTGGGAATATTTACAATACCCTGCAGGCCCACGCGCCGGGCGGCGATCACCAGAAGTTCCAGGGCCTCGGAGCCGATTCCCAGACCGGGATGCTCCTGCCCCGGCAATCTCGGCCGGCGGGCGCTAAACTGCCCGCGCACATCCTGCATTTGCAGCCACTCTATGGCCAGGGTCTCATATTTTTTTCCGTTTTGCGGCGATTTATAGGGCAAATCGATACACACGGTTTCACTGCGCACTATCAGGTCGATAAGCACGGGAAAGGGTTTTTCGCCCTCATCGCTCACAACGCGCAGGCGGTGTTTATAGGGATCGCTGGTATCCAGAAGTATACGCGGATTTCCGTAACCCTTTTTGCGAATTTTATCAAAGATATGGTACTTGTTAAAGATCAGTTCCAGCCCCTTAACCGAATAATAGCCCAAAAACAGCCCTTCGCCCCGCCCTCCGATGTTCAGGGTATACAGATCATGTTCGGCCAGGGAGAAATCATCCCAGCCCTGGTCAAAATCGATATCGAGAAGCCGGTTGACGATTTCCCAGAACTTTTCATTGATATTAAACATCATCTTCCCATGTTACCCGCTAAGTACCCGCGATATAAAATCCGCGTAAATATGCCATGAATCCTTGCCGTAACCGCCGCCGGGCACAACCACCAGCGGCAGCCTTTTCTCTTTCACATAGTCGTAAACCATCATATTGCGCCGCAGCATGGCCTCGCGGGAAATTGTCATATCGGCCAGTTCATCCTTTTCATAGGGATCGCTGCCGGCAATATAGTAGACCATCTCCGGTGTAAACCGTCCTTCCAGCCACTCCAGATTTTCGCGCACCACATCCAGATAGGCCTCATCGCCGATAGCCGAATCCACCAATACATCCTTCATGGCCACGCCCTCCAGGCTTTCCCACTGCTCCGCATGGATGGAAAGGGTAAACACATCCGGGTCATCCCTATAAATGGAGGCATTTCCGTTACCCTGGTGGTAGTCGAGATCGATGATCAACGCCTTGCCGAACTTCCCTTTCCCCCGGAATTTTTCAATGGCGATGGCCAGGTCATTGATCAAACAAAAACCCTCTCCCCGGTCCCTGTGGGCATGATGGAAGCCGCCGCCCAGATTAAAGGCCGCCGTGCCGTATTTTAATGACAGGGCCGTGGCAAACATGGTTCCGCCGGTAACCGCCTTAAAATACTCCAGAACACTGCTGTCCCACATGGAATTCATCTGAATTTTCAACAATTGATTGACATATACGGGGTCGTTTATCCGGCGCAGATATTCTTCCGTGTGCACCAAAAGGATATCCTCCCGGCTGCAGGGATGCGGATCGCACAGAAAACGCCGTTTTAGTTTCTTGCCCTTTATCAACTCATCGCGAATGCGTTTATACTTATAGATATCAAAGCCGTGATAGTCGCCGTAGGTGGAAAGTCCCAGCAGGTATTCCAGGGTAAAAACAACATAGGCCCTGGATCTTTTAACAAAGGGAAAAATCATGGTTCGATTTCCCCGGCCCAATCCCGGCAAAAGTGTTCCCGTATTTGCTCGGCGGAATCGTAACGGGCGCACAATTTCATCAACTTGGTCAGCGCCGCCTCCTTGGTCATGCCCCGGGTGCCCAGGGCGCCCGCCCGCAGCGCTTCCCGCGCCCCGGCATACAGTTCCAGGTCCACCTTTCCGTGCAGACTGCTGCTGCCGATAAAGACCGCCTTGTTCTGTTCGCCGGCCCCGCGGATAAAGGGCAGCCAGTTTTTGTCATTTTCCGGGATATTGCCCGCGCCAAAACCTATAAGCAAAAAGGCTTTCACGCGGGAGTTCAGCAGGGGATCATAAAGACGGGGATCGCTTCCGGGAAAGAGGTAAATGGGCATCACCTCATCGGAAAACCCCGGCAAAACCCGCAACGCGCCTTCCGGCCTAAGCATGTTCCGGTGGTACAAGTCCACATTAAGCCCGATGCGGCCCAACAGGGGATAATTGGCCGAAACAAAGGCGTCGTAGCTGCTGATGCTGTTCTTTACGGCGCGGTTTCCGCGTAAAACGGACTGGCCGAAAACAATGGCCACTTCCGGGATATCCATGGTGGCAATCTCAATGGCGTCTATCAGGTTGCCGCGCGCATCCGAGCGCAAACGGGCCAGGGGACGCTGCGCTCCGGTAAGAATAAGCGGCTTGCTCAGGTTAAGCATGCTGAAGGACAGCGCCGAAGCGGTATAGGCCATGGTGTCCGTCCCATGGATGATAACAAATCCGTCATAATCATCCATCTTCGCTTCCAGGGTCTTCACCAGGATATCCCACTCCCGGGGGCTCACATTGGAGCTATCCATATTAAAGGGAATTTCCACATCTATTTCGGCCAGCCCGGCAATCTCCGGAACCTGGCTCAGCCATTCCGATTGCAGATTTCCCGGCACCAGAATCTCATCGGGTTCCATGGGCACCATGCCAAAGGTGCCGCCGGTGTGTAAAATCAGTATGCGTTTCATCTTAGCTCTATCATTAATCAGGCAAAAAAAAAGGAGGGTGTAAACGGTATGTCTAAACCCTCCTTAATTTTACAAGATTGTCCGTACAGGCACAACCTTATTTTTTATTGATCAACACAGCCTGAGCCGCCGCCAGCCGCGCGATGGGCACACGGTAGGGAGAACAGCTTACGTAGTTAAGACCGGCGCGGTAACAGAACTCGATGGAACGCGGATCCCCGCCGTGCTCGCCGCAAATTCCCGTTTTCAGCTCCGGCTTGGTTTTACGGCCCTTGGCAACGCCCATTTCCACCAATTGTCCCACGCCTTCCTGGTCGAGAGACTGGAAGGGATCATCCGGCAGGATACCCTTATCATCATATTCCTTCAGGAATTTACCCGCGTCATCGCGGCTGTAGCCAAAGGTCATCTGTGTCAGGTCGTTGGTGCCAAAGGAGAAGAAATCCGCTTCCTCGGCCACCTTATCGGCGGTGAGCGCGGCGCGGGGTATTTCGATCATGGTTCCCACCAAAAAGTCGACCTCGACGCCTTTTTCCTTCATCACTTTTTCGGCGGTCTTCAGCACAACTTTTTTCTGATCGGCCAGTTCTGCCTTTGTCCCCACCAGAGGGATCATAATTTCAGGCAGCACATTGACGCCTTCGGTTTTTAACTGGCAGGCCGCTTCCAAAATAGCCCGGGCCTGCATTTCCGTAATTTCCGGGTAGGTTACGCCCAAACGGCAGCCCCGGTGTCCCAGCATGGGGTTAAACTCATGCAGAGCTTCCACCTTGGCTTTCACCTCTTCCACGCTAATGCCCATTTCCCCGGCCATGATCTTTTGATTTTCTTCCTCATGGGGCAAAAACTCATGCAAAGGCGGATCCAGGGTGCGCACCGTTACCGGCAGGTCATGCATCGCCTTAAAGATGCCGTAAAAATCATCGCGCTGATAGGGCAGCAGTTTCTCCAGAGCCTTGCGCCGGCCCGCTTCGTCGTCGGCCAGAATCATTTCCCGCACGGCCTTGATACGGTCGCCCTCAAAGAACATATGTTCGGTACGGCACAGACCGATACCCTCGGCGCCGAAATTACGGGCCACCTCGGAATCATGCGGCGTGTCGGCATTGGTGCGTACGTTCATGGTGCGGATATCATCCGCCCAGGACATCAGCTTACCAAAATTACCGGAAAGCTTGGGCTCCACCGTGGGCACCTTGCCCTCGAGCACCAGTCCTTCCGACCCGTCCAGGGAAATCCAGTCGCCTTCCTTGAACACCTTATCGCCTACGGTCATTGTTTTTGTCTTATAGTCGATTTTAAGGGCGCCGCAACCGGCCACGCAACAGGTGCCCATGCCCCGGGCCACAACCGCCGCGTGCGAAGTCATTCCGCCGCGCTGGGTTAAAATGCCCTTGGCCACGTTCATGCCACCGATATCCTCGGGGGAGGTTTCTATGCGCACCAAAATGATATCCTCGCCGCGCGCGGCCCATTCCTCGGCGTCATCGGCATGGAAAACAATGCGCCCCGTGGCCGCGCCGGGCGACGCCGGCAAACCTTCGGTGATCACCTCTTTTTGCGCGGAAGGATCGAAGGTGGGATGCAGTAGTTGATCCAACTGCTCCGGTTCTACCCGCATAACGGCCGTTTCCTTGTCGATCATGCCTTCCTCAAACATTTCCACGGCAATGCGCACGGCGGCGGCGGCGGTACGCTTACCGGTACGGGTTTGCAGCATCCACAGCTTGCCCTTTTGTATGGTAAACTCTATGTCCTGCATATCGCGGTAATGGTTTTCAAGCTCTTTGTATATTTTTACCAGGTCGGCATAGGCAGAGGGCATCAGTTCTTCCAGCGTTTTAAGCGAATCGTCGCGCCGGGTTGTACTGTTCAGCGGTTGAGGCGTGCGCACGCCGGCAACCACATCTTCACCCTGGGCGTTAACCAAAAACTCGCCGAAGAATATTTTTTCGCCCGTGGCCGGGTCGCGCGTAAAGGCCACGCCCGTGGCGCAGTCATCGCCCATGTTGCCATACACCATGGCCTGCACGTTTACAGCCGTGCCCCATTCGGCGGGGATATTGTTCAATTTACGGTAGGTTATGGCGCGGGGGTTATTCCAGGAACTGAAAACCGCGCTGATGGCGCCCCACAACTGTTGCCAGGGATCGGTGGGAAATTCCTTGCCGGTACGTTCTTTAATTTCCGCCTTAAAAAGCTCAACAAGTTCCTTCAGGTCATCCGCGGTCAGTTCGGTATCCAGCGTAACGCCTCTTTTTTCCTTCATCCGATGGATGATAACCTCAAAGGGGTCTTCCTCTTCCTTGGACTCGGGTTTCAGCCCCATAACCACATCGCCGTACATCTGTACAAAACGGCGGTAGGAGTCCCAGCCAAAGCGGGGATTGCCCGACTGCTCAATGATACCCTGAACGGTTTCATCATTAAGCCCGAGATTCAACACGGTATCCATCATACCGGGCATGGAGGCAGGCGCGCCGGAACGCACGGAGAGCAGCAACGGATTGTGTACATCGCCGAATTTTACGCCCATTACCTTTTCCACATGGACCACGCCGGACTTAACCTGCTCTACCACCGCATCCTCGTAGGAGTAGTTATTTTCATAATAGTGCGTACATACTTCGGTGGAGATGGTAAACCCCGCGGGCACGGGAATACCCAGACTGGACATTTCCGCCAAATTGGCTCCCTTGCCGCCCAGCAGCAGCTTCATATCGGCACGGCCCTCGGCCTTACCGTCACCAAACAGATAAACATATTTACCGGACACGTCAAACCTTCCTTTCATTACAATGATATTGTCAAAAATCACAAGAGGGAAATTTAGCAAGAAAAATAATATAAAGGAATTAATTTTAGATTTTATTTGTGTCGAGCTGAGGGAACGCCGCGATTAAGGCGGATTTCCGCGCGGAAGGAACGAATTTATCTGCGAATGGATAGACGGTAAGCAGAAAAGGTAAAAAAGGTGACATTAGTCACAATGAATATTGTATATTTGCAGGAAGTTTGCTTTGAGAAAATAAGTGGGGTTAAGTAAGCCTATTTTCCTCAAAATATTCTAAGTATACGGAATAAAAAATACACATATTGAAGTCTGCCAAAATTCAAGGAGGAATTTTGCCATCTCTATTGGTTTATTATAGCAGCCAGGAGCAGTTGGATGACATTCAAAAAGTGTTGCGTGGCGTTGATGGCTGGGATATCCATTATGCGCAGGAAACGGCAACGCCTTTTGACCAACTGAACAATTGGATACGTCACGACGAGATTCAGTATTTGATCTGTACGGTTAACATGAACCCGGAACTGGCGGAGAGGCTGAGGATGCTTCGTTACCGTCATCCTATGTTGACGACGATTTATTACAATGAAGCGTTGCGGCAAAACGATTTCCTGGACTTTGCCGAAGCGGGAGTAGGAAAAGTGTTTTTAGGACAAGAGCGTCACATTCAATTAACGGACACCCTGGAAGAGGAGGCCCGGAATCACTGGCGGCGCATACCTTCGCACTTTGCGGGTATCGATCGCCAAAATCTGCCTCCGCGCGCGGAAAGAATTTTACGGTTCATGGAACGGGCGCCCATCCGCCGGATAACCATAGAGGATATCGCCGAAAATATCCGCATCTCCCCCTCCCACCTGAGAAAAGAGTTTAAACAATATTTTAAACTCAATTTCCGGGAGTTCAAGCAACAACTGCTTTCCCACTACGAAACCATTTTACTGTTTGAGAAAAAACTTAAGCCGGGACAAATTTTTGAATTATTTGATTACAAAAATCTTTCCGCCTTCAGCCGTTCGTTTAAAGCGCGGCACGGCGTTACCTGGCAAAAATTCAAAAGGAAAAATAGAGACCCAAAGACCTTAAGCCCCATAAAGGAATATTATGGCTGAGAAAAATTTTCAAGACCCCCGTTTTCGTCCTTCTACACTTGTGGAACTGGTGCAATGGCGCGCCGCGACCAAGGAAGATGAGCGTGTATTTACCTTTTTAACGGATGGTAACAAAAAGGAAGTGCGCCTTTCTTTTGCCGACCTCGACCGCAGGGCGCGGGCCTTTGCCGCCATGCTGCAACAACGCGGGCTGCAGGGCGAGCGCGCGCTGCTGCTCTATCCTCCGGGGCTGGACTATATCATCGCTTTTTTCGGCTGCCTTTATGCCGGCGTTATAGCAGTGCCGGCCTATCCGCCGGACCCCAACAGGCTGAACCGTACCCTGCCCCGGCTTCAGGCTATTGTACGCGATGCGCGCGCTACCGTGGCGCTGACCAACGATACCATTATGTACATGATACGCATTTTAAAACTGGGCAGCCGCTTCTCCGATTCCATGGAAAAACTGCCTTTCCTGCGCAAATTCCGCACCACCATGAACTTTTTTACCGCCAGTAAAACCGGTATGGCCGACGCACAGGATTTAGGCGACCTTCTGTGGATTTCCTCCGATGACGTGCTCGACCACATGGCGGAAAATTGGCGCGATCCGCAAATAAACTCGCAGACCATCGCCTTTTTGCAATATACCTCCGGTTCCACCGGCTTGCCCAAGGGGGTTATCCTGACCCATGAAAACCTGCTGGCCAACTCCGCCGATATCTATGACGCCTTTGGCTATTCCGCCGATACCGAGGGCGTTATCTGGCTGCCTATCTATCATGACATGGGCTTGATCGGCGGCATCATTCAACCGATTTACGGCGGCATGCCCACCACCCTGCTTTCGCCCATTCATTTTTTGCAGCGTCCCCTGCGCTGGCTGGAAGCCATCAGTAAAATAAAAAGCAAACAAGTTGTATCCGGCGGGCCTAACTTTGCCTATGACCTTTGCGTAAAAAAAGTCACCCCCAAACATTTGGATACCCTGGACCTTTCCAACTGGAGCGTGGCCTTTAGCGGCGCCGAACCCGTGCGCTACGAAACGGTGGAACGTTTTTACGAGACCTTTAAGGGCAACGGCTTTAAAAAAGAGGCCTTCCTTTCCTGCTACGGACTGGCCGAGGCCACTTTGTATGTTACCGGCGTGGATTGTAAAAAAACGCCTCCCTATACCAACCTGAATCTGAAAGACCTGCGCCGGAACAAGGTTACCGTGGTAGACGCCAATCATCCCGACGCCCAGAACATGGTCAGTTGCGGCGTAACCCCTGCCGACCAGCGCGTGGAAATTGTTGACCCCGAAACCTTAACAAAAGTCGCTCCCGGCCGGGCCGGCGAGGTGTGGGTGCAGGGTCCCAACGTCTCCCAGGGGTACTGGAAAAACGAAACCGCCACGCGGGAAACCTTCCAGGCCTATACCAGGGATACGAATGAAGGGCCTTTTCTGCGTACCGGCGATCTGGGCTGCTTTGTGGACGGCAATCTTTACATCACCGGCCGGGTAAAGGATCTGATCATTATCCGCGGGCGCAACTACTATCCCCAGGATATTGAATTTCTGGTGGAAAACGAACATCCCGATATACGCCCCGGATGTTCCGCCGCCTTTTCCATTGAAGAAGACTCCCAGGAAAAGCTGGTCATCGTGGCCGAGGTGCGCCAGGGCAAAAACCTTCCCCTGGAAGAGATTGTATCCTCCATACGGCAGATTGTTACGGAAACAAACGATATACGCGTGCATACCATCGTTTTGATCAAGGCGCGCACCATTGCCAAAACATCAAGCGGTAAAATTCAGCGCCATGCCGTTAAAGCGGAATATCTTGAAGGCACCCTTAAGGTGGTGCATACCTGGCAGGGCAGCAGCTCCATCTCGGAAGCGGCCCTTGTAGAGGCGGAAGAAGAAACGGTAACCGGGGACGCACCGCTCGGCGAAGAAAGAAAAGAGAGCGATGCCGATAGCGCCAAGAGCAAAACCGAAACCGCCAGGGAAATAGAATCGTGGCTGGTCAATCACCTTGCGGAAACGCTGGGGGTTGAAAAGGCGGAAATCGATATACGCAAGCCTTTTGTGAGCTATGGACTGGATTCCGCTCAGGCCATCGGCCTGGTGGGCGATCTGGAAGAATATATCGACCGTCCCCTCTCCCCTACCCTTATCTGGGATTATCCGAATATTGAAGACCTTTCCCGGTTCCTGCAATCGGAAGAGGCCGCGCCCTCGCTAAAAACCCGCCGTTCCTCCGGGGGCGACGCCAACGAACCCATTGCCATCGTGGGCTACAGCCTGCGCATGCCCAAGGCTAAAAATGCCGAAGAGTTCTGGAAAAATCTGGCCGACGGTGTGGATTGCATCAGCGAGGTTCCCGCCCGGCGTTGGGATGTGGAGGCCTTTTATGACCCCAACCCCGGCACGCCTTCGAAAATGATTACCCGCTGGGGCGGCTTTGTGGACGATGAGGATAAGTTTGATCCGCGGTTTTTCGGCATATCTCCAAGGGAGGCGCCCCACATGGACCCCCAACAAAGGTTGTTGCTGGAAGTTTCCTATGAAGCCTTTGAACATGCCGGTTACACCCTGGAGAAAATCTCCGGAAGCAATACCGGTGTATTTGTAGCCATCAGCGGCGCCGACTATCTGCGTCTTCAGGTGGGGGATTTCGACGCCCTGGACGCCTATTCGGGCACGGGAAATGCCTTTAGCATTGCCGCCAACCGCCTTTCCTATATTTACAACCTGAAAGGCTCGTCCTTTATCATGGATACCGCTTGTTCCTCCTCGCTGGTGGCGGTACACAATGCCGTGCAAAGTCTGCGCCGCGGAGAAACGGACATGGGACTGGCCGCCGGCGTTAACCTGGTTCTGGCCCCGGACATCACCATCACCTTTTCCCAGGCCCGCATGATGTCGCCCAACGGCCGCTGTAAAACCTTTGACGCCGATGCCGACGGTTATGTGCGCGGTGACGGCGTGGGCGTTGTTATTTTAAAGCGTCTTTCGGACGCGCTTAAGGACGGCGACACGATCCACGCCCTGATACGCGGAAGCGCCGTCAATCAGGACGGGCGCAGCAACGGCATCACCGCCCCTAACGGTTTGGCCCAGCAGGAATGCATCCGCCTGGCTCTGGAAGACGCGGGCGTGCAACCCTCGGAAGTATCCTATTTTGAAACCCACGGCACCGGCACCCCCCTGGGCGACCCCATTGAAACCGAAGCCATGAAAGCGGTGATGGTGGACGGACGCGATGAAGAAACGCCGCTGATTATCGGATCGGTTAAAACAAACATCGGCCATCTGGAATCCGCCGCCGGTATTTCCGGTTTATTGAAAACCGTCCTGGCCCTGGAGCATAAAACCATCCCCAGGCATCTTCATTTTAAAAAACTGAATCCTCATATCCGGCTGGAAAACACGCACATCAGTATCGCCACGGAAACCATGCCCTGGACGCACAACAAAGGCCCGCGTATAGGAGGCGTCAGCGCCTACGGTTTTGGCGGTACCAATGCCCATATCGTTTTGCAGGAAGCGCCTGAAACCCTGGATAAAGAGGTGGAACGCAATCTGGCGGAAGAGGAGCGTCCCTTTTTGCTGACCCTTTCCGCCCACAGCGCTTCGGCGCTGCGGGACATGGCCGCCTCCTACGCCAGGGCTCTTAAAGGGGATGATTGTCAAACTCCCGAAGCCCTCTGGGACTTCCTCTACTCCGCCGCCGCCCATCGCAGCCATCTGGATTACGGCGCGGCCCTTGTCTCGCGCAAGCGCGAGACGCTGATAGAGATGCTGGAAAATTTCAACGATGAAAACACGGCCATCATCCGCAGCAGCACGGAAGCCAATGCCGCCAACCGTCTGCTGTTCGTATATTCCGGGCAGGGGCCGCAATGGCACGCCATGGGACGCCAGCTTATGGAAAAAGAGGTGGTTTTCCGCGCGGCGCTGGAACAGATAGACACGTTTTTTTCCAAATATGCCGACTGGTCGATTATGGAAGAGTTGCGGCGTGATGAGGAAACCACCCGCGTGGGAGAAACGGAAGTGGCCCAGCCCACTATTTTTGCCATTCAGGTGGCCTTAACCCGTCTTTGGGAATCCTGGGGCATCCGCCCCGCCGCCGTGGTGGGGCACTCGGTGGGCGAGGTGGCCGCCGCCTATGTTTCCGGAACGCTTTCCCTGCAGGACGCGGTAAAGGTAATCTATCATCGCGGTAAATTAATGCAGCGCGCCACCGGCTTTGGCAAAATGGCTTCCGTGGCCCTGCCCGTGGAAAAGGCCCGGGAAGCCATCCGCGGCTTTGAGGATAAAATAGGCATAGGCGCCCATAACAGTCCGGAAAACACCGTACTTTCCGGGGAGCCGGAAGCACTGGAAAAAGTAATCGCCCGGCTGGACGCCGAAGGCGTTTATACCAAGATGCTGAGGGTGAATTACGCCTTCCATAGTCCGCACATGGAACCCTTTAAGCAGGAACTGGTCGATCTGCTGCAAGGCATCCGGGTGCATAAGCCCATCATCCCCATTTACTCCACCCTTAGCGGCCAACGCAGCGTGGAAACAGATTATGACCCGGTCTACTGGAGCCGCAACATACGCGAGCAGGTCAGCTTTGCCGACGCCATGAACGCCATCATAAAAGACGGCTACAGCCTGGTGCTGGAACTGGCCCCCCATCCCGTTTTGGGCGGCGCCGTTCGCGAATGCTTCAGCGCGGCACGAAAAAACGCCACCATACTTTTTTCCCTTAAACGTAAGGAAGACGAGCAGGAGACCCTGTATCGCGCCCTGGGAGCCCTTTATACAAAAGGACTGGATATAAAATGGCGCAAGGTCTATCCCGCCGGCGTCCAATACCGCCCCCTGCCCGCCTATCCCTGGCAAAAGGAGCGCTATTGGTTTAACCTGAAAAATAACGACCCGATGACCGCGCCGATTTTTAAAAGGCCGCAAAACGGCTTCAGCGGAGGCCACCCGCTAACGGGGATGCCGCTGCGCGACCCCATGATGCAGGGAAAATGGCTCTATAAAACCACTTTGGATACCGACCGTCTGCCCTGGCTGAAGGGTCATAAAATTCAGGAATCGGTTGTCTTCCCGGCCACGGCCTATATTGAACAGGCCATAAACGCCTTTCCCGAAAACAACGGACAGGCTGTCTCCCTGGAAGATTTTAATATATTCAAAGCCCTGTTCCTCTCCGAGGATGAACAACCCGTGCATCTCGTCTATACGCCCTATACAGATCAGCATGGCAACGTGCAAATTTTCAGCCTGAGTCGCGAGGCGGAGATGGAGCGTTGGAGCATGAACGCCATGGGCACCCTGCGGGCGCATCCGGCGGAATCAAAAACGGTAACCCTCGATACGCTCCGCGCCCAATGCCCCAATCAGTTGGACACAACCGACCTGTACGCCAGGCTGCATGAACGGGGTCTGCAATACACCGACGCCTTCCAGGCCATCAGCGAAATCTGGAACGGTAACGGCCAGGCCCTGGGCCGCGTAATCATCGATGCGGAAAAAGCCGGCGCCGGTAACGACTACACCATTCACCCAGCCCTTTTGGACGCGGGGCTCCAGGTATTGTCCGCCACGATGATAGAGACGCTAAAGGAGGACAACTCTACCTACATGCCGGTGCATATTGAGCGGTTTACCCTGCATGCCTCTCCGGCAACCGAGGTTTGGGCCCACGCCCGTTTGAGCAGTGAAATCAAAAAGGATATGAGGGCCATAACAGGTGATGTGACCCTTTATGACGGCGAGGGCACGCTGCTGGCCGAGGTGAAGGGACTAAAACTACAACGTCTCGGGCAAAAGGAAGCGTTGGACCTGTCCGACTGGTACTATAAACTGGAATGGGAAGAAGCGCCGCTGGCGCTGTCCGACGCCACCAGGCTTATGGAAGAGGCGCCCGGCGTCTGGCTGATCTATATGGATAAACATCCCCTGGGAAAAGAAGTCGCCACCCGCTTAAAGGCAGGAGGACACGAAGTTTATATCGCCCGGCCCGCGGATGAATTCTCCCGTATTGACGAATTTCTCTATGGCGTCCGCCTGGATCAAAAGGAAGACTATATTAAGGTCATGCAGGCCATACCGGAAAATCCCGCCATGCCCTTTAAGGGAGTGCTGTTTTTACTGGGGCTGGACGCGCCGGCCAATGAGCTGCTGGAACCTCAAAATCTTCTTGCCGGTCAACAGGAGTTGCTGCTTTCCGCTCTTTATGCCACGCAAAGCCTGTTGGAACAGCCGCTCAAAAAACGTCCCCGTTTGGCCTTTGTAACGGAAAAGGCGCGCATCCTTGAGGGGGAAGCCCATAACGTTTCCCTTGCCCAAAGCAGCCTTTGGGGGTTTGGCCGGGTTGTTACCTCGGAGAACCCGACACTGCACTGTATGAAAATCGACCTCGATAATGCCGGCGAACAGGCGGATGAACTTATTACACAGATTTTAGCCGACCACAGGGAAGACCAACTGCTTCTGCATGGCGGAAAACGTTATACCGCCCGTCTTGACCGGGCCCGTGAAATGCACGGGGAAGAAACATCCGGGAGCTCGGCGCTTACCCTTCCCGACGGCAATTACCGTTTAAATATACAAACCCCTGGCAGCCTGGTCGCCCTTAACTATGAAAAAGTGGAGCGGACACGGCCCTCCGCGGGACAGATTGAAATAGAGGTCGTTGCCGCCGGCTTGAATTTCCGCGATGTATTGGAAGCCCTGGGACTCTATCCCGGCGGCCCCATACCTCTTGGATCGGAATGCGCCGGTATCGTCAGCGCCGTGGGCGAAGGCGTAACCGCTTTTAAGGAAGGCGACGCCGTTTTGGGCATTGCGCCGCACACCTTTGGAAAATATGCCCTGACCGACGCCCGTCTTCTGGCGCACAAACCGGAAAAGGTTTCCTTTACCGAAGCGGCCACCCTGCCCATCACCTATCTGACCGCCTACTACGCCATGGTTTACCTGGGTCGCCTGCGCAAGGGTGAACGGGTTCTTATCCATGCCGGAGCCGGTGGCGTGGGCCAGGCGGCCATCCGTATTGCCCAGATGATTGGCGCCGAAGTTTTTACCACCGCGGGCAGCGAGGAGAAGCATGCCTTTTTACGCAATATGGGCGTTACCCATTTGATGAGTTCCCGCTCTCTGGAATTTGCCCGCCAGGTGATGGATGAAACAAACGGTGAAGGCGTGGACATGGTGCTCAATTCGCTGGCCGGGGAATTTATCCCCCGCAGCATCGCCCTGCTCCGTCCCTACGGCCGTTTTCTGGAAATCGGGAAAACCGACCTCTTCCAGAACAGTCAAATTGATATGTATCCCTTCCGCAATAATCTTTCGTATCATGCCATTGATCTGGATATGGTTTCCCGCGATAAACCGGAACTGATCAGCGAACTGCTCGCGGAGATCATGGATCATTTTTCACGGGGAGCCTTACAGCCCTTACCCCATACGTCCTTTGAGGCAACGCAGGTGGTGGACGCCTTCCGCTATATGGCCCAGAGAAAAAATATCGGTAAGATCGTTGTAAAAATGAAAGCCGATAAGGAGCAGCGCGCCCGCGCCGCTGAATTTATCGATGTAAACGGTTGCTATGTAGTTACAGGCGGCCTGGGCGACCTGGGGATGCTGCTGGCGGAGTGGCTCATTGGCAAGGGCGCCCGGCATCTGCTGCTGCTCGGACGTCGCGCGCCGGATGAAGAAACCGCCGCGAAACTGAACGTCTGGCGCGAACGGGGTATTTCCGTCGATACCGGCGCGGTTGACGTTGCGGACTATGAAGCCCTGAGCGGGCTGTTGTTGCAACGGCACCGGGACAGGGCCATTAAGGGCATTTTCCACGCGGCGGGTGTTTTAAGCGACAGCGGCGTGCTTAACTTTGAAAGGGAGGCTTTTCTAAAGGTGCTGCCGCCCAAGATTGCCGGTAGTTTTAACCTTAGTAAAATTTCCGGGGAAATTAAACCCGACTTCATCGTCAACTTTTCGTCCGTGGCGGCCACCATTGGCAATCCGGGCCAGGCCAACTACGCGGCGGCCAATATGTTTATGGACGCCGTGGGGCAATGGGCCAACAAGGAGCATCCGCGAATGATAACCATCAATTGGGGCTTATGGGCCACGGGTATGGCCGCCCGCAACGAGGCGATATCCATTCCCGGCGCGGGTTCCATCGAACCACAATACGGATTACGTATCCTGGAAAATGCCCTGACGAACAAACGTTTCCATCTGATCATCACTCCCGTGAGCTGGCCCGAATTTCTGGCCCCCTTCCCCGAGGATCGCATTCCCCGCCTTTACCTGCGATTCAAAGATCAGCGCAAGGCTGCCCGGGGCGGCGGCCGGGATGCCATCACGCCGGAAATGCTGGCTCCCCTTTCCGATGAGGAGCGCATGGATATGATGGTCAATTATTTAAAAACAAAGATAGCCAAGGTACTCAGCGTTCCCCCCGGAAAACTGGAAGACGACAAACCGTTGAACAGCCTGGGGCTCGATTCGCTTATGGCTATTGAACTGAAAAACAGCGTGGAAACCAGCCTGGGAACCCAACTGGCCATCGCCACCTTGCTGAAAGGACCTTCCATCCGCGATCTGGCCGTAAATATGCTGGAACAACTGTTGGACGAAGAGTTCGCCGAGGCGGATGACATTCTGGAAAATGAAGAGGAATTTCCCGTATCCCACGGGCAGCGGGCCATGTGGTTCCAGCACCAGTTGTCGCCCTCCAGCATTTACAATCAGGTTTATGCCGTGCGCATTGCCGACAAGGTGGATATCCCCCTGCTTAAAAAATCCCTGGACGCCATGAGCATGCGCCATGCGGTTTTACGCACCAACTTCATCGCCAAAAACGGCAGACCCGAGCAGCTTATACACGAAAAGCCCATGGACATCCTCAGTGTGGTGGACGTTTCGGATTTGGACGAAGCCGCCTTTAAAAAACGCTTCGAGGCCGAGATTCACAAACCGTTCGATCTGGAAAAAGACCCGCTGACGCGCATAACCCTTTTCCAAAAAGCGGACGGCAGTCAGATATTTTTATATGTGGCCCACCATATCATATCGGATATGTGGTCGCTGGCTATTTTTATGTATGAGCTGAACCAAATCTATTCCGCTAACGGGCAAAACAATCTGCCGCCGATAGAGTTCACCTATCTGGATTACGCGCGTCAGATGAACCGCGAACTGGCCGGAAAAACAGGCAAGCGCCATCTAAAATTCTGGCGCGAGCGGCTAGCCGATCCCCTGCCCATCCTGAACCTGCATACGGACAAGCCCCGGCCGCCCATTCAAACCTATAAGGGCTTGACGGAAACAGCCAAGGTGGATGGCGCCACCCGCAAAAAGCTGGAAGAACTGGCCGAAAAGCATGGAACAACACTCTATGCTCTGTTGCTCTCCGCCTTTAAGGTGTTGCTGCACAAATACACCGCCCAGAACGACATCATCATCGGGACGGCAACCACCGGGCGCACCAAGCCGGAGTTTGCTCCCTTGCTAGGCTATTTTGTCAATCCCGTTGCCCTGCGCAGCGACGTGCGCGACGACAAACCCTTTACCGCCTATCTGACGGAAATGCGCGATATCGTATTGGATGCCCTGGAGCATCAGGACTATCCCTTTAACCTGCTTGTGGAGCAGCTTAAACCGCGCCGGGACCCCAGCCGCACGCCTGTTTTTCAGGTGATGTTTGTCTACCAAAAAGCCTATCTGCTGCATGAGTCGGGTATGTCCGGGCTGGCCGTGGCCGAAGAAGGCGGCTCTATGAAGCTGGGAGACCTGACCCTGGAGTCCATTGCCATCGAGGACCGTGTTGTGCCCTTTGACATGACCATGCTTATGGCCGAGGTGGATGATGGCCTGGGCGCCTCCCTGCAATACAACACCGACCTTTTCGAAACAGAAAGCGCCCGGCGCCTGCTGGATCGTTTTATGTTTTTACTGTCCGAGATCGCCGAACACTCGGAAAAACGCATCGGTGAATATACCCTGATGGACGCCGGGGAAGAGCGCAAGCTGTTGGCCCTGCTCAACAGCAGGGAAGAACACTACGGGGATATCCCCTCCATCCACGCCGCATTTGAGGCGATTGTTCAAAAAGACCCCGACCGCACAGCCGTGGTCTTAAACGATAAAAGCGTCAGTTATGGCGCCCTGAACGCCCGGGCCAACAAAATAGCCCGTTTATTGTGTGAAAAAGGCGTTACAACCGACGATATCATTGGCCTGTCCCTCAGGCGCTCGCCGGAAATGATAGCTGCCATACTGGGTATTTTGAAAAGCGGTGCGGCCTATCTGCCCCTGGACGCCGATTATCCGACGGAGCGCATCCGTTACATGGCTGAAGACGCCGGGGTTGTCGGCATCCTTTCCGACAATGAAACAAGCCCTCAACTGAATTTTGAAAATATTCCCCTGATAAACATTGATACGGATATACCGGAAGATTTGCCGGATAGTAACCCGAATTGCAGCATGACCGCGGACAATCTGGTCTACGTCATCTACACCTCCGGCTCCACCGGTAAACCCAAGGGGGTCATGGTCTGTCACCGCAATCTCTACAACCTGGCCCGTGCCCAGATTAAAACCTTCCGCATCACGGAAAAATCACGGCTGTTGCAGTTCGCCTCCATCAGCTTCGACGCGGCCGCCTCGGAGATTTTCACCACGCTGCTCAGCGGCGCGACTCTGGTGCTGATCGACAAGGCGACCCAGGCCAGCGGACTGGAATTACTGGACTACATTAAAAAACAAAGCATCAGCGTAGCGACCCTGCCGCCATCGGTGTTGCGCGTGCTGCCCGCCGAACAACTGGGTTCCATAGAAACGCTGATCTCCGCCGGAGAAACCTTAACGCCCGACCTGGCGGAAAAGTGGTGCGCCGGACGCTTTATGATCAATGCCTACGGGCCCACGGAAGGAACGGTCTGCGCTTCCGCCCACGGCTTTACCGAAATCGCCGGCGACGCCGTTTCGGTGCCCATCGGCGAAGCCATTGACAATGTACGTCTTTATGTGCTGGACGCCACGCTTAGCCCCGTGCCTCCCGGCGTTCCGGGTGAATTGTACATTGGCGGCATGGGCGTGGCCCGCGGCTATCTTGGACGGCCGGATTTAAGCGCCGAGCGTTTCCTTCCCGATCCGTTCAACAGCCAACCGGGCAGCCGTATGTACCGCAGCGGCGATTTGGTTATAATCAACCGCCAGGGACAACTGATCTTCCTCGATCGTTTGGATCAGCAGGTGAAAATCCGCGGATTCCGTATTGAGCTGGGAGAAGTGGAAAGTCAGATCAAAAACAATCCGCAGGTGAAAGACGCCCTGGTGCTGGCCTATGGCGATCGGGATAAAAAACTGGCGGCCTGGGTGGTGCCGGAAGACGCGGCCTCCTTTGATAAAAACACCCTGATCTTCGATCTGCATAAAACCTTGCCCGACTATATGGTTCCCGGCGTGGTGATCGCCCTTGAGGCTTTTCCGCAAACGGCCAACGGCAAGATCGACCGCGCCGCCCTGCCCAGGCCCGAGGCGCAACGCCGGCAGTTTGTCAAGGCCGAAACCGAGCAGGAGCAACAGCTTGTGGATATCTGGCGGGAAGTGCTTCAACTCGAAGAAGTGGGAATTCATGATAACTTTTTTGATCTGGGCGGTCATTCGCTCAGCATAGTGCAGGTGCAAAATAAAATCAGCGAGGAACTGGAAAAAGAAGTCAACATTGTCGATCTTTTCCGTTATCCCACGATCAATGCCCTGGCCAAATATCTTTCCGGGGGCGGTAACGGGAAAGAGACCATCGAAAAATCACAAGACCGCGCAAGCAAGGCCAAAGACGCCGCCGCCCGGGCAGCCCAGATGCGCGCGCGGGTACAACGCAGGAAACCGTAATATACTATGGCTGATATGGAACATATTAACCCGGAACTGGACATCGCCGTTATCGGCATGTCCGGTAAATTTCCGGGCGCGGACAATCTGGAACAGTTTTGGAAAAATCTGGCTTCGGGCACCGAATCCATCGTCACCCTGAGCGATGAAGAGCTGCGGGAGGCGGGTGTGCCCCAGGAAGAGCTACAGGACGCCCATTATGTCCGTCGAAGGGGTATCCTCCGGGAGCCCACGGCTTTCGACGCCTATTTTTTCGATTATACGCCCCACGAGGCCGAAATAATCGATCCCCAGCATCGTCTTTTTATGGAAGTGGCCTGGGAAGCGCTGGAGAACGCCGGTTACAATGCCGAATCCACCGAAGGGCTTATCGGTCTTTTTGGCGGTGTAAGCATGAATACCTACCTTTACCGCTATCTGGCCGCCCGGCGGCAGGGACTCTCCTCCGCCGAGGGTTATCAGCTGGCTATCGGCAATGATAAGGATTTTCTAACCACCCGCGTTTCCTACAAGTTCAATTTACGCGGGCCCAGTCTGGATGTACAAACCGCCTGTTCCACCTCCCTGGTTTCCATTGTGCTGGCCTGTCAGAACCTGATGAATTTTAGCTGTGACATGGCTTTGGCCGGCGGCTCCTCGGTTACCATCCCCCAGGAACAGGGCTATAAATATCAGGAAGGAATGATTCTTTCCCCCGATGGCCATTGCCGTCCCTTTGACGCCAAAGCCCGGGGTACGGTAAGCGGCAACGGCGTGGGCGTGGTGCTGCTTAAGCGCCTGGAAGACGCTCTGAAGGACGGCGACACCATCCATGCCCTGATCAAGGGCGCGGCCTATAATAACGATGGCGGACAACGGGTGGGCTATACCGCCCCCAGCGTGGAAGGTCAGGCCGATGTTATCGCCACCGCTCAGGCCCTGGCCGGCATCTCTCCCGCTGATATCGGCTATATAGAGTGCCACGGCACGGGAACGGAACTGGGCGATCCCATTGAAATCGCCGCCCTGAAACAGATTTTTACTCAGGATGCGTGGCAGGCGGGAAGCTGTGCCATCGGATCGGTTAAGAGCAACATCGGTCATCTTGACGCCGCGGCGGGTATTGCCGGGTTCATAAAAACCGTGCTGGCCCTGCAACACAGGCAGATACCACCCACGGTGCATTATCAAAGCCCCAATCCGCAAATCGATTTTTCACAGACGCCTTTTTATGTTAACAACCGCCTGGAGGAATGGCCCGCCAGGGAAGGGCTGCCCCGCCGCGCGGCCATCAGCTCTTTTGGCATCGGCGGTACCAACGCCCATGTTATTCTGCAGGAAGCCCCCCCCGCTCACAGCGGGGAAGGCCGGGGCCCCTGGCTGTTCCCGCTCTCCGCTAAAACGCCCGGAGCGCTGGAGGCCATGACCCGTCGTCTGGCGGATCATATTGAAGCGCGCCCGGAACAACAGACCGCCGACATTGCACATACCTTGATCCTGGGCCGCAAGGCCTTTTCACAACGGCGCTTTGTCCTGGCCCGTTCCCGGCGGGAGGCCGTGGAACTGCTGCGCGGAAGCGACCCCAAGCGTCTTTTGGGCATGGGACATAAAAAAGAGCCCCATCCGCCCAAAATCGCCTTTTTATTTTCCGGACAAGGCAGTCAGTATCCGTTTATGGGTAAGGATTTATACGAGCGCTACCCCGTCTATCGCCAGGCGGTGGATGAATGCGCCGCCCGGTTGCAAGCGCACATAAACCTTGATATCCGTGAACTTCTTTATCCCGGAGAGGATAACAGGGAAACCGCCGCCGCCCGGTTGGAGCAAACACGCTATACCCAGCCGGCCCTTTTTGTAACCGAATATGCCCTGAGCCGCCTGTGGGAAGCTTTCGGCGTTCGCCCCTCGGCCATGGCCGGCCATTCCATCGGCGAGTATGTGGCCGCCCACCTGGCCGGTGTTTTTTCCCTGGAAGACGCCCTGAAGCTGGTGGCCCTGCGCGGCCAATTGATGCAATCCCTGCCGACGGGCGCCATGCTCAGCGTGCCTCTCGATGAACACGCCGTTGCCGCTTACCTTTCGGACGAGGTGGTAATCGGGGCGGTAAACAGCAAAGGCTCCACGGTGCTTTCCGGCCCGGAAAAAGCCATCGCCGCCGTGGCGGAATCCCTAAAAGCCAGGGGTATCGACTCCCGGCCGCTGCATACCTCTCACGCTTTTCATTCGCCCATGATGGAGCCCATCCTTAAACAATTTGAGGAGATATGCGCCCGGATTCCCATGCAAAAACCGCAAATCAGCTATCTTTCCAATGTTAGCGGCGGCTGGATCAGCGACGATGAAGCCACCTCGCCGGCCTACTATGCCCGTCACCTGCGCTCCATGGTACGCTTTAACGATAATCTCAGCGCGCTTTATCAGGATTTTGACGGCATTTTGCTTGAAGTGGGCCCGGGCAAGAGCCTCGCTTCCCTGGCCATGCGCCATCAGGCCAAGGAGTTAAACCGGGTTGTGCTGACATCCCTGCCACACCCTCAGGATGATACCGACGCGCTAAGCTTTTTTATGACGACCCTGGGACGTTTCTGGCTGGCGGGTTTGCCGCTTAATACTGAGATGCTTTTCGGAGAAGAAAAACGGCGGCGCGTTCCCCTGCCCACCTATCCCTTTGAAAAGAAGCCCTATTTACTGGCCATTCCCAAAGGCGGCGGGCAGCTTATTAGCTCCAGCGACAATCCCCGGCACTGGTTTTACGCGCCACTCTGGAAAAGGTCTTTTGATAAGACCGCGGGCGAAGGCGCCGCGACCTTTGTCAATCCGGCCGAAATTCCCGGAGACATACGGGATGTTTTTGAAAAACAGTATTCATCGCTAAAAACTTTTAAGGGTGAGGAAGCGGAGGAGAGGCTGATCTTTTTTATCGGCGCGGAAGAAGGCTTTAGCCGGAATTATAAGCGGCTGCATTCCCTGTTGTCGGATTTAAGTTTCGATACTCCCCGTCACCTCTTTGTGATCAGCACGGGAGCTTTTAAGGTTTTGCCGGAAGAAAACGGCCGGCCGGAGACGGCGGCGCTTATCGCTCTGTTACGTTCGCTGGTTGTGGAACAGCCCGCCTTTAGCTTTAGCTGGCTCGATCAGGACGGGAAAAGTCCAGGACAAATCCCCGCCCTGATGGACCGCGGGATTTTTTATAACAGAATTGTCGCCCTGCGCGGAGGGCAACTGTACCAACAGGAGTTTGAATCCCTGAAGATTGCAGAGGATGACTCCTTCTGGAAAGGTTTGAGTCAACCCGAGGTACTGATCACCGGAGGTACCGGCAATCTGGCGGCCCTGTATGTGGACTATATCAGCCAAAAATGCAGCGCCCGCTTTTATCTGTTAAGCCGTTCCGGTTTTCCGGAAGCCGCCCACTGGAAAACTCCCGGCGCGCTAAGCGCGGAACAGCAACGCAAGGCGGATATTTTTGCCCGCGCCGAAAAAAGAGGCTGCCGCATATCCTTTTTACAGGCCGATGTGAGCCGGAAAGGCGATCTGGAGAAGGTTTGGCCCGGGGAGAAAGCCCCGGATATCCTTATCCATGCCGCCGGGCTTGTGGGCGAGGGCATCATAGCCCCCGTGGGCAGCGCCGCGGATTCCTCCGATACCGCGGTCTTTACGGCCAAGGTGAGCGGCAGTGAACAGGTTCTGCGTTTTGCCCGGAATCATAATGTACCGTGGGTTTTCCTTCAATCATCCCTTTCCGCCCTTTTGGGGGGATACGGTTTTGGCGCTTACGGCGCGGCTAATGCCTATATGGACGCCCTGGCCCAGGCCCAGGAGCGTCCCGGCCTGATCAGCGTTAACTGGGACGGCTGGCAGTTTGACCCCGCCGGCCAGGGACACGGCTTAAAGCCGGAACAGGCCCCCGCTCTGTTTGATATCCTCTTTTCCCTGACCCACATCAGCCAGACGGTCGTTTCCGTGGAAAACCTGGATGAGCGTTTTGAAACGTGGCAGTACGGACGGGCCGCGCAGGGGGAAAATGATACGGAAGAGCGTACCCTGTATGACCGCCCCAACCTGCCTACCCCTTATGTGGCGCCGCAATCCGACCTTGAAAAGGAGATCGCCGCCGTCTGGCAGCAGCTTTTGGGTATCGGACAGGTGGGTATTCATGATGATTTCTTTGATCTGGGCGGCAATTCGCTAATGGGCACGCAACTTATTTCGCGCATGCGCGAACGCTTTAAGGTGGATGTGCCGGTAAAAAGCCTTTTTGAAAATCCCACCATCGCCGGCGTGGCCGAACAGATCGAACAGGCGCGCGCCACCACCGAACAGCAGGAAGATATGCTGAGCGACAT
The DNA here is from genome assembly GCA_027006055.1 of Calditrichia bacterium. Taxonomy (GTDB): domain Bacteria; phylum Calditrichota; class Calditrichia; order Calditrichales; family J004; genus J004. The sequence continues at coordinate 8,195 of JALTKX010000243.1, read as the reverse complement.
GCTGAGCAGAGTGGAAAACATGAGCGATGAAGAAATACAAGCCATGCTGAAAAGAAAAGATTCTTAACCACAAACCGCCGCTCGCGGGACTTAAAGGAACAAAGAAAACAAACATGTCGATTTACGACCAAATAGCCAAGCTGCCCCCCGAAAAAAGGGCGGTACTCGAAATGATGCTTCAGGAACAGGGCGTGGAGCTTTCGCAAATGCCCATCCTGCCCCGCTCCGGAAAGGAAGAGGATTTCCCCCTCTCCTTTGCTCAACAGCGGTTGTGGTTTCTCGATCGGTTGGAACCGGGCAGTCCGCTGTACAACATTTGCTCGCCGGTGCGCATTCGCGGAGAACTGAATGTGGACGCCCTGCGCCGCGCCTTTGAACTGATTGTACGTAAGCATGAAGTGTTGCGTACCACCTTTGTTAGCGCCGGCGCCGAGGCCCGGCAAAAAGTTCACACCGACTATAAGCCGGATTTTGAGCTTATCGCTCTGGCGGAAGAGGCCGATATCCAACAAACCATCCGGGCCGAAGCCGCTCACTCCTTTAATTTGGAGGAAGAGGCCCCGATGCGGATACGCCTGTTCCGGGTGAAGGCCGGGGAACATGTTCTGGTTTTAACCCTGCATCATATCGTTTCCGATAACTGGTCCACCGGGGTGCTGATCCGGGAATTCATGGAATTTTACCCGCAACTGGCCGGGGGGAAAGAGGTACGCTTTAGCCCGTTGGAGATACAATATGCCGACTTTGCCGCCTGGCAGCGTAAATGGCTTTCGGGCAAAACCCTGCAAAAACAACTGGATTACTGGACGGAGAAGCTTAGCGGCCTGCCCCCGGTGCTGGAAATACCCACGGACTTTCCCCGTCCGGCCTACCAAAGCCATAACGGGGATTATATCACATTCCGCATGGAACCGCAACAAACGGCGGCCCTTAAAAGCCTGGCCGACAGTCATGACGTAACCCTGTTCATGAGTCTGTTGGCCGCCTTTGAAATACTACTGCTTCACTACAGCGGGCAAGAAGAGTTTGCCGTGGGCACCCCCATAGCCAACCGTAACCGCGCCGAAATCGAGCCCCTGATCGGCTTTTTCATCAACACCCTGGTTATCCGGGCCGATGTGCATGACAATCCGACCGTTTCCACCCTGCTGCAACGGATTAAGGAGACGATGATTGGCGCTTACGACCATCAGGATCTGCCCTTTGAAACACTGGTGGAAAAGCTGGACCCCGAAAGGAGCATGAGTCACTCCCCCCTGTTCCAAACCATGCTGGTGTTTAACAACGCGCCCGTGGGCGCGCTTAAACTGCCCGGCGTTGAACTGGAACTGATCGAGTTTGAAAATAAAACCACCAAGTTTGACCTGATTTTCAATTTCATGGAAAATGACGGCGGCCTGGATGGTAAGGTGGAATTCAATACCGATCTGTTCTCGGCGGAAACCATACGGCGCATGATCGGCTATTTTAAGCGTATTGTCAGCCAAATGTGCGCGCATACGGAACTGCCCGTGGAACAGCTATCGCTGCTTACGGAAGATGAAAGGGAGGACGTTCTGCGCCTCGGCCGGGAAAACAGCAGGCAAGTGAAGGCTGAACGGCTTCTGATACCGGCCATTCTCGATCAATGCGCTCTTCGCCCCGAGGCCACCGCCCTTAAAAACAGCGGCACGGAAATGAGCTACGCGGAGTTGAAGGATCAAATAATGCGCACACGGAAGCAACTGGAAGCGCGCGGCGTCTCTCCGGGCAGCGTGGTGGCGGTCATCGCCCGGCGTACCCCCGTTAGTGTTGCCGCCATGCTGGGCGTTATGGCCCACGGCGCCGTCTATCTCCCGCTTGACCCCAACTATCCCGATGAGCGGCTTACCTTTATGCTGGAAGACAGCGAAGCGGTATTGCTGCTTTCCGAAGAGGATCAGGCCGACCGCGCCGGTGAGATAGTGTCCGGAGAAAACCCGGAAATTATCGACGTTGTTTCCCCCGTGTCCGAATCATCCCCTCCATTTTCCGGGGAGCATGACGCCGCTTATCTGATTTATACCTCCGGCTCCACGGGCACGCCCAAGGGCGTGCGGGTCAGTCACCGGGCCATTGCCGACCATACGGCGGATATGGCCGGCTATTTTGCCCTGACCCCGGAAGATGTTACCCTGCAATTCGCGGCCATGAACTTTGACGCCGCCCTGGAACAGATTTTGAGTCCCTTAACGGCCGGAGCGACCGTTGTTCTCCGCGATGAGGACATCTGGTCCGTTGAACAGTTTGCCGACAAGATCAACCGTTACGGCCTCACCGTGGTCAATCCCACCACCGCCTACTGGAACCAATGGTGCGCCTATCTGGAAAAAAGCGGAGCGGCGGTCTCCTGCCCCGGCCTGCGCCTGGTTATTGCCGGCGGCGACGCCATGAGTCCCGCCGCGCTGAGGCAATGGTGGTCCTCCTCCCTGGGACAGGTACGCCTGATCAACGCCTATGGTCCCACGGAAACGGTAATCACCGCCACCTGTTACGACGTGCCCCGCGATGATACCCTACCGCAACGTTTCCGGGGCGTGCCCATCGGCACGGCCAACGCCAACCGTCTGCTTTATGTGCTGGACCGGCATCTCAATCCCCTGCCTCCCGGCCTGCCCGGAGAACTTTGCATCGGCGGAGAAAACCTGGCCATGGGCTACCACAAGCGGCCCGATGAAGAGAAGAAGGTTTTTGTTCCCGACCCTTTCCGTCCACAGGGACGCCTGTACCGCACCGGCGATAAGGTACGCATGCACGGCGACGGCCTTATTGAGTTTTTGGGACGGGTTGACCAGCAGGTAAAAATTCGTGGATTCCGCATAGAGCCGGGCGAGGTGGAAAATATTCTGGCGGGGCATCCTGATCTGGAAACAGCGCTGGTGGCTGTAAAAACCGATGTGCACGGAGAGAAACAGCTTGTCGGCTACTTCCGTCCCCGGGCGGGCAGCCGGCCGGAAATAAGCGAAATCCGCGCCTTTATGCAAAAACAACTGCCGCCCTATATGATTCCGGCGGCCTTTATAGAGCTGGACGCCATACCCATGCTCCCCGGGGGTAAGGTCAATCGCCGCGCCCTGCCGGTTCCCGAAGACCTGCGCGGTCAGCTTAGCGCGGAATATGTAGCCCCGCGCACCGAAACGGAAGAGGAACTGGCGGCCATTGTGTCCTCGGTGTTGCGCATTGAAAAGGTGGGGGTGTATGATAACTTTTTCGAACTGGGCGGTCATTCCATGCTGGGAACGCAGGTTATGTCGCAGATACAGGAGAAATTCGGCGTGGAAGTGCCTTTGCGCGTTTTGTTTGAAAACCCCACGGTGGACGGTATTGCCGCCGCCATCACCGAGGCGCTTACCCAAAGCATCGATGAAGAGGAACTGGCCGGATTGCTGGGCGACGTGACCGATCTTAACGATGAAGACCTCAACGCTCTTTTAAACGATGAATAGAAGGACAGGAACCGAAACAATATATGAGTGATCTTTCAAAAAAACTGCACAATCTGAGTCCCGAGCAACGCGAACTTCTTTTACGGAAATTGCAGGCCCGCAAAAAGGCCGCCGGAGGCGGCAAGAGCACTACCGGCATCCCCAAGCGGGAGGACGTCAATGACCTTCCCTTGTCCCATGCCCAGGAAAGACTGTGGTTTTTTGATCAGCTGGTGCCGGGAAGTCCCCTGTATAACATCAGCGCGGCCGTGAAATTCAGCGGCCCCCTCAAGGCGGAGCTGCTCGAAAAGAGCATCAACGCCGTGGTGGAGCGCCATGAAATTCTTCAGGTCTTTTTTGAAACCGAAAACGGCGCGCCCTCGCAGAAGAAAGCCCCCGCCACGCGCATCACATTAAAAAAAGAGAAACTTGCCGGTCGCAGCCTGGAAGAGCTGGCAACGGAAGAGGCCCAAACGCCCTTCGACCTGGCCGTGCCGCCCCTGATCCGAGCCCGCCTTGTGGAAATGGACGCCGAGAGCCATGCCCTGATGCTGACCATACACCATATTGTGGCCGACGGCTGGTCCATGGGTGTTTTTATCAATGAAACCGCCCGTTTCTACCGCCGTTTTAACGGGGATGACTCTATCGACGTCCCGCCGCTTGATATTCAGTACTTTGACTATGCCTGGTGGCAAAAAAATGCCGCCGACAGGAAAAAGCTGGAAGCCCAGTTGGACTTTTGGAGCGCGGAATTAAAAGGGATGCCCACATTACTGGAACTGCCCTTCGATCACAGCCGCGAGGCCCTGCAAACATTTGAGGGCCGCCATTATCACTTTGAAATCGATCCGAGTACGACGGAACAACTGAGGGAGCTTTCACGACGTTCCGGCGCCACCCTGTTCATTACCCTGCTGGCCGCCTTTCAGGCCCTGCTCTATCGCTACTCCAACCAGGATGATTTTGGCGTGGGCATCCCCATTGCCAACCGCAATAAAAAAGAACTGGAAGCCCTGATCGGCTTTTTTGTAAACACCCTGGTTATCCGCGCGCAATGCGACGGGCGGCAAGCCTTCAGTGACTTTCTGGAGGAGGTGAAAAAACGCGCTTTCCGGGCCTATGACCATCAGGATGTGCCCTTTGAGCAGGTGGTGGAAAAGGTGCAGCCCCAGCGCAACAATCAGGTTTCCCCTTTGTTTCAGGTTATGTTTGAGCTTCAGGGCGACGCCCTCGCCGGGCTTAATTTCGGCGACCTTTCCCTGGAAAACATTGATTTTGAAACAGGCACGGCGAAGTTTGATCTGTTGCTGATCATGGAAGAAGGACATGACCGGCTAAAAGGGGTTATGGAATATAACAGTAGGCTGTTTCAGGCCGCTACCATCGAGCACATGATGGAACACTTTGCCCTTCTGCTTCAACAGATCGGAACGAATCCGCGCACAGAGCTGGGTCGAATTGATCTGATGGCGGACCATGAAAGAAAAAAGCTGTTGGAAGAGATGAACCGGACGGAAGAGGCCTACCCGGAAAAGCCCTTCATTCATCAATACACGGCCCGTTTTGCCGCGCGCAACCCGGAGCATCCCGCCCTGGTGTTTGACGAAGGCCGCATCAGTTACGCCCGTTTTGAAGAGCTGGGCAACCGCCTGGCCCATCTGTTGATCAAACACGGCGTTGGCCGCGACACCCGCGTGGGGGTGTGCATGGAACGCTCGCCGGAAATGGTGGTAGCCCTGCATGGTATTTTAAAGGCCGGAGGCGCCTATGTACCCTTCGACCCGCATCACCCCTCCGAGCGCCGCGAGTTTATGCTTGCCGACTCCGGCGTGGCGCTGATGCTTACCCAACCCGACTTGAGCGCCCTTTTTGAGAACGCGGCCATTGAGACCGTGGAACTGGATGATCGTTTTCAGATATTGGCGGATGAAGCGACGGACGATCCCCGTGTGGAGATTGACCCCCGCCAACTGGCCTACATGATCTACACATCCGGCTCCACCGGAAAACCCAAGGGAACCCTGCTGGAACATCGCAGCATCCTCAACCGGCTAATCTGGATGCAAAAAAGCTATCCCCTTACGCCGGAAGATGTGGTGCTGCAAAAAACACCCTTCAGTTTCGATGTTTCCGTTTGGGAATTTTTCTGGCCCTTTATGTATGGTGCCACCCTGGCCGTGGCCCGCGCCGAGGGGCACAAGGATAGTGCCTATTTAATTGAAACCATCCGCGGCCATGGCGTAACCACCATGCACTTTGTCCCCCCCATGCTGAAGGTCTTTCTGGAAAACCGGCATAGCGCCGAATGTTCTTCCCTTAAGCGGGTGATCTGTTCCGGCGAGGCCCTGCCCTATGCCCTGAGTCGTCAATTTTACACCACCCTGCCCGGCGCCACGCTGATCAATCTGTACGGCCCCACGGAAGCGGCGGTGGATGTGACCGCCTATGTCTGCCCCGGGGAACGGGCCGATAAAAAGCTACCCATAGGCCGCCCCATCGCCAACACACAAATCTATATACTCGATGAAGCCCTGAACCCGGTACCGGCCGGCGTGGGCGGCGAGCTTTACATTGCCGGGGTGCAACTGGCGCGCGGGTATGCCAACCGGCCCGATTTGACCTCGGAAAAATTTATCGCCAACCCCTATTCGGCGCTTCCCGGAGACCGCATGTATAAAACGGGCGACCTCTGCCGCTATCTTGCCGACGGGAATATCGAATATCTGGGGCGCATCGACCATCAGGTTAAGGTGCGCGGTTTCCGTATTGAACTGGGCGAAATTGAAGCGGTATTGCGCGAACATGCCTCCATCCGGGATTGCATTGTTCTGGTACGCGAACATGCCGGGGAAAAGACCATCGTCGCCTGGTACATTGCCGGAGAGGGCCGGGAAGTTTCCGCGGATGATCTGCGCCAGCATATTGCCCGGAGCCTGCCGGACTATATGGTGCCCGGATTTTTCATAGCCCTGCATGCCTTTCCCCTGACCCCCAACGGTAAAATCGACCGGCGGGCCCTGCCGGACGTCGATATCGAAAACCGGCGCCGACACACCCGCTTTGTTTCTCCGCGCAACCGCCTGGAATCCTATCTGGCCGAGGTATGGAAAGAGGTGTTGGGTATTTCAAGGATCAGCATGTATGACAACTTTTTTGACCTGGGAGGCAATTCCCTTAAGGCGGCGGTGCTGATAAACCGTCTGCAGGAGATCGTGGATCAAAAGTTGCATATCGGCATGGTTTTCCAGGCGCCCTATATCGCGGAATTTGCCATGTTCGCCCAGGAATACTTCTCTCAGGAAATCCTGAGGAAATTTAAAAGCTCCTTTCCCGAGCAAAAACAATATGTGTTGGCCAGCGGCAGCATATCCGCCCGCAACCGGCTGAATGAGGATGACGTCCAAAAATTCCGCCATATTATTAAACCGCTCCCCGCGCGCAAAACAGTGCCTCTTCATAAGGGAAAGAATAAACAGGCTATTTTCCTGCTTTCGCCGCCGCGATCGGGTTCTACCCTGCTGCGGGTAATGCTTGCGGGCAACAACCGTCTTTTTTCACCGCCGGAACTGGATTTGCTGTCCTTTAACAGCATGGGAGAGCGTCACCGCTTTTTCACTGAGCAAAAATTGCCCCTGTGGCTGGAAGCGACCACCCAGGCCATTAAGGAGATCAACCGCCTTTCCACGGAAGAAGCGGAAAAGACCATGCGTGAGATGGAAACCCGCGACATATCGGTTAAGGACTTTTATCATTACATGCAACAGGGACTGGGCCAGAGGCTTCTGGTCGACAAAACACCCTCCTATGCCCTCGATCCCGCCATTCTACAGCGGGCCGAGGAAGATTTCGACCGGCCGTTGTATATTCACCTGCTGCGGCATCCCTATGCCATGATCTACTCCTTTATCGAAGCCAAGCTGGATAAAAACTTTTTTAAGTATCCGCACGATTTTAACCGCCAGCAGTTGGCCGAGCTTATCTGGCAAAACAGTCATCAAAATATTCTGGACTTTTTGCAAAACATCCCGGACGAGCGGCACATCATGATCCGTTTTGAGGATATCCTTTTCCGGCCGGAGGCTGAAACCCGGCGTTTGTGCGCCTTTCTTAACATCCCCTTTTCCGATGAGATGCTTAAGCCCTATCACGGAAAGAAAATGACCGACGGCTTAAAGGACAGCTCGCAGATGGTGGGTGATTTTAAATTTTATCTGCACCGCAATATCAATAATACCGTGGCCGATAAATGGAAGAAATTTCATAAGGAAGATTTCCTCTCTCCCCGTTCCGAGGAGCTGGCCCGGCGTTTTGAATATGAAACCGAGACCGGCGTAAGCGCTGTTTCGGGCGCGGAGCTTACAAAAATAGAAAGTGTTCCCCGCCAAAGTTACATGCCCCTCTCTTTTGCCCAGCAGCGGCTTTGGTTTATAGACCAGTTGGAGCCGGGCAACAAACAGTACAATGTTCCCGGCGCGGTGCGCATTCGCGGCAGGGTGGATGCCGCCCTGCTGGAACAGAGCCTGAACCTGCTTATTGAACGGCATGAAATCCTGCGCACCACCTTTCATACCGTGGAAGGCCGCGGAATGCAAAGGATACACGGCGCCTACCGTTGCACGTTACGGAAGCATGACCTGCGCGCGCTGGAAGCGGAACAAGCCGAAGCCGAAGCCCGCGAACTGGTCAACAGGCTCGCGCAGGTCTCCTTTAAACTGGATACCCTGCCCCTGTTTCACACCGATGTTATTT